>JAIQFL010000502.1 GCA_020073365.1 Terriglobia bacterium | reverse complement strand
TTCTCCATGTACTCCGACATGTCGAAGCGCACCAGGCTCTTCTCGCTGCCGAACAGGAACGCCGCCAGGGCGCGCGCCACTTCGGTCTTCCCCACGCCCGTGGGGCCCAGGAACAGGAACGACCCGGCCGGGCGGTTGCTCGATTTCAAACCGGCGCGCGAGCGGCGGATGGCGCGGGCCAGCGCGGAAATGGCTTTCTCCTGGCTGATGATGCGCCGGTGCAGCTCCTCCTCGATGCGCAGCAGCTTGGCGATTTCCTCCTCCTTGATGGAGGTCATGGGCACGCCCGTCCAGCGCGCCTTCTCGAACACGTGTCGGGGCTGTCCGGCCGGGCCGGCTATTGGACCATGACGTCCTCAAAGCGATAGGTGTACTTCCAAGTGTGACGCCCACCCAAGGATAGTCCGGGTGCTGCAAATGCCGCTATCTGCGATGGATCGGGATCTACTTCCAGCACCACCGACACGAGCCCTGGCGCGGCCTGTTGATGGCCGGCGACGGTGCCGATGGTAGCGGTGCCTGCGGAGGTCCGGGCACGAACAGCGTGTGGCACGTCCTCGTAGCCATAATGGTTGATGATCGTGAATGTCACCCAGGAAGCTGGATCGCCGCCGGTCCAATTGACGGTCACTGGCTGTGTGAAGTCAAAAAGCCTCCCCGCGATCACAGTGGTTATGTGAATCTCCGAGCCGATTTGGACGCTGGACTGAAATGGACCGACGTCCCCGCCCCCCATCGCACTAACGCTGAAGGTACCAGGGTGAATGGAGCGGTTGGGGAGCATCGTCTGATACACCGTCAGATTGCTAACGGGTCCGGTCAGAGGCATCACGGAGGCCGGTACCGGACTGGAGCCGGGCGCCTGCGTGGAAATGCGGCCGGCATCGAGACTGCGGTAGCCTGATACGGGGCACGAGGGGCCGAAATAAACAGGCGCGCCGGGAAGTCCGCCCTCGGTGTAGGCCGGCGTCGCTGGCGCCTGTTTTCCGGGTGAGGACTGTAGGGATACGGTCAACGTGTCGGTCTCGGTTGTGGAACCCACGGTAGGGTGCGTACTGGTTGTGACACTCTTTTCCCAAGCGATCTGCCCGAATCCGGCCGAGGGCGGGTCCACACACGGTCCGCCGCCCTTGCGGATACTCACGGTCACTGCCTGGCTGATGCCGTAAAGCGCTACGACCTGGAGCGGGACGGCACAGCCCTCCCGCGTAGTATCGGGAACGAGAAAGTTGAACTGGTCGACTCCGATGAGTCCGGGGGCGCGGCCTGCCCAGTAGCTACCAGGTACCGGGGGGTTATCTACAGAGTCCAGCTTTGAGTCTCCAACGACCGAAGATGCCGACAGCGGGGCCGACTGAGCAGGCATACCATCGGGCGGTGGGTTGGAAACAATCCCCAAGCCGGTCCCGAAGATAGAGATGGAATCCCCGGGCGCGGCGCCATTAGCCGTCGAGTTCACCGAAACGCTTCCGTCAGCTCTCACATTCAGGATGGCGCCCTGCCCGCAACCGCTGGCGTCGCTTGTGAAGAGCCCCTCCGCGCCCTGCCCGTCTACCAGATATGGATCGCTAGATCCTGCCGCGGTGGAAACCACGATGCCCTGAGGTGATGCAGTGTGGCACGTTCCGTAACAGTACGGCATCTGAAAGTTGATCTGGCCCGGTGAGACGAAGAAGAGCGGCGCAGCAACACCGTTAACGGCCACAGACGTGCCACCGAGTTTCGTGGGCAACGGAACCGTCGACGCCGCTTCGGTAGAAGCCGCGAGGTTCATTCCAAAAATCGAGACGAGCGACCCACCCGACAGACCCTTGCCGAATGCTCCAGCGATAGAGGTGGCAGTCACGTAACTGGCTGCATTAGTCACACCGCCAGGTGAGATTACCGGCTTTTGGCACCATGCAACTGTTAACAACCACGAAGACAAAACCAGGAATCGTGTGTACACGTTGTCACCGTACTCCTACTGGGACTGGGCCAGGGGCCCCGAAACCGTAAACGTGAAGGTCTGATCGCTGCCTGCCGTTGCCTGGAACGCGATCCGCGCACCGGAAACATCCACAGGGTTCCCGTTCGCATCCTTCAACGCAACGTGCCGGCTGAATAGCCACAGACTCAAAGGCGCCCCGGCGGGAATGATCATCTGATAGTTCCGGCCGGCGCTATCCACACCCGTATTCTGAGCGCCGAGGTAGGCTCCCTTTGCGAATGTGACGCCCACGATTAGATTCCCGGCCTTCAACGGGCCATCCTGCGTCTGCGGAAGCAGGCCCAAGGGATCGTTAACCCGCACCTTTAGGAATACGCCTTTGGTCAGGATCAGGGTATGTTTGGTTGGGGCAGCGGCGGCGACGGTCGTACGCGGCGAGGTTGCCCATTGGCAGGGATCGAGGTATGGGAGCGTGGGAACGCTTCCGCAGAGCGCATAGTCGCCCGCTGGGAGATTCGGCAGAGTGTACGCCCCATTCGCATCTGTAGTAACCTTGCTCTGGATCACCGCCTCGCCCGGAGCGGGCAGCGGTTGATGGCTAGAACTAAGGACCGTCTGAAAAAGACGACGGTATCGCACCTCCGCGCCCGCGAGCGGCTTGCCTTGGGCATCCGTTACCAACCCTTGCAGGGTTCCAACCGTGGCCGTGGACTGCGCCAAGGCAGACGACAACACAGCAAGACCGACAAGACATGCATTCTTCAAGATCTTCATGGATTCCTCCTTACTGCTGCTGAGTCGGCGCGTATGGGCCATTCCAGTTGTAGTTCACATTTTGATAGCTCGTGGCTCCGCCGCCGTTGTAGGGGAAGCACTTGCCGGTAGGCCCCAGCACTTCCATCCAGGGCCTGAAAACGACGTAGTAGCCTGCAAGCAGGCTCGCATTGAAGCCTACGACGTTGGGGGCACCGCCGGGATTCCCAAACGGATTGCACTTATCAACAGTATCGTAATAGGGAGTTCCTGGGTGGGTTTCGCCGATGATCACCTGAGCTGATGGGAAATACTTAGCCACGAAGTGCTGCAAATCACTGTAATCCAGTTGTGCTAAGGTTGGGATTTGCGGATCTAGTGTAATCTGATAGTCCTCGCTTGCACCGGGACCGGCATCGACATGAGGGTACATGTGACTATCGACGATGCTAGGCTGCGTAGGGTTATACATGGGCGACGGGAGCATCGTATTTGTCGTGCCTCCGCAATAAAGACCGTTGCTCGTGGTATGGTCGTTGTTCAGGCCGATTACTCCACCACCAATCGCGGCCAGAATTGCATCCAGGGTGGATTCACGAGAATAATCCTGGTAGACGTTCAAGCAGTTCTCCGTCGCGAGAGTCGCGTCGATCCAGGGAGCCGACCAGGTCACGTTGCCTGCCAGGAAATTGTGATTATTCATCAGTCCCCTGAGCTTCGTAAGGATATCTACGCTCGTTCCGGGCTGTTGGAGCGCCGACTCCGGACTCGAATTATCGTACATGAGACGCAGCTCACTCGTAAAATCCACCAAGTCCTGCTCCTGCTCGAATTCCAACTCGGAGATAGTCACTAGGTTGCTTTGCGCAGCGGCCAGGACCGCGTCGATCACGTTGAACTGGTTCTGCCACCCGACGAAGTAGGGGTTGATGGGCGAGCAGTTGTAGCCGCCGTTGTCGCCCTGCCCAATTGGAAAAAAGTTGCTAGACTTCAGACCAAAGGGATAAGTTGCGTAGAAGAGCACGGGATCGGTGGTGTCAGCACAGTACACCTTGTTGCCCGGAGTGTCTGCCGGAGACGTGGAGTCGGCTTTCGCCTGGGAATACGTTCCCCCGGCCGACGACCCGTGCACAAGGCTGAGATCGACATTTTGGATGTTGTTAGCTTTCACGTCAGCAAAGAAATTACTCACGTTCTGGATCCAGGCCAGCCCAGGGCCCGTGGTCTTGTCAAACGTTATCTGATTCCAGGGATGGCCGCACTGCGTTACTCCACCAGCATCGAGCGCGCCATCGGCGCCGCAGAAGTTCACATAGACTCGAACGCCGGATACTCCCTGCCGTTGCATGTTCCACAGGATGGTCTGGAAGCAGGCGCGGACGGTAGAGTTTGTCGGACAGCTTTGAGAAAGTCCGATGTCCGAGGAGGCGAAGTGCGCCGTATCGTAGCTCCCGACCGGCAGGTAGCTGAGATTCACCCGCAGGAGGCTGGGACCCTTGATTGCAACGGTGACGTTGGCAGTATAGGTGGTCGCGGACCCTGGGGCGATGAAAGTACGAGGGTTGCCCCTAGGACCAGAGGCGCCGTTGTCGCTCCAACTGCCGAAAACGTACTGGGTCCCGTCGCCGCCGGTTTGTGGCGAGGTGAAAGCGACGGTGCAGGACGAGCCGGGAGTCCAGTTCAGAGCGTATGGTGTCGTGTACGACCCGGGGTTGCAACCCGTACCGCTGACGCTGAAGGCCCGGTACGAGGTCACGCCTGAGACCAGGGAGGCGATGGTGACGGGGACGGTCGTCGGCCCGCCTCCAAACGTGCCCGTCACCTGAACCTCCGCCAAACTCAGATAGTTCGTACCGCTGAGTTGCACCCGAAGGTACCGTCCTTGAGCGCCGCCGGCTGTAATCGGGGTGAATGGATTCGGATAGGAAGTCTGGTGGTTACTCCATGTCCCGGCTCTGTTCTGTAGCGTGGAGGGCGTGTCTGTTGGTTGAAACGGCGTATCGGAGACAAACACCCAATAGTCGCTCAGCCGATCCATGCAGCAGGCATCCGTACGGTTCCAGACCACGATCGAAGTGATGCTGGCGGAGGCTCCCAGGTCCACCTGCCACCAGGCGTTGGTTTCCAGGTTGGTATGCGTGACGGAATAGTCGAAGAAGTTACCATCGGTGTTGCCGTCCACGGCCGAACCGGCGACGGATTCACCAGCGCCCAAGGGCTGTCGGTAGGCGCAAAGGGCGTGTTCGATACGAATACGTAGTAGTTGCTCAGCCGGTAAGGGCAGCAGTCCGTGCGATTGTAAATCGTGATGGAACTGATGGTCGAGGTGCCGCCCAGATCCACCTGCCACCACGAGTATGCCTCCGCGTTCGGATCTTGGGTATGAGTGACGGAACCGTGATAGAAATTGCCATCGGTGCTGCCATCCACCGCTGACGCAGCGGCTGCGGTGGGGTAACCGGCAAGCGTGCTGCTTTGGCTCGCCGACCTGCCCAGCGCAACATTACTATCTGCGCTGAGCGTACCCCGCCCCGCAATTACCAACCCGAAACAAACCAAGCCTCGAATGAGACGGTCGGCTGACAGGAAAAACGGGCGCTTTCGAATGGGCACTGCACAGTCTCTCAACGACATTGACGACCTCCAGCGACAAAGTGTCCCGCAGTGGATTCACGCTGCCAAATGCGAAATCCGCCAAGCCACGCTGAGGCGCTGTTGGCCAAGCCCCGCTAGCACCCTTGGCGGTAATAGTACTTATAGATCTTATTAACTAAATTACGCCAATAATTTCGGATGTCAAGATCTTTTTTATATTGATGGGACCCGGTGTGTGCAAGAGTACGAAGACGTCCGGGGCAAATCGGTTGTCAGTCGGAAGAGCACACGCTGGCGCAAAAAAAAGGCAGGGCGCCGAAGCGCATCTGCCTATGGTGACCAGACCCAAACCACAAAAAAACGGTGCAAGCGGAATGCGGCGAGCTTGGCTCGGCCGTTGGCAGGCGAATCGCCTGCCCCACCTTTAAATTAAAACGTGTACAGCAGCGTGCCCGGAACCGGCTCCGCCGCTCCACTGGCGGGAACCACGGCTTCGCGCGCCGGGGCTTCACCCCCGGGGACCTCACCTGTGGCGGCGGCCTCAAGCGCCGGGACTTCGCCCTCGACGTTGAGCTTCCGATAATAGATGCCGGTGTCGCCCAGGTAAACCTCCAGGTCCGAGGGCCGCGGGAGCGAACCCTGTATCAGCGCTTCCGAAAGCGGGTCCTCAATGTACTTCTGCAAAGCGCGCCGCAGCGGCCGCGCGCCATAGCTGCGGTCGCCGCACGTCTTTTCCAGGATGTACCGGGCGGCGTCGGGCGCCAGCCGGATCTTCACCTGCTTGGCCACCAGGTTCACGTTCACCTGGTCCACCAGCAGCGCGATGATCTGGATCAGGTCGTCATCGGTCAGCGACGTGAACAGGATGACCTCGTCCAGGCGGTTCAGAAACTCGGGGTTGAACGCCTTCTTCACCTCGCTGCGCACCATGTCCTCGATCTTCGAAGGAATCCCTTCGCCCATGGGGGCCGAGAAGCCCAGGTGCCCGCGCTTTTCCAGGAAACGGGCGCCCAGGTTGGAGGTCATGATGATGATGGTGTTCTTGAAGTCCACCTGGTTGCCCAGGCCATCGGTCAACTGGCCGTCCTCGAACACCTGCAACAGGATGTTGTAGATGTCCGGATGGGCCTTCTCGATTTCATCCAGCAGGATGATGGAGTACGGGTTGCGCTTCACCCGCTCGGTGAGCTGGCCGCCCTCTTCGTATCCCACGTAGCCGGGAGGCGATCCGATGAGCTTCGAAACCGAGTG
>JAIQFL010000501.1 GCA_020073365.1 Terriglobia bacterium | reverse complement strand
ACGCCCGGGCGCGCCGACTTGGCTTGGCGCTTGGTAGTGGCAACGTCGAGGCCACCTGCAAGAGTCTCTTCGAAACCCGTATGAAGCGCTGCGGCGCACGGTGGAAGGAGGAGACGGGTCAGCACATCGTACAGCTACGAGCCCTCGCCCTAAGTGATCGATGGGGGCCGGCAATCGAACTAACACTTCGCCCGCTGCGTAAGGCTGTCCGCGCGGCTTGACGTGTCAATGTCCAGTATGAGAGCCACACCCGACACACCCGTCTCCGTAGCATCGTGGATCGTAGTGGTCGCGGCACGCCCGGCGAAGCCCTGCAACTGGAAGTTCCGGCGCGGGTCGAAGATGTGGAGCGGTTCTAGGGGCAAGATGGCGCCGTTCAGTTTAGGAAGAAACAGCGATACCGAAGTGAGAACAAATCGGCGTGCTGGAAATCGATCAATGTTGCTGTGCGTAGGAGTGAGGGCCAGGCCGGGGGCCCTCAAGGTGCGAGCCGCCGGTGCACAATCCGGTGGCGAAGAGGACGGATGCCACCTTCAGTGACAGGTGCCGCCTCCAGAGCAACACTTTTGCCTTGAAGCGCACTGATGCCTTCCTTGGCAATTAACGGGACCATGATGAGGGCCGCAATCGAGTCGGCCCACCACCATCCAAGAAGCGCATTCAGTAGAAGGCCCCCAAGCAGGATCGCGGAAAGGTACGCGCAGAACTCTGTCTGCCTCGCACCAGCGTTCATTGCTGACCTCTCGATGCTGGTGGCAACGCTCCGTTTTGAGCGTGCAAGTATCGGCATCACAATCAGTGAGACGGCGGCGAGCAGAATGCCGGGAACACTACGCTCCGGCGCTTGCCTGGCAAAGAGCGTCCTCACCGAATCGTAGGCGACGTACACGGCAAGCAGAACGAAGCACGTTCCAACGACACGGAGTGCAACCCGCTCAACCCGCTCGCGCCGGCTCTCATCGTCCTGATGAAGACGCCACAAGAGCGCTCCGCCGCTTGTCACCTCAACGAGGCTGTCCAAACCAAACCCGACGAGAGCTACACTGCCCGCGATAATTCCAGACGCCAAGGCCATGAGGGCCTCCAGGCTGTTCCACAGAATGGTGAAGTATTCGAGCCGCCGCCCACGGCGGAGAATCTTGTCGCGCTCAAGCAATACCGTCCTCATCGTCCGGCTTCCTCTCGGTCGAGTCCAGTGTAGCGCCGCGGCCGCGTCACGCCTGAATTACCACTGTCAGATCGGAGCCAGCGTTCGGCGATGCGACGGCCTTGTTATCGAACGCAGGTCGTTTCCTTCGAACAGCCTGGCGGTCGGCCAGATCGAAGGTCGGCGCTAGAACTCCAGCCGCGCCTGAAAAGCGATCATACGTGGGGAGCTATCGCCACCAAGACCAACACCAAGTAGTCCCGTTGGCGGAGCCGTGGTGTAGGTCAGAGCTCCGAATCCGGTTTGCGTGGAACGATTCCCGGGGATGCCTGCGTAGCCCAGAACGGGGAGGCCAAAATTTGGGTGATTGAAGAGGTTGAAGAACTGCCCGTCGATGCGCAACTTCACGCGATCAGTCACTGCAAACCACTTCGAAATGTAAAGATCACTAGAGTTAAAGAGAGGCCCGCGCTGTGCGTTGCGACCCAGGTTGCCATACTGGCAGTTCTTGACGCTGTCGCCACCTGCGCAAGCGCCGGTGCTTGGATCAACGGTTGAAACAAACGCATCCGGGTCGAGCCACTGGATCGTCCCCGGTTGCGTCACACCAGGAATGGCTTGATGTTCATAAAGCGGAACGCCGGAAACAACGCTGGCATATTGCGGCCCGCCTCCCTGCACGATCCCGTTTCCGTTGGCGGTGTAGGGCGCGCTCAGAACGGAAAAGGGAATCCCGCTGCGCCGGAACACGGACCCGGATATCTGCCAGCCGTTAACCGCGTAGCCGAGCATCTGATTCCGCACTTTGACTGGTAACTGGTAGACGTACTGCACCGTGAAATTGTGCCGGACGTCGTAGTCGCAGGGGCCGTATTGGCGCCCGAGTCGCCCGGGCAGGGGCGAGAGGATACCTCCCGCGGAGAAGGGCAGGAAACCTCCGTTCGAGACGGTGTCCATGCAACGGCTCCAGGTGTAGTTTGCCTGTACCTGCAGCCCGTGAGCGAGCCGCTTGTCGGCGGTTAACTGCAAACCGTTGTAGTGGCTGTTGGCTCCGGTGTTGAGTTGCGTGACCGCGCCAAATCGAGGGTCCTTCGGCTGGCCATAGGGGAACGGCGCAAAGCAGCCTTGGCACACCGTCTGATAGCCGTTCGCCTGTGTCTGGTAGGGCTGGTTCACCGCGCGAGTGCCGACATACTGTGCGCGCAGATTCATGGCCGAGTCGATCTGATGCTCCAGAGCGAGGTTCCATTGCATGTTATACGGCGCGCGCAGTTTGCCGTCCGGGACGGCCGTGATGGCAATCGGCAGGAGACAAGTATTCGGGTTTGAAAGCGCGGACGCACAGGAGAGTTGGCCCGGCGCGAAGCCGGAAATGAAGGTCTGATTGGCCGCGATAGTCGCGCTCACCGCGCTATTCGGAACTCCCGGAGCGATTGCAGTCCCGCCCACGTTGCCCAGAAGACCGCCCTGAAAGGTCGTCGAGTAAGGAGGATTAACGCCCACCAGATCCACAACGCTCCCCGGCAGAATGTCGCTGAACAATCCAAACCCCGTGCGCAACACCGTCCTCGGTGCCACCTGCCAGGCTATCGCCATCCTCGGTTGCAGGATGGCCAACGGCGTCGCGGCGAACACGGTCGCCTGATTCGTGCGAATGGCTTCGCTTAGCGGCTGGTTGACGTCATGGGGAATGGCATCAAATGAGCCAGGGAGGCGCGCCAGCGCGTGGTGGGGATTGACTGGGTTGGAATTGTGCGTTGCGCGCACTCCAAACGTCCACGTCAGCGTTCGGGTCGCCTTCCAGGTATCCTGTGCATAGACGTCCAGGTTGAGGAAGCCGTAGGGTTGGGAATTGGCTAGAGGGAACGTTTTGGAGGCGGTGGATGCCACTCCATAAATGAATTGCGGCAGGGTCGTATAGTTAACCACCGGAACCGCACCCTGCCCGAAGTCATAGTCATTCAGTCGCAAGATTCTGGTGTTGGTTCCAAACCTCAGTTCGTGCGCCCCGATGCTCCAAGCCAGATTGTCGTTGATGAAGAACCGGGAGGCGCGCCTGCCTTGAACCCAAGTGTCATTGAGTCCGCCGAGGGTGCTAAAGGGCGCATTCGCCCCGCTGCCCTGCAACACGATAGGAAACGCGTCGAGCGTCTTTTGAAAATCGCGCGGGCCGAATAGACTCTCATACCAGGAAAATGCCGGATTGAA
Source organism: Terriglobia bacterium (assembly GCA_020073365.1). Taxonomy (GTDB): domain Bacteria; phylum Acidobacteriota; class Terriglobia; order Bryobacterales; family Bryobacteraceae; genus JAIQFL01. The sequence goes on along the minus strand of JAIQFL010000501.1, from coordinate 3,235 downwards.
GTAGTTTACGAGTTTCGGCGAAAACACATGGGTAAAGCCCGATGCAAACGAGTAGAGGGGCTGGGGCGATATCGCGTTGAACAGCGGATTGATGGGGTCCGTGTAGGCAGCCTGCAATCCGCCATCATGCTGAAAACGGAACCACGCTGTGTTGTTCTCATTGAGATTGTAGTCCACGCGGCCTGTCTGGACCTGCTCGGAGTCGGAACTGGACTGCGATACGCTCCTGCGGTTTGCGCAGCCATCCCCATTCGGCGGATTGCCAGTTGCAGGGCCGCCGTTGCTGTTGAACGGGCACCCCAGAACAGAAAGAGGAGTTCCTGCCGTGCTTTTGTAGAGCGCGAACATCCTCTGATAGAGCGGAACCGATTGCGGCGAGGGCTGATACGTGGATCCGGTGACAGAGTCCGTGCCGCCCCGCGGAAGTTGCTGCAAAACGTAATTCTGGAAGGCCAGAGTGGGGACCGTCGTGGCCGAGACGATGGGAAGTGCGATACGAACCCACTCGCTATCGAAGAAGAAAAAGAGCTTGTCGCGCTTGATGGGCCCTCCCAGACTCCCTCCGAAGTGGTTCACGGTTGAGCGCGGCTTGTGACTGCCAGGCGTTGAGTTTGTGAAGAAATTCGCGGCATTGAACCTCGAACCATTCCAAAGCTCGTAGAGATTCCCATGAAACTGATTCGTGCCGGATTTGGTCACGTAGTTCACCTGAGAGGCGCCGTAGCGCCCCTGGTCCACTGCGAAAGAGAGGGTGTTCACAGTCATCTCCGCGATGGAATTCAAACCAAGAACGAGGTTCGTGGAAAGCCCGCTATTCAGGTTGGTGAGCGGATCGTTGGTCTCCAAGCCGTCGACAATGTAGCCGTTTGACAACGAGGACAGGCCATTGAACTGCACGTTGCCATAGCCGTTGGTACCTCCTACGAAATCATTCCCGCTCCCCGCCGTATTCATCAGTGCGCCCGCAGCAAACTGTATGGGGTAAGTCATGTCACCCCCCGGATTCGGAAGGCTCTCGATCACGCGCGCGTTCAGGGTCGTGGACGTATTCGGGTTCTGTGGATTGATGAGCGCCGCTGCTTCCGTCACGGTGACGTTCTGGTTCGCCGTTGCGATCCTCAGTGTGAAGTCAACAGTCTGCTTTTGGCCGAGTCCGGCCAACACAGAATCATTCTCCTGGGCTTCAAACTGGTCCGCCTCCGCCTTCACTGCATACGGACCTGGCTTGAGTTGTGGAAAGTTGAATCGCCCGGCATTGTCCGTCTTAACGGATCGGCTCAGGCCGTTATCCATGCTTCGAATGGTTACCTTGGCCCCGGCAATCGTGGCGCCCGTTGGGTCGGTCACCGAACCCACGACGGCGCTGGTGGTTTCGCCCTGCGCCCAAAGTGCATCAGGCGACAAGACTGAAACGGCCAACGCCAGCAACAGTGGCAATCGCCAGGCAAGGACGACATCGTTAAGCTTGGTGTATTTAGGCATACCTAATTTATTGATTAATCCAGCCTACACCACGACCGCGACTGCGCGCAAGCTGACCATCGAGCAGACTGCTCTGCTTGCCTGCTCCACAGCAGAGCTTGCGCAGGTCTTGCAACGAGACGGTTCCGGCGGTTAACATTGTTTTAGTGGCAGCTAAACCCGTATGCCAACCACGACCGAGTCCGTCGATGACTACCTCAAGGCGATCCTTGAGTTGAGCGGTCCGGAAGAACAGCGAGTAACCAGCAATGCCTTGGCCGGTCATTTGGACGTCCGCGCTGCATCCGTGACCGGGATGCTGCAAAAGCTGGCCAGCCAGCGCCCATCGTTTGTCAAGTACGAAAAACACCATGGCGTTGTCCTTACGGAGATGGGGAAGCGTCGGGCTACAGAGATCCTGCGCCATCATCGTTTGCTCGAACGATTCCTGCATGATGTGCTCGATTTTTCCTGGGATGAAGTTCATGACGAGGCGGAACGCCTGGAGCATTACATCTCGGAACGCTTGGAGGACCGGATCGCGGCCAAGCTTGGCGACCCAGACGTTGATCCCCATGGGCACGTCATCCCGGAAAAAGATGGGGCCTTTGCGGTTCGCGAAGAGGTCGCTCTTTCGAAGTGGCCCTGCGGTGTCCCAGCGGTAATTAGCAGTGTATCGGACCGAGACCCGACCGCGCTTCGCGAAATGAAACGTTTGAGGTTGGTGCCAGGGACTAGGTTGATTGTTGATCCTGGATCGCGGAACGCTTCGTTGTTGGTCCGTATTAGCGGAGAGCCACCTTCAAGGTTGAGCCATGAGCTTGCCGCGGAAATCCGAGTCGCCCGCGAATCGCCTGTGTAGGACGTTTTCACGTCTGGATCACAACCGTCAGATCAGAACCTCCATTGGGCGACGCCACCGCCTTGATATCGAACACCAGGTCGTTCCCTTCGAGCAGCACGGCGGTCGGCCAGATCGAGGGCCGGATGGTCGATCCAGCCGGATGGTCCCTTGTCACGATGGCGGTGAAGGTCTGGTCCACCGCATCCACCGAAATCACGTTGACGTGCTCCTCGTTGGCCAAGCCGAATTCCAAGAAGACGAAGTCGCCGGGCACGATCCCGCTCGTGGATGCGTCATAGGAGGCCGTCGCCACGGCCTGCGCGACTCCGCTGCCGGTGATCGCCGCGATGGTGATCAGCCCGTAGTCGTCATACGGCAGGCGGCGGGTCGCCGGCTTACCGTAGCCCTGCGCCACGAGGAAATCCCAGGTTTTCTTGAACGGCGTCCCGATGTTCTGCGCGATGCCCATCTTCTCCAGCACGTTCCAAGTCGTGCCGCCGTCGGCCGAGTACTTGACGACGTAAGCTGACTGGCCATCCCTGGTTCCTTGCTGGAGATAGTAAGCGTCCGATGAACCCCTCTTCCAATGCCGTTAGCCAAGCCCCATAGTGGTTCCATGACAAGAATACTGTGGCAAGGAAGCTGGGATCAAGAAGCGAGGATTGGCGCGCGCGGATCTCGGCGCAAAGGCAGAGCGGCGTATCGGTGAAGCAGTTTTGCGCGCGACAAGGGCTCACCGAGCAGTCCTTCTATTATTGGCGGAAGCGGCTGCAAACAACGCCGTCGATGCGGTTTGCCTTGGTGGAGGCAGAGCCCCGGCGGGGACCGGCGGAGCACGCAGCTTTGGAGCTGGTGCTGACAACTGGCGAACGGCTCCGGATCGGCGCCGGTGTGGATGCCACGACGTTGCAGCAAGTGCTGGAGGCGTTG
>JAIQFL010000500.1 GCA_020073365.1 Terriglobia bacterium | reverse complement strand
AAGTCATCGTCAACCTGATCGCAGCCACCACCACAAGAACCGGCCTTCGCGTTCAAAGCCAGTTGGACACAGGCAAGTACCCGAAAGGAATCAAAGTGGGCAAAGAGGAGTTTGCCGCCCTCCAAATGCGCCGCGACACCTTCCACGGCGAATGGAACTACGCCATCCTGCCTCGCTCATGAATGCTACAGTTATTTTCTTACAGACGCTTAGCTCAAGAAAAAGCAGATGCTGATGAATTCCTCAAGAACATGCGAAAGGTCTGTGATTGGCATATGCCAGATTACAGGCCAAGATTGCGCGACGGTGAGGGATTAGGTGAGTTGCGCTGGGCTTCCGAAAACAAACAGCACCGCCTATTGGGATTCTTTATGAAAGGCTGCTGGTACGCTGTGGTCGGATGCATTCACAAGCAGCAGGTTTATGATCCTGCTGATGCCTTCAACACGGCCAAGCGGTACAAACGCCAAATTGAAAGCGGCGCAGTGAGGACCGTAGAATATGATCTCTAAACAGCTTACGGATAAACTGAACAATCCTGAGTATCGAAAGGCTTTCGTCGCGTCTCAGATTAACGTTGGCATTCCGTTTCAGATCAGAGCATTGGTTAGAGAGCGAAACTGGACTCAGGGGCAACTTGCCGAAAAAGCCGACATGCTACAGCCGCGCATCTCTGGCCTAATGACGCCTGGGAAGACCCGCCCCAATATCGATACGCTCCGACGACTAGCCGAAGCATTCGACTGTGCACTGATGGTCCGTTTCGTGCCCTTTAGTGAACTTGCTCGGTGGTCTGAAGGCTTCGACCCAGAGTCTTTCAGCGTAGCAAGTTTTGAAAATGACTTCGGGTTAATGGAGCGCAGTGAGCGAGAAACTGCTATTGCAGTCAACCAAGCATTCGCCATGTCGCTAAATCGTAGCCATGACAAAAAGCGGATGTCGCTGTGCGATGCGGCTGGGCCTGGGATCACATTGACTGACATGCTCTATGCCCCAAGATATCTAACTGCTAGGAACATAACTGTCATTGGTCCCGATCAGGAGCGCCAAACAATTATTAATGAAAGCCCAATCAGCGTCCTGCGGAAGCAACCGCACATTGAGGTAGCACCGCACTTCGCTCCTGCATCAACAGAGTTGCAGTACACCCGTACCACCGCTTACGCCTTCTAGGAGTTTCTCCAAATGAACAATGAATCCGAAGCACCACAAGAATCACCTGAGGGCCAGCCTGATTCGGCCATCATGCAAAGAACAGTGCATATCCCTTTTCCAGAGAACTTTGCATATGCTAACTGCTGTGCCTTTGCGATTGGGCAAATGGAGATCCGTTTAGGATTTGCCGAAGCCATACAAACCGGGAAAGCTATTTCGAAGGTTGGCGTTGTCATGCCCCCAGAAGCCGCCGCCGTGCTTGCTCTAGTTTTGCTTCAGCAGGTCCATATTTATGAAGCGAACTTTGGAGAAATTCGTCATCCTGCATGGAAGGCCATGAAGGCGGGGCAACCATTCGACGAGATTCGAAAAAACATACTACTCAAAGGAAACGCCGGAATTCCACCCGAGGAATCTCCTGCCGAAGAACTACCCGAAAAATAATCCCACTCACCAGGTCCTCGGTGAATATTTAACCAACGCATCGGTATTCACTGCCGCCCACTTCTCGTGGTATATTTATTCATAAGAGGGAATAAACAAACATCCATGGACCGCGTGGGCATCGTCGGATACAGCGGCTACAGCGGGGCGGAGTTGGTGCGGATTTTGCGCCGTCACCCGCACGTCGAGCCCGTATTGCTCGCGCATCGGGAGGATTCGGGCGGAGGTGCGCCGATCCGCAATCGCCCGCGTCCGGCACGGTTGGCCTACACACCGCAGATTATTCATTCGGAACGCCTTGCAGTGATTTTCCTGGCTACGCCGGCGGAGGTCTCGATGGAGCTGGCACCCGCCATGCTGGATGCCGGGGCAAGAATCGTGGACTTGAGCGGGGCCTTCCGGCTGCGGACCGCGGAAAACTACACCGCGTGGTACAAGGAACCCCACACCCAGCCCGGACTGCTGGCGGAAGCCGTTTACGGGCTCCCGGAGTTCTGCCGCAAGGCCATCCCCGGCGCACGCCTGGTCTCTAATCCGGGCTGCTACCCGACCGCGGCGAATCTGGCCATCCGCCCGTTGGTGGAGGCGGGGGTGGTGGATCGCTCGGCGGGGATCGTTTGCGACGCCAAGTCGGGGGTGAGCGGCGCCGGCCGTAAGGCCACTCTGAAGACCAGCTTCTGCGAAGTCACCGGGAACTTCTCCGCCTACTCCGTCTTGAAGCACAGGCACGTTCCCGAGGTGCTCCAGACTTCAGAACTGGAAGAACGCGAGTTCAGCTTCACCGCGCAACTGCTGCCCATCGACCGCGGCATCCTGGAAACCATCTACTTCCGGGCGTCGGGCGTCGCGAGCGCCGAAGAACTCGCGAGCCTCTACGAAAAGCGGTACGCCGGGGAGCCGTTCGTCCGGGTGTACAATCCCGGCCACATGCCCGACCTCCGCGGCGTGGCGCACACGAATTTCTGCGACATCGGGATGACGCTGGATGCGCCAACCGGCCGCGCGGTGGTGGTGAGCGCCATCGACAACCTCGTGAAAGGCGCGGCGGGCCAGGCCATTCAGAACATGAATCTGATGCTGGGCTTTCCCGAAATCGAGGGGCTGCTGTGAAGCTTCTGGTCAAACTCGGCGGCACGCTCCTGGATTCGCCCCAGTCTCGCGATGCCCTGGCAGCCCAGATCGCCGAGGCCGGCGCATACGGAAACGAGATCGTGGTAGTGCACGGGGGAGGCAAGCAGATGACGCGCTTTCTGGCCGAGCGCGGCATCGAAAGCCGCTTCGTGGACGGCCTCCGTGTGACCACGCCCGAGACCCTGGATGCGGTGCTGAAGGTGTTCGCGGGGAGCGTGAACCACGAACTGGTGGCCAGCCTGAATCGCGCCGGCGCCCGCGCCGTGGGGCTCAGCGGCATCGACTCTTTTCTGGTGGAAGCCGAGCCCATGGACCCGGCCCTGGGAGCGGTCGGCCGCGTGACGAAATCGAATCCCGCGTTGCTCCACCTGCTCACCGCCCACGGCTACTTGCCCGTGGTTGCCTGCGTCGCCGGCGACCGTTCGGGCCAGGTCTACAACGTGAACGCTGACCAGATGGCCGTGGCCTGCGCGGTGGCCTACGGAGCGCAGCAGCTCATCTTCCTCACCGACGTGGAAGGTGTCCTCGATGCGGCGCGGAAGCTGTGCCAGGTATTGACCATCCAGGAGAGCCAGCGCCTCATCGCGGATGGTGTCGCCAGCGGCGGCATGCAGGCGAAACTGAATGCCGCGCTCCTGGCTCTCGCGAGCGGCGTCGAGCGCGTGCGGATCGCCCCGGGCGCGGCGGCGGGCGTCCTCAGAAGAGTCCTGGCAGGAGAGGATATCGGTACGCGGATTGCCGTGAGCGAGGTGCCGGCATGATCAGCGGGGTTCGCGCGGATGCGTTCGTAGAGTCGCCGGGAATGGGGCTGAAACTCTCGGTCCGCAAGGCAGTGATGCACGACATTCCGCCGATTCTCGACCTGATCAACGGGTACGCTTCCAAGGGTGTGATGCTGCCGCGAACGGAATTCGAGCTGTCGGAGGCCATCCGCGACTTCACGGTGGTTACGCGCGGTACTGAACTGTTGGGTTGCGGCGCGCTGCATTTCTACAGCCCCACGCTGGCGGAGATTCGCTCGCTCGCGGTCGACGAGCATGCCAAGACGCTCGGCGTGGGCCGGAGGCTGGTGGAGGCCCTGGTCCGGGAAGCGCAGGATTACGAGCTTGATGCCGCGTTTGCTTTCACCTACGTGGTGGAGTTCTTCCAGAAGGTAGGATTTCACGTGGTGGAGCGCGGGGTCTTGCCGCTGAAGGCGTGGAAGGACTGTGTGCGCTGTCCCAAGTTCCAGGCCTGTGATGAAATCGCCGTGCTGCGGGTTCTCCGTCCGGGTAATTGGACCGCATCGCAGCCGGAAATCTGGGGTCAGTCCTTCGGATCTCCGGACGACCAATTCATCCAAATACCGACGCCTCGGAATCTGTAGGGAAAACCCACAAAAAGCAAGTCAACCAGGCAAAAACATCTGTGCTGCTACGGTTGCAGGGGAATACCCCCAAACTAGGGACTCCCCACACTCCCCACAAAAGACCGAAGAATTAGTCTACACTTTGTAACCATAGTGGATGTAGAATCCAATTTAAGGATACCAAAACCTTAAAATAAACCCGTCTGCTTGTGAGGCAACCATGAGAGCAAAGACCGTTGATGTGAAATCTTCAACTGGAAGGGTCCTTTGTACCACCGTTTTTCGACCGGGTGGAAAGAAGCTGCTGGCCAAGGGTCATGTCATCAGTGACGAAGACATTCGGGTTTTGGAATCCGAAGGCATGGAAACCATTTGGGTTACCGAGCTGGAGGATGGCGAGGTCGGCGAGGACGATGCGGTTTGCGCCGTTGCCAGCGAGATGGGATGCGGTAGTTTCGAGATTCGCCTGGCGGCGGGTGGCCGGGCCAATCTGGTGGCCACCGAGAACTGCTGCGTGCTGGTGGATGACGAGTTGCTCAAGCAGATTAACTGCACCGCCAGCGTGGTCATTGCAACTTCCCTGAATTTCAGCTATGCCATTGCGGGACAACGGATTGCAACGGTCAAGAGCGCTCCGTTCGCGGTTGCCAAGGATCAACTCGAAGCGCTGGTCGGCATTCTGAAAGAACGCGGCCCGATCCTGCAGGCGCGGCCCGTCCGGACGCCGAGTGTAGGAGTTCTCTACACAGACCCCATTAGCGGCGAGCGCGCGCGGCAACTATTTGAGAACATCATGCGGCAGCGGCTCGAACGGTTCGGCGTAAACGCCAATTTCGTTCTTTCCTGCACGGAAGATGAGAATTCCGTCGCCCGGTGCCTACAACACTTACTGAGGTCGAAGCCCTGCGTGATTCTGGTGGCTTCCACCACGGCGCCGGCGGGTCCGGAGGATGTGATCGGCCAGGCCATGTTGCGGGTTGGCGGCCTGGTAGAGCGTTTTCTGGCCCCCGTGGAACCGGGGAACCTGCTGCTGATGTCGTACCGGGATGAGGTGCCGATCATATCGGCGCCCGGCTGTTTCCGGTCGGCCAAGGCGAATGTAGTGGACCTGGTATTGCCTCCGCTGCTGGCCCGCTATCATGTCACCGGCTGGGAAGTGGCCTGCCTGGGGCACGGAGGCCTGCTGGCCTGACGAGTTTCCCAAGAGTGTCGTTACCGTCTCCTCCACGCTTGTAGTCCGGAACCTCCGAGCCGGCTACGAGTGCTCCTCACCGGGCGTCCTATGGGACGCCCGGCCTTTTTTTTCATCGGCACCCGTGGGGCAGGATTTTCTCCTGCAGCCGGCTTACAGCCGGCTTCCGACATTTAGGCAAACTCGCTCGCAGAGAGAAATTGTGAAGATCCAACTAAGCAGGGACCGGTAACCATTGCCGTGTTTGATGATACCTGCGGCAACCTGATACAGCTAGCGCAGAAATAGGTTCGGGTAGCCTGAACCCGCAATGCCTACCAGGAGATCCCTCGCGCCCTCAGTTCCTCTTCCAGTTGCTCCGCCGACCGGAACTGCACCGCATCGATGCCCACCCGCCTGGCTCCATCCACGTAGTCCGCGATGTCATCCGTGTAGAAGCACTCCTCGGGCCGGCATCCGGCGCGTTCCACGGCGGCATGAAAGATCTCGGGGCGGGGCTTCATGGCCTTTACTTCGTACGAGAGGACCAGTTCGTGGAAGTGGCGGATCAGGGGGTAGTTCTGACGAATCATCTCGAAATGGATGGCGTTGGTGTTGGACAGCAGCAGCAGGCGATATCGGGCGGCCAGCCCTTCCAGCAGGCTCTCGGGCACCAGGGTGTGGCCGAAGATGCTGCTCCAGATCCGGCAGAAGCGATCGTAGTCTACATCGAGGTCGAGGATTCGGGAGAGTTGGTCCACGAAATCCCGCGGCTCGACTAAGCCGGTTTCAAAGCGCTCTACCAGGCCGGTGGCGGCGATGCGTTTGGGGATCTCGGCGGCGGGATATGGGCACAGACCCTCCAACTCGCGATAACCGCGCTTGAAGTCGAAATGAACGAGAACTTTTCCCAGGTCGAAGATGATGGCCTTATACATGGGTCACTTCTTACCATAGCCGACATGGCGGGACAGCGAACTCTGAACTGCTCCAGCCGCCGTAACTTAAATTTTACGAGACGGATTGCCTGCCCTTCCGTCAACTCCCGCAGCGGTATTGTTTGAACCTGCCTTGCTTGGTCAACCGGCAGTCCATCAAACTTTCGCCGACCATTCACGGGGCGCGCGCGCTGGGCGCGCGAAGGGTGAAGCTTGAAGTGTCTCCAATAGGAACTCGCCTGGCTTTGCGATCGATTCTCTGTTCCGCGCTCGCGTTCGGCGCGTACGCGCAGGACGCCGATTCCGAAAAGCGGGTGGCGGAAGCACGGCAATTGCGGGTCGCGGGCCAGTACCGCGAAGCCGAGAAAATCCTCGCGGCCTTGCTCCGCGACGCCAAACGACG
>JAIQFL010000499.1 GCA_020073365.1 Terriglobia bacterium | reverse complement strand
CGCATAAACGCACAGGGCAAACACCATTTCTTCAGATCTGAAGAGACTTCGTTTATTCTGTAGATATATTCACCAAATTAATAACGACTCCGGCGGTGGGCACTGCCGTGGCTGGGCTACGCGGAGACGAAACGTTATCTCGGGCCTTGGCGCGAAAATTCAGGCTAGATTTGATTGCGCTGCCCAAGCGCAGTGTCTCGGTCACAGCCGAACGCGGAAAAACCCGCCATCATCGTCACTTCGGATGGCAAGACCGCCCACGCGGTCACCATGGGCGTTCCACAGTCCGGAGCGGACTCGATGCGAGTTGCCAGCCGACCTACCCTTGCCCTGTTCGGGACGCGACGTGCCGAAACCGCGACCGCCGGCGGCGAGCCCGCGACCCACAGCCGCGCGGGGGAAGATGCGGGACGGGAAGGACACACCGCCCACACGCGATTCCAGCGCGCCTCGCCCGCCCAAAATTGCGAGGCGCGTGGCACCGGCCCCACCGCCTAAACTCTGCCTGAATCTCGGCGGGTGGGAGGGTTATCCAGCAGAGTCTGGGGCGCTGCCGATATCTCTCACACTGCTATCAACGACGGAAAGGGCTTCTGCCTCCTGAATAATCACCACCAAGGCTTTCAGCCGTTCCGGGCCCAACCTGCGAAGATCCGGGCGCCCCTGCACCGGCGCGCTCGGGCCGGCTACCGTCGGGCGCCTTCTCATGCTCGAAACAGTCCCCGCACTCGATCGCGGCCTGCTTCTCGATCTCGCGCAACTCCCGTAGCAGTCCGGTGTCGAGCACATACTCTTCGACGACCTGTGCCGTGTCGCCGCCTCCTATCTGTTTGACATTGCGGACCATGTACCCGGTGTTTTGCTCCGGGTGCTGGCTGGTTGTTGGGGTCTGCAGCACGTGCTTTTACGATGGATCGCAGAGCGTCCTGGCGCTCTTGAAGGGCCGTCAAACGGGCGTTTCGGTCGGTGACGGCCAGTTTGACAATGCCATCGGCGATGACCGATTGCAGCTCTTTGATGCGGCGCTGGAGGTAAGCATGGGTAAGCAAACGTGCGGCGGACTGCTTCGCGCCGCCCCTGCTATATCCTGCAAGAACATAGGCTTCGGCTCCGTTCTTACCGCTGGCGACGAGCTGAGCAAAACGCTCATGACGTGCGTTGGCCAAAACCGGCATCACACCCCAGCCCTCCACACCGCCAGTCGCCCGCCCCCGTCCCGCTGTCGCCGCTTCGTCAGAAGCATGCAGTTGGCATCTAGCGGGAGTTTACAAGATAAAAGCAAATTTCCAGGCAAACCATTCCTGTGGAGTGGTTTGCGGGGAGTGTGGGGTATGACCTAACGGGGGGCGGGGACGAATCGCTGGAGGTCGAGGAGGGAGAAGAGGCGTTGCTGGAGTGCAGTCATGCAGGTAAGGCAGGCGGCGGTAGAAGCGTGCCGCTGGCCTTGGCGACGCGGATAGACCACCAGAGTTTCTCGAATTCCCCCGAGTTCTTCCAACAAGCGGTTGATGCTGAGTGACTCGCCTTTCCCCGCCAGTTCGCGTTGGAGCAAGCTAGTGAGCAGCAAAGCCAGTACACAGTAGAACGCGTGCACCTGGATTTTCGAGTCCGTCCAGTGAAACATCGGGCTCCATCCCAGAAAGTGGGGGTTCTTCATCTGCTTGAAGGCATCCTCAATGTGGTACTGCGAGCGGTAGGCAAGGACGACCTGCTCCTCCGACCAGTCGGCGTTGTCGGTAAACAGAATGGTCTTGCCGAACTGGACGCGACAGAGCCGGTCAAGAGCCGCCTGGTCGGTACGGAAAGTCAGTTCTAGTCCTTTGCCGAGTTGCTGAACCTCGGCTTTCAAGATCTTCTCCACGAATTGAGCGGAGCAGATCGCATGGATCTGCTTTTTCACCGAATCCAAGGTAGGGGCTTTGCCTCCCTTTATTTTCCCTTCGCGGCGGCGTTGCAGTTGGGTTTGGAGGTCGCGCAACTTGCGCCGCGCCTTGCCCAGGTGTGTGGTGAGCCCCTGGAGTTGTCCGTCGTACAGATTCGGATTAAAGGTCACCACAATGGTGCGCGTTTGACCGAAGACTTTCTTCTCGGTGCGATAGGCTTCTACTTCCTCCAGGCCGGCATGCGAGAGCGTCCGGAACTGTCTGCGGGGGATCAGGAGCAACTCGGAATGCTGCGAGGGGACCAGCGATCCGACGAAATGAAAAGGAGTGTCTTGCAGAGACGCGAAGGCCTCCTCGCTATTGTTGCCCTTGTCAAAGACCAGGGTGATGTGCTCGCAGGATTGGGCCAGTTGCCGGTAATGGGTAGAGAGTTCTTCGGTGATGGAGCGGAACTCGGTGCTGTCGTTGACATTGCCAGCATAGACCTTGTGGAACAAGGGAATGTGGAAATCGGCGCTGACCAAGAGGCCGAGGCTGACTTGGCGCAGGTCGCCGCGCTTCTGCTTGTTATGCCCGCGCTGCGGAAGTTCGGCCGGGGTACGGGTGTTGATGTAGGTGAAGAAATTGGTGCCGTCGTAGACCAGGGCGCGGAGATCCAGTTGAAACCGTTGGATGAGGCGCTGGGTAATTTGTTTTTCGCATTCGAGGACATGATCGGCGGTGACCAGATCCATATGGTTCCAGAAGCCCTGGGAAGACAGCGCGGCCGGGTCGGCGGGCAGCAGACGAGTCAGGACCGTTTGGCGGTACCAGTCGGCAAATTGCACTTTGCTGGTGGGGGACACGGCACGGTTGATGGCGGCCAGGAGCAGGTACTGCCCGACGGAGAGGCCCTGGTGTCGCTTGGCCGGGAGGATGGAATCGAGCAACTGGACGAGATCTAAACGTTGAGCAATGTCGAGAAGAGCGGCGGTATCACCGAAAGCGGCGACCACGGTTTCAAGGGGCTGGGGTGGCTGTTGGGAGCGCTCGGCGGCCGCGACGAGGTCGTCGATTTTGCCGAGGTAGACTTGGCGGACGATTTTGGGTTTACCGTCGACGCGCTGACAATAGCGGGCGTAGTAGTAGGTGTGACCGCCGATAATCTTGGGGGTGAGGCTGGGCATAATTAGGTCATACCACAATCCACGCCACAAAACAACAGGGAAATGTTTCGGACTTGGCGAAGGGAAGGAAAGCAAGTAAACAACCAATGATTATAGGCTTTCAAGGGGGGCTCATCCTCGGGCCAGAGTCGCAACAATAAACGCAGCTTTGGCGACATAATAATTAGATCATACACATTAAGGCACAGGAAAACCGGAGCCCGACCAGCTGGCAACTTGCCTTAAACCCTTATTCTCCAAGAGGATGGGACGCACTGCAGATCGCACGCCCGAGGGCAGACAGCATAGGCCACCCCCATAACTTGTAAACTCCCGCTAGGACGCGAATCTTGTTGTCTTCCTGCGTTTTCATATACTTACGGGCCGATCTTCTAGTTTGAACACTACAGAATAGTTACTTCGTAGCGTTCGCGCGAATCCCTCAATGCAAATAAAGCACTTACGCCCCAGTCTTGCTCGGCTGACTTCACCGTAGTGTAGCGTTGGCGTTTCTGGCCTATTTCCCCCATCCAGACTCCTCGAGCCGACTTGCGAACTCGTCCCGGCGCTTGCTCGTGATCTGGACGTAGATCATCGTGTTCTGGATGTTCACGTGCCCCAGATGGTCCTGGATGACAGCAACGTCCGTCTCGCGATCACTGAGATGTGTTCCGCAGGAGTGCTTTAGCGCGTGGGGGTGTGCTTTTTCCGCCGGGATGCGCGCCAGCCTGCAATACTTGGCCATGAGTGCGTTCATGCGCCACCGGCTGATTGGCCCGTGGTTACGGGAGACGAATAGTGGTCCAGGCCGACTGCCGCGCTCTCGCAGCCACCGGTTCAGCCACGTGCGCTCTGCCGGCAGGAGGTGATATTCCCCGCCGCGGCTGCCCTTCAGACGCCGCACGAACAGTCTGCCGGCCGCCGGGCGATAATCTTCCAACTGGAGCAGGCCGACCTCGGAAGCTCGCAGGCCGCGGTGGTAGATCACTTGGAAGATGGCCTGGGATCGGACATCATCTCCGATCGCCTCGAACAAGCTGGCCACCTGGTCCTCGGTCAAATACTTTGGTAGGACCCTCTGCTCGCGCTTCATTTCGAGACCACCCCCTGTATCGATGAAATGAATTATGCCTTCGGCGACTCTGGCAATGCGGCGCCAAACTCCCGCTGGCGGTTCGGCTGCTTGACCCATGACACGTCGCCTTCCGCGCCCGCCGGCATCGGGCAGAAGATTCGCACGCCGGCCGAGGGATGCTGCTTCCATTCCAATTTTGGCTTTCTCGTCGCGGAGCGAGGCCTTTCGGGGTGTTTCTGTTGACAGTTGTTCCTGGATTTGCCCAATCCGATTGACCACCTGATGGTGCCTATTGAGCTCATTGATGGCCTGAACTGAAACTGTAGCCACGTCAATTCCGATGTTAGAGTATTTTTTCATACAAAACAAGCCCACGAGTAACTAGCGCAAATGGAGCACGGACTATTCCGGGCGCGGGCATAGTAAATCATCATCACAACGCCTCGGCATGCTGTCGCGGTTTTCAACTTGACTATGTCATTCTTGGGAAGCAGAGGTGGACAAGTGCTCGCGAGCACCGAAGAATACTTTGGTGGATTCTTTGGCGTGACTCCTTAAACATGTGTCGTAGCCGGGCACAAGAGTGGGTAACCGTTAGCAGAGTGACAAACATCCGAATGAATCGACAGTCCTTCAGAAGCTACTGCAAACAAGCAATCTAGAGCAAACCTTCGGCACGCTAATCACTGCGTAGGACTCGTTTATTTCAATCCACTTAGGTAGCTGTTAACCGAAGGGTTGTAGGTTCGAGTCCTACCTGAGGAGCCAAACCTTCCCACCACGGAAACCAAGTCCCCTGTTGTTAACGTCTTCGCCGTTCGTGCGATCGCTGCGACGCGTTGCGTTTTCCTCAACATAGCCATGCGTTTACGGTGAGGGGCGCCTCTCCGCAGTCGGCCCTGGAGATTCTCCATTTGCGCCCCGGTGAGTGCCCGAGCGCAAGTTTTCGGCCGACCTCTCCCATTCTCCGCAGGGTGCCCCGCCTTATTTAACAGCCCGGTTCGTCTCGACCGACGTGGGTGTGCACAACTTTCGGAATTCTTGCGTATGTTTACAGCGGGAGAAGCGCACGCCGATACCGACATCCCACCGGACAGCGGAACGACCGCCAGGCGGACAACGCTGTGGGTGCCAAATCCACAGCGAGGTGATCCGTCTTGGCTGTTTCGCCCGAAGAACTACGATCCATCGCCAGCATCCTGGCCGCCGGCTCCCAGCGATACCGGCGTCGAATCCGGCGCGAAGATTCCCTTGATAACCCGGCCACTTCAAGCCCTCATGGACACGAGGTTAACGGTCCAGAGAAAGGAGAAGACCTTGGAGACCACGGTCCGGAAAGAGATTGAAGCGCTGCGCCACATGACGGTGGGCCAACTGAAAGAGAAGTACGCCGAGGTGTTCGGCGAGGAGACGCGGTCGCACCACAAGCACTTCCTGTTCCGCCGCGTCGCCTGGAGGATCCAGGCGCTGGCAGAAGGTGGTCTGTCGGAACGGGCGCGCCGCCGCGCCTTGGAGATCGCCAACGACGCCGACCTGCGCGTCCGCGCGCCGAAGACGACGTTCGAGCAGGACTTCAGCCTGTCGTCAGGCAACGCGGTGAAGGGGCGCGTGGTCGCCAAAGCGGATCCGCGATTGCCCGCGCCCGGCGGTACCGTTGAACGCCGCTACAAGGGCCGGGATATCGTCGTGAAGATCCGGGAGGAGGGCTTCGAGTACGAGGGCAAGCTCTTCAAATCGCTGAGCGCGATTGCCGGCGAGGTGACCGGCACCAAGTGGAATGGCTTCCTCTTCTTCGGGTGCGCGGCGGAAAACGGGGGCATGAATGAAAAACGGTAGCGGCAGACGCGCGCCGGCGGCTGCGGAGAAACCGGCGTCGGACAAGGTGATCCGGTGCGCGATCTACACGCGGAAGTCCACCGAGGAAGGTCTCCAGCAAGACTTCAGTTCGTTGGACGCTCAGCGGGAGGCCGGTGAGGCATTCGTCGCGAGCCAGCGTAACGAGGGATGGCAGTTGGTGCCGGAGCGGTTCGACGACGGCGGCTTCACCGGCGGCAACATGGATCGACCTGCACTCCAGCGACTACTCACTGCTATCGAGGCAGGCCGCGTGAACTGTGTGGTCGTCTACAAGGTGGACCGACTGAGCCGCTCCCTGATGGACTTCGCCCGGATGATGGAGTTGTTCGACCGCTGCGGCGCCAGCTTCGTCTCGGTCACGCAGCAGTTCAACACGATCAACTCTCTTGGCCGGCTGACGGTCAACATCCTGCTTTCATTCGCCCAGTTCGAACGGGAACTGATCTCGGAGCGGACCCGCGACAAGATGTGCGCCGCGCGCAAGAAGGGCAAGTGGATCGGCGGCCACCCGGTCCTCGGCTACGACATCGACACGAAGGCGCGCCGCCTCATCGTCAACCGGGACGAGGCGCACCAGGTTCGGACCATCTTCGATCAGTACCTCGAAACAGGCGCTATGCTGGCCGGTCCTGCAGTATCTGGACCT
>JAIQFL010000498.1 GCA_020073365.1 Terriglobia bacterium | reverse complement strand
GGCGCGGGCCGCAAGGGGACACCAGCGAAGTAGCCGGACGCGGGAAACTCGCCGCGGTCCAGGTGCCACTTGACGCGAATCCAGTAGTCCAGCGCCTGGAGCGGCAGATGCAGATCGGCCGAAGCCTTGAGCTCCACCACGGCCAGGCGGCCCGTGTAGTCCACGGCCAACAGGTCCATAATGCCGCGATCTCCGCCGGCGAAAGCCGGCACTTGTCCATAGACCGGATTCGCGCGAAGGGTGGCGTCCAGGGTTTCGATCTGCCCGCGCGCCTGGGATTCGAGCCAGGCCTCGGGCTGTTGCCGGTACAGGGGATGCTGGCGGTCGGCGGCCTCGGGCGAGCGGGCGCGGTCGAGCTCCTCCACCAGGCGCTCGATTTCCGCGGCGTGGTATTGCTGCGCCGGGCGCCGCTCGGCCAGTCCAAACAGCAGGTCCCCGCCGGACAGTTCCGCAAACTCGATGCCGCGGACTCGCAAGCTCACGCGGCCATCGTGCTTGGGGATGCGCTCCACGCCGGGAAGCGCGGTGATCGGTTGCCAGGCTTCGGACCGGTTGGGCGCCGGCTGGCGGCAGGTCTCGAGGCGCGTATCGAGATTGCCGTGATCGCGCGGGTCGATGCGCACCACGAAGTCCTCGATGGAGTAAGAGAAGAGTTCGAACCGCGCCGCCGACGGATCCAGACAGAGAAGGCGCAACGCCGCCGCGCGTTCGTGTCCCGCCGGTACATAGATAGCCAGGCCTTCCACGGCGACCCGGCGTTCGCGCGCGCGCAGGTAGGCGAGCCAGATTAGCCCGAACGTAAGGACCGCCGCGGCATCGCCTCCCGACGGGCACGCAATGGCCGCCCAAGCCTGCTGGCCGTGGCGCAGGAAAGCCCGCGGAAACGCCGGGGAGAGGCTGAATTCCAGATTCGCCTCGGCACTTAATTCGGCCAGGTTCCACTCGGGAAACTGGCGGCGCAGAAACAACCGGAACCGCTCGCGGAAGACCAGGCGGCCGCTGCGGCTCCCCAACTCGGCGCCCGCGCGGCGGGCCAGGTCGAGCAGGAAGAGCTGCCCCTCGCGGCGGGCGAACCGCTCTACGGTCATCTCCAGCCGGGCGGTGGTGGAGCTCTTGATCGCCGTGACCCGGCGCGTGAGATTTCGCGCGCGGTCCCAAGCCTGCAGGGTGAGGCGGGATCCGCGCAGTTCCAGGGAGAAATTATCGGCGGTGATGGGGAGCAGCGCTTCGCCGGGCTCGAGCAGGGCCGGCTCTCTGCAGTTCTTGAGGAAAGCCTCGATGACCGCGCGGGTGTCTTCGGCGTTGCCGCCGTCGCCCCGCTGGGCGGATGTCATGCGAAAGCGGATTATAGCGCGTGGCGTGGCGGGAAAGGAGGAACCTCTTGTTTCGCGGGCGCTTAAACGCTCCCGGGATGAAGCCGCCAAAGGACGTTGACAGGCGAAAGCGCTACTGCAAAATACGGTGACAGGCAACGTTGTCCGGTCCTAGCCTGTTCCCGAATTAGACCAGGCTTCCTGGAACCGTTCGAGGGCTACGAAAGACATCTGCGTACCCACCGACAGCGTCGATAGCGCCGCATACACATTGGCGCGGGCGATGGCTTCGGCCTCGTCGCAGCCGCCGGCCAGGAAACAGGCGAAGCTCCCGATGAACGCATCCCCCGCGCCCGTCGTGTCCACCGGTTCCACCACATGCGCCGGCACGTGCCGCGCGCCCTCGGGACCGGCGCACAGGGCTCCATTCGCACCCAGCGTCACAATGACGCGCCGCAGTCCAGAGGCCAGCAGGCGCGCGGCGCATTCGCGGGCTTCGTCCAGGTTGCGGACCGGCATTCCGCTCAGCGCCTCGGCTTCGGTCTCGTTGGGGATGACGTAGTCGGCGTTGGCCACCTCGGCCAGGTCCAGCGCCTGCCCGGGCGCCGGATTGAGAATCGTGCGGATGCCGTACCGTCGCGCAAAGCGCAAGGTGTAGTACACGGTTTCGAGCGGGATCTCCAGTTGCAGCACCACGCAGTCCGCCTGCTGGAGCAGATCGCCAGCGGCATCCACGTCGGCGGGCCGCAACGCATCGTTGGCGCCCTTCACCACCAGAATGCGGTTTTGGCCGGCGCTATCCACGAAGATGGGGGCCACGCCGCTCGATACGCCCGGCGTGATGGTCACACGCGTCGAATCCACACCGCGCGCAGCGAAATTCCGGATGGTGGCCTCCCCGAACAGGTCGTCGCCGACGCGCGCCACCATCGACACGCGCGCCCCGCACTGCCGCGCGGCGACGGCCTGGTTCGCGCCTTTGCCGCCGAATCCCAGATGGAACTCACGCCCGAAAATGGTCTCGCCGGGGCGTGGAAAGGTATCGGTGAAGGTGGTCAGGTCGACGTTGGCGCTGCCGACCACCACGATATTGGGCGGTGCGTTCATGGAATCATTGTAGTCATGGAGCTGAATCCTACGGGCAGATTCTCATCGCGGGTGGAGGATTACATCCGGTACCGGCCTTCCTACCCGGGCGACATCATTTCTCTTCTGGAGAGGGAGTGCGGTTTGCGGCCAGCCTCTCGGATTGCCGATATCGGGTCGGGCACCGGCCTGCTGGCGCAACTGTTCCTGCGCTTCGGGTGCGAGGTATTCGGCGTGGAGCCGAACCCCGACATGCGTCAGGCGGGGGAGCGACTGCTCGCCGGCGAGCCCAGGTTTCACAGCGTCGAAGGGCGCGCGGAGCATACCGGACTTCCCGAGAGGAGCATGGATTTCGTCACCGCCGGGCAGGCCTTCCACTGGTTCGACGCGCCGGCGGCCAGAGCCGAGTTTCAGCGAATCTTGAAGCCGCCGGGCTGGGTTGTGCTGTTGTGGAACGAGCGCCTGGTAGCGGGACGTTTTCTGGAGGAATACGAGGGCCTGCTCGCCCGCTATGCGCCGGAGTACGCGCAGGTGGACCATCGCAGGATGGATGCCGGTGTGATGGATCAATTCTTCGGAAGCGGGCAGTGGAGCCTGGCGACGTTTCCCAACGAGCAGAAGTTCAACCTGGAAGGAGTGATGGGGCGCCTCGACTCTTCGTCGTATGCGCCCGCCGCCGGAACGGAAGCACATGCCCGGATCAGTGAAGCGCTCGCGAAGCTCTTTGCGGAATGCCAGCAGGATGGGCTGGTGGCATTCCGCTACGAGACCAAGGTGTATGTAGGACCTGGGTTAGGGACCGGGTCCTACCAGCCTGCTAATACGTGAAGCGGATGGACACCTGCGCGCGGCGCGCCTGCGTGCCGTCCGGGAATCCGGACGCCCCGAGGCCCTGTCCATAGGCCGCCGGCGTGAGCGTGAGGACGCCGCCCTTCTCGGTATAGGCCTGTGTGTTGATGCTGGTATCCGCGATGGTGTTGCTCACGTTGAACACTTCAAAGTTGAGATACATCTTGTGCTTGGTTTCGCCGAACGGCACGATCTTGCTGAGGCGCACATCCGACCTGTAGCCGGGAGGCGTGTACAGGCTGTTCACCGGCCAGAACGGCACGCGTCCGCCCAGACCGGAGCCGTTCAAGCTGAAGTTCGAAAACATTCCGGGAACAGGCGTATCCAAGACGTTCACCATTGCCGTGTAAGGCCGGCCGCTTGCCATGGTGGTGATCCCGGAGAATTCCCAGTTGTTGACCAGGTACTTATTGATAGCGCCGCCGCGATGCGTAAACGTTGGCAGCCACACAAATGAGAACACCAGGCGGTGCCGCTGATCCAACTGGCCGCTGCCCTTGTCGAATTTGAAATTACCGTTGTAGGTATAGTTGAATGCGTTGCTGAAGAACAGGGCGCCGCTGCCGCCCCCCTGGCCGTCATCGATTTCATGTGACCAGGTGTACGAAACGTCGGCCTGGAATCCGTGCGAGAAGCGCTTGCGCACCTGAACGGCCAAGGCATTGTAGTAGCTGTTAATGCCGTTTTCGTCCTGGTTGATGCCGCCATAGCGCGGGTCCGGACGCGTGGTTCCGAGGTACATCGGAGTAGTGTAGCTTCCCACCTGGTTGCCGTTGGCGTCGTCGACCGCATAGGTAAAGGTCGTGGAACTGAGCGGCGGAAGGTTCAGGTCGCGTACGCCCATCAGTTGTACGCCGCGGCTCCAGATGTAGGAGGCGGTAACGGCGGTGTCGTTCCCCACCTGGCGCTCCAAAGCCAGCGTGCCCTGCTCCGAGTAAGGCGTCCGCGCATGCGGGTCCATGAACTGCAGACTGGCAGCGCCGACACTACCTCCGGTGGGCGCACCGGCGAGGGAGTTCGGAAACGTCGGACCGGCCGCCAGTTGCGTGGAGTTGGTGTTATTCAGAGTCACCGCCGTCTGGAGCACACCGTTGTTCGTGTACAGATTGTCGATCAGCGATCCGATGAAGCGCGCATGGAATATACCGTAGCCCGCGCGCAGAACGGTCTTGTCGTTCAGTCTGTACGCCAGGCCGAGGCGCGGCTCCAGGTTCTTGTTGCCCGTAGGAATGTGGCCTGTCTGGGGATAATCGTGGTTAAAGAGCGAGGGCTGCGGCAGTTGAGCGTACTCATAGCGAGCGCCTAGATTGACCGTCAGCTTTGAGGTTGCACGCCATTGATCCTCCAGATAGAAGCCATAGTCTTTGATGGTGGCGTCCACCACAGGTTGCCCGAAGGTTTGCACGTACCTCTGCCAATGTTTGCCTGGATTGGTGGCGGAAAGACCCTGGTCCGTATAATCCAGGGCAAAGTTGGTTACTGTCTGGTAAGTGTAGCTGCCAAAGAAATTGCTGATGAAGTACGTGTAATCCTCAGCACTGGCGATATCGGTGCCGAATTTGATGACGTGCGAGCCTTTGGTCCAGGAACCGTTATCGGCAAACTCGTAGCGCGTTTCGTTGGGTTCCACCCGAGGCAGGTAATTGGCCGGGCCAAGGGTAACGCCGTTGACGGAAACACCCAGGAGTCCCAGGCCTTGACCGAGGCTTGAGTTGTCGAAGGTGTCGGCCTGCCGGTCGGTGGACCAGCCAAAGCGGAACTCATTCACCGTACTGGACGTGGGGATGGCGGTCCACGCGAACCTCCCTTGCCGCACGCGCACCGCATCGTCGCCATTACTGTTCACCCCGCCGCCGCCGGTGTTCGAGATGCCGGTCTGGATGCCGTTGGGGGAAATGAAACGCTGGTAGTTCAAGCTGGCGCTCAAGGTGTTGCGCTCCGAAAGGTGGTAGTCGAGTCTTCCCAAGGCCAGATCCTGTGTTACGGTGCGTGGAAGCGTGCCGTAAAAGCGCGGAAGGAGGCCGTTGATGGCCTGGCACTGGGACGTAGTGGCCGGCGCGCCACAGCCAATGAACGTCTGGCCGATCGGATCGAGTACCCCCGACCGGATATAGCTGGATACCAGGGGGAAGTCCCGATACGTGTAGTCGAAATTGAAGAAGTAGAACAGCTTGTCCTTCTTGATCGCACCCCCGAGGCTGGCGCCGGTCTGGTGGCGGGTCTCGGCGGGATTGAATGAGGCGTAGCGGTCGCGCGCGTTGAAATCCTGGTTGCGGAAGAACCAGTAAGCCGTGCCGTAAAGCTGGTTGCTTCCACTACGCGTAACGGTGTTGACCACGCCACCCATGGCGCGGCCGTATTCAGCCGAGTAGTTCGCGGAAACTACTTCGAATTCCTGCACCGCATCCTGGGAGATCTGCGAGGCGATTCGGGTACGGCCGGCGTTCTCGTTGTAGAACTGCTCGGTGGTGTCGTTGCCATCCACCAGGAAAGAATTGTGCCCCGCCACGCCGCGGAACGTGAGCATTCCGAATGTACCGTCATTGGTAACGCCTGGAGTCAGCAGGACGAAAGAATCGACGCGCCTTCCATTGATCGGAAGATCGGTGATCTGCTGCGAATCGATCACCTGCGAGACGTTGGTCTTGGTGTCTTCCACCAAAGGCGCTGCCGTGGTGACTTCCAATTGAGTCGTACTGGTGGCAACTGCCACGCTGACATTGAGATCCAGGTTCTGGCCGACCTGCAAGACGATGTCCTTCAACTCATACCCCGCAAATCCGGCCGCTGTAATGGACACTCTGTAACCCTGCCCCGGTGGCAGCGCCGGAGCCGCAAACAGCCCGGCCTCATTAGTGGTGAGAGTACGGATAGTGCCCAGAGATTCGCTCGAAATCACGACCTTGGCGCCGGGAATCACAGCTCCCGACGGATCGCGCAGGACGCCGGAAATTCCCGCTAACCCGCCTGTGGATTGCGCCAAGACGGGGACGGACAAGATTAGACACAGCCATAGCGAAGCGATAAGTTTTGAACGCATGGAACCCCTCCGTTAGATGCCACAGAATACCAGACCCTGATTACGGTTTCGTGAATCGGCCGTCGATAGAGCCGAGTATATCCCACATTGGGACCTTTTCGATCTGGAGAATTGTCCAATGCAAGATGATCCTGAAATGAAGTACGTTTCCAATGCAAGATGATCCTGAAATTCGTGGTCTGCCACCCTTTCAGGTGGATGCGAATTGGGATGAAGAACGTGGAGGGGCTAACGCCCCAGGAAATCGATGATTTTATCAAGGGCAGCTCGCAGATCGAGTTTGCCGGTGAAACCCGGCGGGAGATCTACGACTGGATCCAA
>JAIQFL010000497.1 GCA_020073365.1 Terriglobia bacterium | reverse complement strand
GCGAAAGCGTCACCGTCCGCGACGTCTATGAGGCGTTGCTGGAGCGGCGCAAGGTGGCTTACACGACGGTCATGACCATGATGAAGATACTGGAACAGAAGCAGTATCTGAAGAAGAACCAGGCGGACCGCGCGTACGTCTACCGGCCGGCGCAGCCCAAGGGGAAGGTGATCGGCGACATGGTCCGCGACTTTATCAACCGCGTGTTCAACGGTTCGGCCGAGCCGCTCCTGGTGCACCTGGTGGAAGAACACGACCTCTCACGCCAGGAACTGGAGGAGATTGCGAAGCTGCGGAGGAAGGCATGAGCTCCCGCCTGATCTGGGACAACCTGGTGATCTACAGCCTGCAAATCGGCCTGCTGGTGGGGCTGGCGGGGTTCATGCCCACTCTGCTGCGGCTGCGCTCGCCCCGAGCGAAGCTGGCTTACTGGCAGATTCTCCTGGCCGCCTGCCTGCTGCTGCCGGTGGTGCGGCCGTGGCGGCAGGAGGTGATCGCAGCGGTGGGCGTGCCGGTTTCCACCGCGGTTGCGGTGTCCCTGCCCGCGCCGCCGGGGCCATCGACGCGGCCCGCTATCCCGCGGACCGAAATAGCACTTCTGCTGGTGGCCGTGGGCGCACTGGTCCGATTGGCGTGGCTGGGCGTGGGCTTCTGGCACCTGCGGAGATACCGGTTGAATTCGACCGAGCTGGGAACCCAAAACGGATTGGCGGCGTTCCTTTCGGATGAGATTGGGAGCCCGGTGACGTTTGGGTGGCGCAAGCCGGTGGTGCTGCTGCCCGCGCGTTTCCCGGAGATGGACCGGCGCATCCAGGACGCCATCCTCTGTCACGAGGCGTTACACGTGGAGCGGCGTGACTGGCTCTTCACCGTAACCGAGGAAGTGGTACGTGCGATTTTCTGGTTCCACCCGGCCATCTGGTGGCTGCTCGGTGAGATTCACCTGGCGCGCGAACAGGCGGTCGATAGCCAGGCGATCGAGCGGACCGAGGCGCGCGAGGAATACTTGGATGCCCTGCTGGCCATCGCCGGCGCGAACCCCCAGATGGACGTGGCTATGGCGCCGCTGTTCCTGCGCAAGCGGCACTTGAGGCAGAGAGTGGCTTCCATTGTCAAGGAGGTTCGGATGTCTAGGACGAAATTGATTTCCAGGCTCGCCATGGGGCTGGGCGTTCTGGCCGCGGCGTGCTGGTTCGTAACCGGCACTCTTCCGCTGGCTGCCGCGCCGCAGGTGGCCCACGATGCCGCCGGCGTAACGGTGGATGTTGGCGCGTCCGCGCTGCTGCATCGCGCGCCGGTGAGCTATCCGGAGGCGGCGCGCAAGCACGGAGTGCAAGGGACGGTGATGGTGGAAGCCACCCTGGATGGCAGCGGCAACGTCACCGACGCCCGCGTGTTGAGCGGTCCCGACGAACTGCGGAAAGCCGCGCTGCAATCGGTTCTGCAATGGCACTTCCAGGGTGCCGCGGCGGGAGCCACGCGCACCGTGAGCATCGCCTTCCAGTTGCCCGCGGCGCAGGAGCAGCCGACGCCGGGCGCGACGGCTCCCGCGATATTTCAAGGGAAGAATTTCGAGGTGCGTTTGAACCCGGCGGGATCGGTTGAGGAGCGAAAACAGGGCAATCCCGCCATTCAGGCGAAGGTGGCTGAGGCGCGGGCGCAACAACCGAATGTGGAACAGTTCGTAGAACAGTTGCGCGGCGGTTCTCCGACGGCGACGGGCACTCGTACCCTCAAGAGCCTCCGGGTTGCGGGGCTCTCCGACCAGATGCGCGACGAGTTGCTATCGAGGCTGCCGGTGCATGAGGGCGACACCCTCACCGACGAATCGCAAGCCAAGCTTGTGGCCGCGGTCAAGGCGTACGACGAGCACCTGCTGGTGATGACCATGTCGGCTCCTACGGGCGAAACGCGGGTCATCGTCACGGTGCCGGCGGCCGAAGCGCAGTGGTCCGCCTTCGTGGCGACGAAGGATTCGCCGGTTGCGGACTCTACCAACATCAACACCAGCGGACCGAAGTTGATCCGGCAGGTCCGGCCGGTGTACCCATCCGACGCCAAAGCAGCCCGTCTCGCCGGCACCGTCAAGCTCAGCGCCATCATTGCCGCCGATGGGACGGTCAAGAAACTCGAAGTGATCAGCGGGCATCCGGTGTTTGTGCCGGCGGCACTTGACGCAGTCAGGCAGTGGGTCTACCAGCCCACTCTGCTGAACGGCAATCCGGTGGATGTGTCGACCGAGATCTCGGTGAACTTCACGTTGTCGCAATAGGAGAAAGGGAAGGAACGCCAGGCCACGGAGGAACTCATGAGCAGCTCTCTCATCTGGAATAACCTGTTGACGTACAGCCTGCAGATCGGGCTACTGGTGGGGCTGGCGGCATTCGTGCCGGCCCTGCTGCGGCTCCGCTTGCCGGGGGCCAGGCTGATCTATCTGCAAGTTCTGCTGGCGGCGTGCCTGCTGCTCCCGGCGGTGCAGCCGTGGAAGCATGAGGTGGCCGATACTAACCTGGGGGTATCGACCTCGGTGGTAGTTGTGCAGCAGGCGCCGGCGGGGCATCGACGTAGCTTGCCGTGGCCTCAGATAGGGCTGGCTCTGTTGGCTGCGGGTGTGATGACACGGTTGGCTTGGCTGGCGGTGGGATTCCGGCGGCTCGGGAGGTACCGGCGGCATGCGAGGCGTTTGGGCTTGCGCAACGGATGCCCCACCTGGCTGTCGGATGAGATCTCGAGTCCCGTGACGTTCGGCTTCCGGCATCCCGTGGTCCTGCTGCCGGCGCGGTTTCCAGAGATGGATCGCGCCATGCGGGAGGCCATTCTCTGCCACGAATTGTTGCATGTGGAACGGCGCGACTGGATCTTTACGGTGATCGAGGAGCTGGTACGCGCGGTGTTCTGGTTCCATCCGGCGATCTGGTGGGTTCTGGGCGAGATTCAGCTCGCCCGGGAGCAGGCGGTGGATCGCGAAGTAGTGGTGCGCACGCAGGCGCGCGAGGAATACGTGGATGCGCTGCTCGAAATCGCCGGGGCGGGGCTTCAGCCCGAGATGGCCCCGGCCCCCGCTCCGCTGTTCCTGCGCAGGCGGCACCTGAAAGAGAGAGTAGTTTCGATTTTCAAGGAGGTTCAAATGTCCAAGACGAGATTGATTTCCACGCTGGCTATCGGGCTCGGGATTCTGGTGGCGGCATGCTGGCTGGTGACGGGCACGCTTCCGTTGGCCGCTGCGCCCCAGGTGGTCAACGACGCTCCGGGCGTGACGGTGGATATCGGCGCCTCCACGTTGATGCACCGAACGGCGGTGATCTACCCTGAGGCGGCTCGCAGGAACCACGTGCAGGGAACCGTAGTTTTAGAAGCGACGCTCGATTCCAGCGGGAACGTCAGCGATGCGCGAGTGATCAGCGGGCCCGCGGAGTTGCGCAGAGCCGCGCTCGATTCGGTCCTGCAGTGGCACTTCGCCAACGGCGCGGCCGGGGCCACGCGGCAGGTGACCATCGGATTCCAGTTGGAGGAAGGCGTGGCTGCGCCCGACCGATCCAGAGGGTTGATTCCGGCTGGGCTGGCGGGGCTGGCGGGCCGAACCTTGAAGGGCATTGCGGTGGTCGGCCTTTCGGACCGGGCGCGGGATGAGTTGCTGGCGAGATTGCCCGCGCACGAAGGCGACACCATGACGCCCGAATGGATCGCCAAGGTGGAGCAGGCGGTGAGGGACTTCGATGAGCACCTGAGGCTGAGCGGAGTACAAGTAAGCCAAACCGAGGCGAGGCTGGGAATCACGGCGCCGAGTTCCCCGCCCCCGCCCCCGGTGCCCGCGACGGCAGCCCCGGGAGCGCCCTCGAGGATCAAAATCGGCGGAGCGGTGCAGCAGTCCAAGCTGATCAGCCAGCCTCACCCCATCTACCCGCCGGAGGCCAAGGCGGAGCGCATCCAAGGTGTCGTGAAGCTCTCTGCCATCATCGGCAAAGATGGCGCCATCCAGACCCTGGAGGTAATCAGCGGACATCCGCTCCTGGTCCCCTCGGCACTGGAAGCTGTGAAGCAGTGGCGCTACGAGACCACACTGCTGAACGGACAGCCCGTTGAAGTGGTCACGCAAATCGACGTGAATTACACGTTGTCCCAGTAGGACAGACGATCGTCTTCCGTGGTCTGTCCTGCCGTTGCTTGTGAGGCTGGGGCCCTACCCCATCAGCGGCCCCAGCACCCGGTCCAGCTCCACATCCGTCCACGGCGCGATGCGTACGTCCCGGTGCGCCGACCATCGCTCCGTGTGGGTCGCGGTTTCCCCCGGCTTCAGGACTCTCAGCGGCCCCAGCGTCTCCAGTTCCAGGAAATCGGCGTTCGTGAACGTTTCGAAGGAGCACCCCAAATCGGGGTAAGCGGCGCTGACCCCTTCCGCCTGCACTCTCTTTAGGAAGAGCTCGCCGTTC
The DNA here is from genome assembly GCA_020073365.1 of Terriglobia bacterium. Taxonomy (GTDB): domain Bacteria; phylum Acidobacteriota; class Terriglobia; order Bryobacterales; family Bryobacteraceae; genus JAIQFL01. Next base: position 2,184 of record JAIQFL010000497.1, on the reverse strand, counting down.
AGCAGGTAGGCGCCCCAGGTGTCGGGGTTGAAGCTGCCCAGCTTTTGAGGTCTGGAATTGCTGGGGTTCTGGCGCAGCACCAGGTATTTTTCCAACAGGGTCCAGCGGCCATCCGACAGGTTGGTGAATGCCCACATCACCAGCGGATTGGATGGCGCCAGCATTTCCGGATGCGTGCCGCGCGGCGGAAATCCGTGGATCCCGACCCCTCCCTGCGCCATCATGGTCAGGGCCCACGGCGCCAGTTCGAACGGTTCCCCTCCGGCATTCCGGATTCGGTGGATTACCTCCACCCCGGTGCCCGAGCCCGCCATCGTCACGACGAGCTGTTTTTCGAGGCGCGTCAACGGCTCCACTGGCGCGGACGCCTCCAGAACGCCGTCTTTCACATCGATGCGAACGGGTGCATTATCGGGCGCATAGGTCTTCACCGGATCCTCGGGAGCAAACCACAACCGGTGGCCGCCGCGTGGTTGCCAGGCCGCCTCGCCCGAGTGGCCGAGTTGGCCGGTGAACTCTTTGAAGAAATTCTGTCCCCCCACGAAGCCGTAGCTCATGATACGCGGGCCTACGTCGCTGGTGACGGTGGCCTCCACCTCGCCATTCGCAATGCGATAGCTATTGGGCCAGCCGTGGAAGTTGGTTTTCTCGATGCTCACGGATGTCATGAAACTCAGATGGTAACAAGCCGTGGGGCAGGGGCGAGCTGGGTTCGCCTGACAGGCTAAAGCGCCTGTCCCAGCAGGACCGGGCCCCCCACCTTATTGGGTGGCCGCGCCGATCAGCACCAGCCCGCCAGTGTAGCCGGCCAGCATCAGCGCCAGGTATTTTGTGGTGCCCGCGGGCGCCGAGCGGAACTCACGCCAGATCAGCAACCCCCAGATGGCGGCCACCAGCGTGGCACCCTGGCCGAGCGCGTAGGAAACTGCCGGGCCTGCCACGCTCGAAGCGATCACGTTGAAGCTCAGCGCGGCCATCCAGATGATGCCGCCCAGGATGCCGATGGCATGCAGCTTCGCGCTGCCGCGGAAATAGCTCGCATACGTCACGTGGCCGGCGCGCATGAAGATGGTGTTCCACAGTACGTTGCTCGCCAGCACGCCCGCGCCGAAAGCCACCAGCGCTACATACGGCGTGAGCATCCCGGGAACGATCGGCGCCGAGTTGAAGTGGGGAGAGATGGACCGCATCAGTTGCGGGTAGAAGAGCCCCATGATGCACCCCGCGACGGCGGAGAAAATCAGGCCGCGCAGCGGGCTCTTAGCCCCGCCGTGCGGGAGTCTGGCATGGGCCATCGCCGACATGATCATGGCGAACACGATGAGAGCTACCCCCAAGAACAACAGAAGCGGATTGCCCTTGGGCGTCTCAATGTAGCTCTCCACGGTGCCAATCACCAGGGCGAGCCCCACCCCCACGGGAAACGCCACCGACATTCCCGCCGCATCGATGCCCACCACCAGCAGGATGTTCGCAAGGTTGAAAATGGCTCCACTCACCAGCGCGGGAAGGACGAAGGCGAAATCCGCGCTATGGAGGTTCTCCCTCGCTCCCGTCCCGGCGGAACCAAAGCTGCCCAGGGTGTGGGCGAACACCAGACTGAACAAAAAGACACCGATGGCATAATCCCAGTAGAAGAGCTCGAAGGGCCACTTCTCCTTGCCCGCCAGTTTCTGGGTATTGGCCCAGGAACCCCACCCGAGCATGGTCATGACGCAGAAGACAATCGCAATCGGCAAACTGTTCACGACGAACATGGTCGACTCCGGTGACACGGGCATTTCCGGCTGCGGATCCCCGATACGGGTCCGTTCCGGACGTTGCGGACTTGCCTGTGTGGTTCTTCCCTGGAAAGCTATTGTGTCACGATTCAGAGAGCGCCGTGGCCACAGTGTGGCCACGGAAAAATCGCAAGTGATTGAAGAGAATGGACTGGGCATCAGATTTTTGGCCACACTGAAAAAGGTTTGCTCGGTTTCGCGGCGCCGAACAGCCGATTAGCAGGACGATCTTCAGCGCCGCGAACACCGAGTAAACCGTGCAGTGAGCTAAACCGCAGAGTACAGCCGGGTCTTTAATGGGTTTTGCTTCCGTGCGAGGTGGCGCGTGGTTTGGTTGGGAAGAGCCGCGGGGAGTGCGATTCTGCGGTGGCGCGCAGTGGGGATCGGAGGGACAGTGGGGGTG
>JAIQFL010000496.1 GCA_020073365.1 Terriglobia bacterium | reverse complement strand
GCTCGAGCGGCGCGTTCAGGAGAAATGACCAGAACGTCAGGATGGCCATGACGAGAATGGCGGCGAGGAACTCCACCTTCACGAGGTAGGGCCAAACCTGCACCTTGTCGGCAAGTTTCGATTCATCGACGAACCCCTGCCTGTCGTTCCTGTTTGCGTTTTTTGGGGGTGGGATCATGACAGAAACCTATTGCCGATTCAACACTACAGCAACACCTTTCCGCAGATACCTTGGATGTCGCGGACCATCGAAGTAAGTGCCTCTATATCTGCGTGATGGGGAGCTTCGCTCAGCGAAAACCAGGTTCCAAAATTTCTCGCTGCCCGGTACCCGATTGGGTGCCTATCAGGGTGCGCCAAAAACTGGAAGCGACTGCGCAAAGTGTGCAGTAGGTTCCACAGATACCGGTGTGCTAAAAACTTCCGTTTTCGGCACATCCAGGCCGCGCCAAAAACTCAACGGCTCGGTCCCGGATGGGAAGCCCGTCGGGGGCGCGCCAAAAACTGGTAGCGACTGTGCAATTGGCGCAAGCAGGCTCCACAGATACCGCTGTGCCAAAAACTACAGTTTTTGGCGCAGAGGACCTGAAACTCATTGACTCTATGGGGAGTTGCGGCGCGCCCATGGATTTGATCTCGTGCCTGGTCAACGACGAGCTGAGCCGGGTCAGCGGCCGTCTGCTGGAGCGGCGCCGCCAACAGGCGGCCTTCCGCGACCCGCTTAAGACGCTGGACAACTTCGATACATGTGGCGGTGCCAAAGAATCCTCACCCCTGAAATTCAATAACCCCCAAATTTCCTCGCGCGCGTGGACCGCTGGTCCGCACTCCCGGCCAACTTTACGCGGCGCGCTTCTTGTTGGGAGCGGCGGAAGGCGGCTTTTTCCCGGGGGTCGTTGTCTATCTGAGCCACTGGTTCATTCGGGAGGATCGCGCTAAGGCTACCAGTAGATTATGATCGGTTCGAGGCGGTGTTGATGAGCGGCAACCCGGCGACCGGGCTTCCAGGGCAGTGACCGGCGTTACCCACTGAACGACGGACGGCCTTCAGGGCCGATTTGCCAGCCGGAAGCCGCACCAGCCGCTCCGCAGTCGAATGGTACCGAAAAAAACAGACCCCGTTAGGACGGCATCTCAACTCGACGGCAGCGGCGGCACGTTTATCGGAGATGCGGAATGGTCAAGGTTGTTGTCGAGTTTGCCCTGGCAGGCAATTCGAGCGGGCGATTATGGATTAGGGGCTGGCTCGACGTTCGCCGCTGTGGTGTTGGCGCTGCACTGCATGGGATGCGGAGAGTTTACGGTCTCGGTGCGGCTCGGTGCGTAGCCCGCCACTATGCAGTTCACAAGGTTCCCCAGGCCGAGAGCCACAAGTTGGGCATCGAGCGGCCAGTGTAGGGCCTTGGGTGACGTACTTGACTTTCATCAGGTTTGCCTGTTACTACCTTAATCTCGTGTTATACCTTTCAATGTTCAAGAGTGCTCACCCTCAATCAGAAGTTCCGTTCAAGTATGAATCCGAATCCAATTCACGGAAGTGTTTGTGCGACTCCCAGGCACCATCGAGGACAGCGGCGACCGTCCCCAGGATGCCCGCCAGCACGCACAGGAAGCTCTCAGCGCCGTTCCGCTGCGCCCGGTGGAACCGCAGTATGCGACGGCAGCGGGTCAATTCGAGCGCCCCGCCACCCCCGCCACCGCAGATTCAGAAATAAGGCAGGTTTCCCCGTCCGCTTGTGCTATGCTTGAGACCCGGTTGATTGAGGGAATGCTGTTGGGGCGACCAGCCGGATTGTATTTGTTCCTACCAACGATGCTGCACTGAGCAGCACTGCAACTCGAACAGGTATCCAGGCGAAGTTCAACCACAAGGGGAATTACACGAAATGCGAAATATTTTAGTAAAGGTGCTTATCGGCACAGCGATCACGGCCATTGGGATCTTCGGGGCGGATAGCTCGGCGGCAACTTGGAAGTTCAATGCTGCCAAATCCAAAACCACAAGTACCAACCCGATTAAGAGCCAAACCGATGTGCGGGAGTCAACGCCTGACGGTGGAGTAAAGGTGACACGGACAGGACAATTTACGGACGGCACTCCTAACGAGGGCACGTATAGCTACAATTACGACGGCAAGGAATCTTCAGCAGCAGCCACAGGACTTCCATTCGACAAGATTTCCGTCAAACGGATAGATGAGAACACGACGAGTTGGGAAGTGAAAATGACTGGCGGGAGGTACCAAGCTACGGGGCAAAACGTCATTTCCAAGGACGGCAGGACGCTGACGCAGACTTCCAAAGGCACCAGCGCCGAAGGCAAGCCTGAAGCCTCAACAAACGTTTTCGACAAGCAGTAGCAAACTGTGGCGGGGCATTCCAGAAGTCGGGATGCCCTCTCACCCCGGCGAATCCTGCCAGATGCCTCGCACAGCTTCACAGAACGGCCATAGCGATTTGTTGCGCCGAGGCGATCTCTGCGCCATCCCCGTCACCGGCAGCAGGTAGCGGCCCAAGAACTCATTACTTTTTTCGCTTGTGCGGATGCCATTTGCCACCCCACGTCGTTTGCATGGAACCGCTCAAATTGTCTGGCCGCGAGCCGCGCAGGGGTGTGCATCAACGCATGGACTTGCTGCCTCCTGGTCTCTGTTGGAGTTGTATCGTGATCGGCCTCAACCGGACTTGTTCTAGAATCTTGGCGCGTGGGATTTCGTCTCGAACACGCACCAGTTCGATATCCACGGTAAGAACGGGGAAGTTTATCGCAAAGAACTCGAACCGAAGCATCCACTTGCCGTAGCCTATCGGCAGATCGCGCATTGGATAGACATCAAGTGCGCTGTTCAGATACACGCGAGCGTCCGACCCTGGAATACGCATTCTGGAAGGCCGCGCACTCGGCGCGGCGCACGCCGGTGCCATAGAGGGTCATGAGAATGGTGTGGTAAAAGGGAATCGGAGCGGCCTCGATCAGACAGGCGACCTCTTCCGGACTCCAAATGACCGGCAGGTGAATCTTCTTCTTCGGGTAGGGCATTTCGTCGCCGGACCAGGGCCGCCTCAGGGTCTTGAGGAAGAAGAAGCGCAGCGCCCCGACCCTCTGATTGACGGTGTTGTCGGAGAGTTTCCGGTCACGGACCGGTGGGCGGTGTACTCGCGGATTTGCTCCGGCCCGAGCTGATCGGGTGGACGGTTGAAATAGGGCGCCAAGTCCTCGATGATTCGCACGTAGGCGCGAGTGGTAGACTCGGTGAAGTTACGACGTGTTATTTCCTCGATCGTCAGTTTTCGTAAATGGGTCACAAGGACCTCTTCGTGACCCGAACATAGCTCCATCCACCCGCGAACGCACCGGGGGCACCGCACGCGAAGCGTCTGTCTTAAGGCTTAGTTCAAGCCCACATATCGGGAGCAATCGCCCGGAAGCGCTGAAGGGGGCCCTAGACGCCCTGGTGGATTGTTTCCGGATGCGCCGTCAACCAGTCACGATCCGCGGTTATGGTCAGAGACACCGCCGGTCGCCGGCATATCAGGCTTTGGTTCGAATCAAACGGGCCTCATGGTCGCCTTTTGCCCAATTTTTGCGGTTACCGGAAATTCTCCACCAACACCAAATCGTCCACTGAGGAATCGAGCTGCGTGTACAACAGCCATTTCTCATCCGGCGAGATGCTCATGTGCAGAGACAAGGGCTTATCAAAGTGCCCCAGCTCCACCGTCCTGCCGTCCGCGAAGCGGTACAGCTTCAACGGCACTGTCCTGGACGCAGGGTCGGGCGCGCCGGCGAAATAGATGCCGGAGGCTGTTACACAAAACGTAAAAGCGTTGTAGATGCTTCCGGCATCCACGACCGGTGTCTCCTCGCCGCCGTCCACCGACACTTTCCAGATGGCGCCGCTTGGCTTGCTGTAATAGATCCATTTGCCATCGGACGACGCCATTGACGCATATGCACCCTTGCGCGTGATCTGCACGACATCCCCGGCGTTGGCCGGCATGCGATAGAGTTGCCGCCCGCCCGAGCGCGTGGAAGCAAAGTAAATCCAGCGGCCGTCAGCGGAATAGCACGGGACATGGTCCTCCGCGGGGTGATCGGTCAGCCGCTTGGGCGTCCCTCCCTCCGCTGGGATGGAATAAACATCGGCCAGACCCTCCGGGCGCGCATCGAACACGATCGTCTGGCCATCCGGCGACCATTGCGGACTGCCGGCCACTCCCTCCGTGAAGTTCGTCAATGCGACGGGGTTCGAGCCGTCGGCATCGGACACCCAGATCTGGCGCACGCCGCTGCGGTTGGAAGTGAAGGCAATGCGCTTTCCATCGGGTGAATACGCCGGTGAAGCCTCAAAGCGTGTCGAAGACAGGAACTTGCCCGCGCCTCCGGCGGAGTTGCCGGGCCCCGAGGGCGCCCCTGACGGCGCCCCAGGGAGCGGCATTCGCCATATGTTATAGTCCTGGAACGACCGGCTATAGACGAGCCTGTGCCCTTTGGGTGCAATGGCCAGAGCCACCGCGTAATCGCCGATTCCTTCCACCCGCGCGGGCGCGCCGCCCGAGGCCCGAACACGGTACACAGCCAGAGAGCTGGTGGCTTCGCCGGCTACATAGACGATCTCTTCGCCATCGGTAGTCCACACTGGCGAGTACTTGTTCCGGTGATCGCTGGTGAGCCGCCGCGGGACACCGGCGGTGTTGCCGTCCCGAAAATCGGCCACAAAGAGGTCTTGATTCCAGGTAGAGAATGAGCGGACGAAAACCAATTTCCGGCCGTCCGGAGAAACGGAAGGGCTCCCGTCCCCATTTCCTCCGACCGGAGGGTCCGTCAACCGGCGCTTTTCGCCACCGCCCGAGGGGTCCACGAACAGAGCGCGGGCTTGCAGCGACACACTGGCGGAGAAATAGAGCCACTTCCCGTCGGGGGACCAGGCCGGGCGGCTCAGGCTCCAGGCTTCGTCAATTCTCCGCTCAGGTCCGCCCAGTGCCGGAATGACGATCAGGTCGCCGGTAGACTGCCCTCGGATAGACCGCACAAATGCGATCGTCTGTCCATCGGGCGACCAGGCCGGATTCCGGCCCGCGGCGCCGGGCGTATTCGTCAGCTTCAGCGGTGTGCCCCGGCCGGCAACGCTGACGTAGAGCTGCGGCGGTGCGTTCTGCTGGCCACCATCCCAGACAAAGGCGAACTGACTCCCGTCCGGTGAGAGCGTTGGCTCTCCCTGAAAGCCGTTGTAGGAAGTGAGCGGAACCTCTTTCAGCGGCGCTTGGGTTTCCCGGAAGCGGGGCAGCAGAAAGAATAGGGCCGCGCCTAACGCCAGCACGGCCGCTGGGACCGCCATCCAGCGCCAGAGGTTGGCGGGCCTTCTGGCCGCCGGAGCCATGCTCCCCGCTGTCGTCATCCCAATAGACGCGCCGGATTCCGTCTCTTCCTTCAATTCCTCCAGCGCGATCTTGATCTCCGCCATGCTCTGGCTGCGCCGCACCAGGTCCTTGCGCAGGCAGCGGGTGACGATCCGCTCCAGCTCCCTGGGCAGTCCGGGAGCGATTTCGCCGAGCGGGGCCGGCTCCCGACTCAGGAGCGCCACCATAGTGGCCATGCGGGTCTCGGCGTGAAAGGCCCGCTTGCCGCTCAGCATCTCGTAGAGCAGCAGGCCGAAGGAAAAGATATCCGACCGTGCATCGACTTTTTTGCCTTCCGCCTGCTCAGGCGACATGTACGCCGCGCTGCCGACGACTGTGCCGTCTTCCGTCAGGGCGTGCTCGGTGCGGGTCGCGTCTGCCTGGGTCACCTCCGAATCATCGGTGAGTTTCGCCAGACCGAAATCCAGAACCTTGACCAATCCGGTCTCCGTGATCATCACGTTCGCGGGCTTGAGATCGCGGTGCACGATGCCGGCGGCATGCGCGGCGGCCAGCGCATCGGCGATCTGGACGGCGTACTTCAGCGTCTCCGGGACTTTCAAACGCCGACTTGCCAGCAGATCCTGGAGCGTCCGGCCGGGCACCAGCTCCATGGCGATGTAATCCACATCGTCCGCCGCGCTGATGTCGTAGATGGTGATGATGTTCGGATGGCTCAGGGCCGAAGCCGCCTTGGCTTCCTGAATGAAACGCTGTTTGCGCGCGGGGTTCGCGACCTTCTCCGGCGGCAGAATCTTGAGCGCGACGTGCCGATCGAGGTGGCCGTCGATCGCTTCGTAGACCACGCCCATGCCGCCTTCGCCGAGCTTGCCGGTGATGTCGAAGTGCGCTACTCTTTTACCTGTCATCCGTCACCTAGGCCGCGGGCCGCTTCCGCGGGCAGGGCCTCCAACCTCCATCACGACCTTCCGGCGCAATGGCGCGATAGCCTTCATCCAGCGCGCCCGCGCCGATGAGCGTGAGAACCTGGCACGAAACCAGGCTCACGCCGGATGCCACCGGCGTACAGTTTCGTTGATCTCACTACATCGGGGTACCCAATTTCTGGGAAGAACCCTCAGCGTAGAAGCGCTCCAGCCGGTTCTGGTCGGATCGTCCATACGGAAGTTGAGCAGATGCGGCATTCTGGACGATATACCGCCATCTCGTACAGTGGCCCGGCGTTGTGCCCTGTCCCCAGCCCACTGTACGATAAGCCCACGACCACAATCG
>JAIQFL010000081.1 GCA_020073365.1 Terriglobia bacterium | reverse complement strand
AGCGATGGCGGATGTGGCGATGGAGCAAGGAGCCGCGGAGGATCTCGGTAGTAGCAGGGAGATGGTCGGCTAGTTTGGAGCGGGCCTCGAGGGCTGTTATCTGCTTCACTTATATACATGAAACACATTTCAAAAGGTCTGTCAACCCCTTCACAAACAGTTCTACTCGGATTTGTTCGACTGCGCGGGGATGTTGGCGGGGGAAAAATGGAGCTCGCCGTTCGCCTGTGAGCCTTCAGAGCCGCAGCAGTCACGGGTAGCTCGCATGCGCGGCCATTGGCTTCCCGCACAAGCCCCGCTCCAAACTGCGGTTCTTTGACCTCAGGCCCGCGATAAAGCTCTATTTAACAGTGGGTTACGGGTTTTGCGACAGAAACTAGCTAAGCTAAAGACTGGGTGGACGACGTCCGCCGGCGCGTCGCAGCCGGCCGCGCCTTTCAGGACGCTCTGCGCGAGGTCCTCACCGCCAACGCTGAGTTGCTGGTGCTGCGGCGCAAGCAGCAGCCCCGTTGAAGGCCGCAGGCTTGCCAAATCCAAAACTACGCCTGCCACAGTCTGGGGCTGAAATCCTACTTCCAGCAGCCCGGCGATGGCCGCACCCATCCGCACATTTCCGCGTGTGATCTAGTCTGGGCTGTGGTGATGGGCCGGATCCTGCGCGTGACCAGTTTCTTGCGCCTCGGCACAGGCTGGATTGGGCGTGAAGGCTCCTTTCGGGGATGATCTCTTGGCCTACTGCGTCTGGGATGCGGATGACTTCGCCCCTTGGGATACCCTACACTGGCCCACCGTGCGTGTCCTGCGCTACCGCCAGCACAAACGCGATGCCACCGTGATTCAAGCCGAATGGCTGACCAACTTCTCCATCGCCAAGTTGGGCAGCCTGAGTTTTTACCGCATGGCCAAGAGCCGCTGGGAGATTGAGAATTCCGGCTTCAACGACGGCAAGAATCGCTACGGCATGGAGCACATTTGCCACCATGAGCCCAACAGTATTCTGATCGTTTGGTTATTGATCTTGTTGGCCTTGGTCATCGAACGTCTTTACCAGCTGCGCTATCTGCATCGTGGAGAACATGGCGTGCGCACCGCCATGGACTTTATACACCTACCTCTGGTTGAGCCTGAGCTCCCGCGGCCCACCCGACACTGGTTAAACCCGGCGCCGTGCGGACGGCTGGCAGCGCTCCGTTGCTCTTTGACAATCCGGACCATTTCCCGTGGAGTCCCACACCTGAGGCCCGTCGTCGCGTAAAACGTGGCCGGAGCGCTACTCCCCTACGACTCAAAATCACTCCACCGCGCCAAACCCTGTTTCCCGCTAGTTCCGAGACTGCTGGCCCTGACCCCCGGCCCCGCGAGCGAAGCGAGCCCCATGCTATATTGTTGCCATGCCGAGCGGCTACATCCCGATTCTCATCTTCCTGGTAATCGCGATCCTCTTCCCCGTTGTCACCATCATCGCCGCCAAGCTCATACGCCCGTCGGCGCCGTTTCTGGTCAAGCTGGAAGCGTATGAATGCGGGATCAAGGCCGCTTCCGACTCGCGTGGCCGCTACACCGTACGGTTCTACATCATTGCCATTCTCTTCGTGATCTTCGACGTGGAGACCATCTTCCTGTTCCCGTGGGCTGTACGCTACCGTGAGCTGGGTTGGTTCGGAGTGGCCGAGGTGGCCGTCTTTCTGGCAATCCTCTTCGTCGGTTACATATGGGCTTTCAAAAAGGGTGCCTTGGAGTGGGTCTGAAAACTCGATTCTTATCTGCCTTCGTTCTTTTTTCCTCCCTGACCTTGCTTGATGCCGCGCCCATGCTGCGCCTGGTCTCCAGCACTGTAGGTCCGATACCGGTTCCCACTGGCGCGTCGGCGCCGGCCCAAACCGTGGAGGCCTACAACGCCGGCGATGGATCGCTCGCGCTGAGCGTGAGTGTTTCGTCCGCCACGTGGCTCACGGCATCGGTCGGTTCACCGCGCGCTTGCGCCTCCACCACCGCGGCCGCAACCTGTCTTCCGCTGCAGTTGGCGTTGAACACCACCGGGCTGGCGGCCGGGACGTATACCGGAGTCGTGACCGTCAGTGCGGGCAGTAACACCATCGACGCTCCCCAGACCGTCACCGTGACGATGCGCGTGGGGCCGGTGGATGTGTTTGCCGCGCCGGGCGCATCGCGCGATATTCCCGTGACCACGAATCACCTCGTCACCGCTCGCAATACAACGCAGGATGGCAACAACTGGCTGAGCCTGGTGCTCGACGGCACGGGCAGTTTCCGCTTCGTTTTTCCGTACCGCATTCACATCGCGCCCACCGCCGACATGAGCCCCGGCACCTACAACGGTTCGGTGAGCACCAGCGGTTCGAGCGTCGCTTCGGAAAACGTGACGATTCCAGTTACGATGCACCTGACCACCCAACCGATCGCGCAGGCCAAACCCGACCAGATCAATTTAAGGCTGGCCCAAGGAGCACCGCCGCTGGTGTATCCCTTCGACCCGATCGTCTCGCTCGTCAACCTGGGTCAGGGAACTCTCACCACCGGGAACACAACGCTCTCGGGCGGGTCGTGGATCAAGCCCGACACGGCCGTGCCCTCATTCATCTCGATCGATCCTACCGGTCTCTCCCCCGGAGACAACACGGGCTCGGTCACGATCGCTTCCAATGCGGCCAATTCGCCGACCACGGTTCCGGTGGATCTCCAGATCGTGGCCAAAGGGGCGCCGCTCCTCTTCTACCAAGGGGTGTTGGATAACGTGACGTCCATCGCGGGAGACGCCGTGTCTCAGGGCGATGTGGCCATCGTGAAGGGCGAGCAACTCTCGTTCAGCCCGTTCACCCAGGCCCCATCCTACCCACTCCCTACCCAGTTGGGAGGCGCCACTATTCTCGTGAATGGCACTCCGGCCCCTTTGTACTACTCGTCTTACGGCCAAATCGCATTTCAGATCCCGTACGATACGTCTGCCGGGAGCGCCCTCGTCCAGGTGCAACGGGACGATGGGCAAATCAGCAATACCGTGACGGTCAGCGTGGTGGCCCATGCGCCGCGGTTGCTGGCGGTGCAGAACCAGGATTTCACCTTCAATCTACCGGACGGCAGCCATCCCGCGACCCACGGCGACACCATTGTCCTCTACGGGTTTGGTTTCGGGCCCACCAGCCCGGCGGTTGCGGCCGGCGCCCCCGCGCCCGCGCCTCCAGATTCCCTGGCGCAGATCACTGCGCCGCTTACGGTGAATTTCGGCGACAGCCTTTTCGGAGCCAACACCACCCCGGCATTTGCCGGACTTACGCCGTCGTTTGCCGGCGTCTACCAGGTCAACGTGGTGATCCCTGACAACGCCCCAACCGGCCTGGTCAACCTGAGCGTCGGTTTTTCCGAGACGCGCAGCAACACCATTCAAATCGTGATCCAGTGATTGAAGCTGACAGACGAACAAAACCCGATCGTCTGTCCCACCGGGCGCCACGGTACCATAGAGATTGACCTCCGTGAAACCTTCCCCGATTCATTGGCGCGAAGTCTACCTCTGCGTAGCCCTCACGACGCTGGCGACTCTGCTCCTGGAACTGTCGCTCACCCGCATTTTCTCGGTGGTCTTCTACTACCACTTCGCCTTCCTGGCCATCTCCATCGCGCTGTTCGGCCTGGGCATCGGGGGCGTTTTCTCTTACGTGGTGGCAGGTTGGAAGGGCTCGCTGTTCACGCGCCTCGGCCGCCTCAGCGCGGTCAACAGCTTCTGCGTCGTGCTGGCCCTGGTCGTCATCCTGGCGCAGAGGGACAGCCTCTCTTTCTGGAATTACGCGCTGGTCTACTTCACCACCGCCCTGCCGTTCTTCGTCTCCGGCACCATCGTCTCGCTGACCATTTCCGCGACCATGGAGCGCGTCAATCGCGTCTACTTCTTCGACCTGCTCGGCGCCGCCGGCGGATGCCTGATTCTGCTTCCGCTGCTGGATTGGTTTGGCGGTCCCAGCACGGTGGTCGCGGCCGCGGTTTTTTTCGCGGTCGCAGCGGCGGTCTGGCACAGCATGGCCGGTTCGGTTACGGGGCGCGCCGGCAGCGTCGCGCTGGCCCTGGTGCTGGTCGCCTTCCTCACGTACAACTATCGCCACCCCCTGCTCGAACCGCGTCATGCCAAGGGCCAGACCCTCCCCACGGAAGCCTGGGTGAAGTGGAACAGTTTCTCGCGCATTGCCGTCATCTACCTGCCGCAGGAGCAGCGGTACACCATCAAGATCGACGCCGACGCGGAGACCGCCATCTTCAACTACGATTTGGATCACCTCACTCCCAGCGAGCGGCACGACCTGCTGGAGGACGGTTTCTCCCTGGCGTATGCCGTACGTCCTGGCGCCAAGGCCCTCATCATCGGGCCTGGCGGCGGCTGGGACGTGGCGCGCGCACTGGCCTCAGGCAGCCACGACATCACCGCCGTCGAGATCAATCCGATCATCGCCGAAACCGTGATGCAGAAGAAACTCCCCGACCTCAGCCGCCATCTCTACTCGCGTCCCGGAGTCCATGTCTATACAGAGGACGGCCGCAGCTTCGTGCGCCGCAGCACTGACAGGTACCAGGTAGTCCAGGCGACCCTGGTGGACACCTGGGCCTCCACCGCCGCCGGCGCTTTCGCGCTCTCCGAGAACAACCTCTATACCACGGATGCCTTTCGCGACTACCTCTCGCACCTCACCGACGATGGCCTGGTAGCCATCACCCGTTGGGGCTTCGAACCGCCGCGCGAGTCCCTGCGCCTGATCTCGCTGGCCATGGAGGCGCTCGGTCAGTTGGGCGAGACCGAACCTGGGCAACATGTCATTGTCGGCCGGGTGGGGACGACCCAGGGCTGGGGCGCCAAGGATACGGTGCTGGTATCCCGGAAGCCGTTCAGCCGGGCCGATATCGACCGCGCGCGGGCGTTGTTTGCAGTCGCCAAAATGCAGGCCATCTACCTGCCCGGCGTCGAGCTTCGGAACCAGTTCTGGGATCTTCTGCACAGCCCGAACCCCGAGGAGTACCAGCGCAACTACATGTTCGACATCAGCCCCGTCAGCGACAACCGCCCGTTTTTCTTTTATACCGTGCAGCCGCACGATCTGTGGACCTTCCTGACCACCGCCTCCGAGGAGAGCGCCGATTTCAAGATCAACAAGGCCGTGCCGCTGCTGTTCCGGCTCATGGGGATCAGCGTGGTTGCCACCGCTCTGATCTTGCTGGCGCCGCCGCTGGTGCTCGGTACGCGCCTGCCCCGCCAGAACGGCGTCCGCGGCTTTCTGCCCTTCTTCCTCTTCATCGGCGCCGGATATATCCTGATCGAAGTCGGACTGATCCAGAAATTCGTGCTCTTCCTGGGCTCTCCCACGAGTGCGTTGGCGGGGGTCATTTTCTCCATGCTGGTTTCGAGCGGTCTGGGAAGCGCCGCCAGCCGCCGCGTGCTGGGCAAGGACCAGGGCCGGCTGATCAAGGCTCTCGGCTGCGTAGCTATTCTGACAGCGATTCTGGCATTGGTAGTGTCTTCGCTGTTGTCCGCCCTGGTGTGGCTCCCGTGGTCCTTGAAAATGATGTTGACGGTGCTGCTGATCGCGCCGCTGGCCTTCGTCATGGGGATGCCGTTTCCCACCGCCCTCCACCGGCTGGAGGAATGGCACGCCCCATCCGTGCGCTGGGCCTGGTCCCTGAATGCCGCTTCCAGCGTGCTGGGTTCCGTAGGCGCGCTGGTCTGCGCGATCTACCTCGGCCTGGTCCAGACGCTGATTATCGGCGGCCTGTTTTACATGGCCGCCCTGGCCGTGATGGCCCGCGTCCGTCCCGACGGCTTGTCATCCCTGGAGCCCGGCGCCAGCCGCGTAGTTTTGGCCAAGTGACACGGGCATTCTTGCCTGTGTTCCGTGTCCCCGAGTCCTCGAAGGTGTTGGCGACGCCACGCAGATAGAAGAAGCCGGCGTTGGCCGGTCGCTTACTGAACGTCGCTTACCCTCCCATCCGTGAAGGTGATCTTCATGTCCTTGTACACGTAGATCTTCTTGGCTCCGAGATCGACCACCTTCTGAGGCTGGCTCAGGATTGCGACCACCTCCTCGATGGTTTGACCAAAGGAGATGGTAACAGGCCCACCGGAACTTCCTGGAGCGTTCGTCTGATTCACAACTTCCTGCTCCGCCTGGTCGGCTTCCCGCGCCACCTGGGTCAGTTCGGTAGCCACGTTTGCATCGGGCGTCACACTCGCGGCGAAGGACGCATTCACCACGGAGCCCGCTGCCGAGGGAGGCAGTGCGGGCAGTCCGCTCTGACCGTGGCGGGACTGGAAGTCCGCCAAACCCTGGTCGATGGTCGCGCGCATTTGATTCTGCATTTCCTGCAGTTCCTGGGTGGGAACCGACGCGATGCTACCCCGGCGGCAGTCCGCGCCCTTACTCGCCAGCACTACTACATCGGCGGTATCCGCGTCCGGGGGCGGTGCTCCGTCGAGTTCGAGCACATCGCCCTCGGTGATCATGCACTCTCCCCCGCTGGAACTCACCTCCAGGCTGTTAGAGACCACCAAGACATGGCGGGTGTTATCGGCAAACAGGGGCAGACCGTCGCCGTACGCCGCATTCTGCGATTGGCCTTCGGACCTCTCCAGATCGAGCTGCCTGCGGATTTCCTCCGCGATCGCCCGCTTCACATCCGGTGTAATACCGGCCTGGCCGGCAAGGGCGAAACCGGCGCCCTCCGTCCGGTCCTCATAAGCCTGCTCTAACACGGACCCAATCAGGTAGTCGGTCAACCAGAGTATGGGGCTCGTGTAGGTCGGATAGGGCGTGAAGTAGCTGTTGTAGTACCCGTACCAGGGCCTTCCGGCCCACGCCCAGTTGTAGACGATTGGCCGGGCCCACGGGTTGTAAACGTACGAGTAGAACGCGGGCCGGTAGTAGTGCATCGGAGTGTACACGTGCAAGAGCATTCCCCTGTACGTCACTGGCCGATAGACCCTGGCATAGGAGACGCCATGCAGAGAGTAAGTCCGCTGGATATACTGCCGGTTGGAAACCATGAGCGGACGCTGGATGTAACCGCCGCGCCCGTGGGAGTTGGTGACGACGACCCGGTTACCCGGGCGCGCCATCTCGACGCGCCGAAAACCGTCTGACCGGTGAGTGATCACCGCGCCTCCAGGTGTGTGTACCTCGCGCACTCGACCACCCGAGTCCCGGCGCACCATTCCACCGTTCGATGTGCGAATGGCCTGCGGCCGGAGGCCAGAGTCTCTCGCTCCCTGCTGATAGGACGAACCGGGACGCCCTCCGCCGGGTGAATCCGGCTGGCGGCCGGAGTTCTGAAAAGCAGGCCGGCCCTGGTCTCGAGCGGGTTGGCCGGCATTCTGGCGGTTGGGACGACCCACGTTCTGCGGCGCCCCCTGGCCCGGGTCCGGGCGGTTGGGACGACCCACGTTCTGCGGCGCCGCTTGCCCCGGGTCTGGACGGTTGGGGCGGCCGGCATTTTGCGAAGCGCCTTGGCCCGGGTCCGGACGGTTGGGACGGCCCACGTTCTGCGGAGCGCCTTGTCCCGGGTCTGGACGGTTGGGGTGACCCGCGTTCTGCGGAGCAGCCTCACCACCACGCTGTTGCGCGGGCCGCTCTGGATTCTGACGACCGGACCGCTCGGGATTCTGCTGCCTGGCCGGACCAGGCCCCGGATTGGCCGCCGCGGGGGGTGTCCGGGGGGCCGGGCGGGCGGCGTCGCTGGCCGGCGGAGAGGACGCGTCCCTCTTCTTCCGCTCTCTCCCCTCTTGAGCGTGTACGATGGCGGAACACGCGAACAACAGAATCGCTACGGCTGCCCCGATCCATCTGCCGGAAACGGCTTTGCGGATTTGGAGGATATTCATTGCAGTTCTCCCATGGCTTGTCACAATCGTTCTTGAGGTTCACTGGACGTCCTGGACCTTGCCGTCTAGAAACGTGATCTTCAGGTCCCGGTAAATGTAGATCTTCTTGCTACCCAGATTCACGATCTTGTCGGGCTGTCCCAGATTGGCCGTCACCTGCTCTGTGGTCTGTCCCAGCTCGATCCTGGCAGGCTCTGCCGGCGCTGCTGGTTTTGGCGGAAGAGCGGGTTGCGGGACCTGGGGCACGGGCGACTCCATACTCTGCGGCGCTTCGGTGCTCCCGCTGTCGGCGAAGGTGAATACCTGGCTGATCGCCCGTTGGATCTGGGCGAAATCGGTGGTCTCCAAATATCCCTTCGGAAATTGGAACGTCAACGACGCCCGGAAGGCCATTTGTACCTGATCCACCTCGGACCCATCACAGGCAATGCACGACTGCACACTGAAGACGATGCCGGAATCCTTGACCTCGGTCTTCAGCAAATACACTTTTTCCCCAACCTGCAAGTCCCTCGACGTCTTCGGATCGTGAATGAGAGCGCTGGCGACAGAGCGCTTGATCCACCCGTCCTTGTAGGTGTTGGTGAAGGCAAACTCATTCATCGGACTCGCGAACATGCCATCCATTTGAACCACCAGAACGGAGCCGGGCTGGGTGATCCGCAGTTTGTCGCCGGCCAGCCTGGTCGGCGGATACTGTGCCTGCAATTGCTGTTCGATATCGACCTTCCGGCTTTGCCCCGGCGGCGCAGCGGGCAGGCAAACCGTAAACGATCCTACGATCAGGACCGCCACAAGAGTGGTCGCTCGCATGGCATCACCAGCGGATTCTCGGCAGCTCAAACACCTCGGCTAGACGGTTCAATTCTGAGCGGACGATGTCCCATTGGCGCTGAACATCGGGATTGAGCCGCCGCCTGACCATGGTGCGATTGATGTCCTGGCCTACGGCAATGGCTTCCCCCACGGAGCGGCGCGTCCTGGACGGATTGTGTTCGAAGTTCCACGACTCGCGGACTCGATTCATCGCGCGCTCCAACCGGCTGGCATCCCGGTTCAGCTCATCCTCGCGCCTGGTGTCGTTGAGCGAACTGCGGTCCAGCGCCATGCGCAACGATCTCTTGAAGTCGTTGGTGCGGTCCTCGCAGTCGGCGATGACGCGCGAGATGTTGCCCATCCGCTCGGACCCTGGCGGCGGGCCCCCGTGCCGGGGCTGCGCCGGAAGAATCCCTGGCAGCAGCGCCACCGCGATCGCCATCGGCAAATACTTCTTCATGTTTCCTCCATTGCGCGTCCCCATATTGGGGTCCACTCGCCACATATACACTTATCGGGTGCGAAAAAGGAGTTCACTATGTCTATATCTTTTGATACTGTGGCGACTCTCCACAATTCAGGGGCTTAGCGATGATTTCGGTGTGCGGTTTCTTCCCGCTCAAGAGGCAGAATCTCGATAGATCTCGTCGCGAGGCCGTTGACTTCACCCCTCCCCGGGCGCTAAATTGGACACCAGCGCGAAGGGCGCTTCCAGTCCGCGGGAAAGGGCCGAGCCCACCGAGCCATCAGGCAGTACCATTTCGATCTTCTTTCAGCCCGTCGTGCGGACGCGGGCCTATTGAAAGGAGATCGTTATGTCCAATTCCGCATCGCATCTTCCGGCGCGTCCGTCGCTGGAACAACTTCACAAAAAAGCCAAGGAACTGCTGCGGCGATATCGCGCCGGTGAAAGCGCCGCGCTGGAGAGGTTTCGCGCGGCCAGCCCGCGGCCCGACGACCCAGGTCTCTCGCAAAAAGCCGCCCTTGCAGACGCGCAGTTCGTGATTGCCCGCGAATACGGGTTTGAGAGTTGGGCGAACCTCAAGCATCACATTGAGTCCTTGCGGCCGTCCGGCCTGGAGCAATTCGAGCGGCTGGCCAAGGATCTTGCCGAGGCCTATTCGGGCGGCGACAAAAATGCAGTCCGGGAAGTCAACTGGAATTACGGGACCTCGTTCCCTTGGGACCACGAGCCCCTCGACATGCAGCGGCGTCTGACCACGTGGTTCGCGTCGGAAGCCCGCACGGCGGATCGCGCCCTGTCCGATGCGCAACAGATGGTGGCTCATTCGTATGGATTCGAGAGTTGGGCGAAGTTCGTGAAGAGCGTTACCGAGGCGCCGGGCGACCCGCGTTCGGCTCCCGTGTTCATGAGCGCGACACCACCGTTCTACAAGATCGACTGGAAAGACGGCTGGATTTCCGTGCGCGGCCCGCAGTCCGAGAAGGACTGGGACACGATCATCGCGCTGATGAAGGAGCATCGGATCGCCAGGCTGAGCGCCGGTGGGATGACCGACGCCGCCTTGAAGCGCATCCCGCAGCTCGATCATGTCACGCATCTCCACATCGGCGGCGCGAAGGGACTCACCGACGAAGGCGCCCGGCGCCTGGCCGGGATCCCTCAGCTACGGGATCTCGAGTTGGGCGGCTGGACCAGTCCGATCACCGATCGCGGGCTCGAGGCTCTGCGCCACTTGACCGAGTTGCGGCGGTTCCACACGTCCTGGACGCAAGGTATCTCCGACACGGGCATCGCCAATCTGGCTTTCTGCGATCAGCTCGAAGACGTAAACCTGATGGGCACCCCGGCCGGCGATGGCGCCATCCGGGCGCTCACAGGGAAGCGCCATCTCCACCGCTTCAAGACCGGACGCTGCGTGACCGACGCAGGGCTCAGCCTCCTCCACCAGTTCCCGATCTTCAAGACGTGGCACGGCGGCGAGATGAAATATGGATTGATGAGCGCCGACGCCGAACCCAATCATCTGCTCCTGGACGGTCCATTCACCAACGCGGGGCTCGCCAGCCTGGCGGGGCTCGAGGGACTGTTCGGGCTCACCTTCTTCTGGCACTGTCCCGCGTTCACAGCCGCCGGACTGGAGCCGCTCAGGCATCTACCCAGCCTTGGATTTCTGGGCTGTCAGGACCAACACTGCGACGACGAGGCTATGCGTCATATCGCGGCCATCCCCCGTTTGCGGATGTTGATGGGCCAGGGCGCCGTGGCTGGTGACGACGGCTTTCGGGCGCTGAGCCGTTCGCGGACCATCGAATATATCTGGGGCCGTGAGTGCCCCAACCTCGGCGGGCGAGGATTCGCCGCGCTGGCGGCGATGCCGGCGCTTCGCGGCCTCGCCGTGAGTTGCAAGAACGTGGACGACGCGGCGCTGTCCACGCTGCCGCGCTTCCCCGCGCTTCGCGAAATCATGCCGATGGACGTGCCCGATGAGGGATTCCGGCACGTGGGCCGCTGCGAGAACCTCGAAGGGTTGTGGTGCATGTATTGCCGGGAGACCGGCGATAAGGCTACGGAGCACATCGTTGGTCTGTCGTGCTTGAAGACGTACTACGCGGGCATGACCAGGATCACCGATCGTAGCCTGGAGATTCTGGGCCGAATGGCTTCGCTGGAACGCCTGGAGTTCAGGCAGTGTGCGGGGCTCACGAATGCGGGCGTGGCGCAGCTTGCGGCTCTCCCGCGGCTTCGTGAGATCAGCCTGGATGGCCTGCCCGGAGTCACACGAGAGGCTGTGGGGCTGTTTCCCGCGCACGTGCGGGTGAACTACTCGGGGTGACGGTCGCCCCCGTGGGCCTCGCCGGCGCGCAACCAGCAAGCATTGTGGTTCGCGCGGGCATCTTATACAATGCCAGGAACATGTCTATGCCGGGTGCAGTCTCGGGAGCGAGTGAGGCCGGGGAGTGCTTCTACGGCAAAAGCCTGAAAAGCCGCAGCGAGCCGCACTTCTGCATTTCCGAGCGCTCATACGCTCCCTTCTGCCAAACGCCCGAACACGTGCATGCCAAGCCGCTGTTCTGTCTGGTGCTGAACGGCGCGTATTACGAGACCCATGGCGGCCGGACGCGGTATTGCACGCCCGCCACGCTGTTGTTTCACGCTGCCCATGAAAGCCACCTGGAGCGCTTCGAGAGATCCGGCGGGCGATCGCTGGTGGTGGAAATCGATCCGCAGTGGCTGGCGCGCATGTGCGAGTTTTCCCGCATCCGGATCGACTCCACGGCGGCATACGAAGGCGGAACGCTCTCCCTGCTGGGAACCAAGCTGTACCAGGAGTTTCTCACCAGCGACCGCGCCTCCTCGCTGGTGATCGAAGGTATCATGGCGGAAGTGGCCGGGGAAGTCGCGCGCGCCGCAAGCCTGCGGGACCAGCACCCGCCGCGCTGGCTGGAACAGACGCGCGAACTGCTGCGGGAACAATATGCCGCTCACCTTTCGCTGGCGGAGATCGCCACGACGGTAGGCGTCCATCCCGTCCATCTCGCCCAGGCTTTCCGCAGGTTCTACCACTCGACGGTCGGCGAATACGTACGCGCGCAACGGATTGAATTCGCCTGCCGCGAACTGACGTTTTCCGAGACGCCGCTGGCAGAAATCGCCCGGCTGGCGGGCTTTGCAGATCAAAGCCATTTCGCACGAACGTTCAAGCAAAGGGTGGGAGTTCCGCCTTCGCGGTTCCGCGAGACCGCGCGACCCAACTGGGGAACGGGCGCCCGCGCGAAACGCCTGTCGGATTAAGCTGGTTCAACTCACCCTAATCCTGTTATAAACTGACTATTTTCAATAATGTAGTAAGGCCCTCGCACGTTGACAGGGGGCTCCATCGAGCTTATACTCCCAGATCATAAGGGAGGAAGCTATGCTTCTGAAGGGTATTCGAACGTCTCGCCCCCTGCTTTTAGGCGCTATTGCCTTTACCGCAACGGCTGCCTGCTGTTTGGCGCAAATCACCACCACCGGAATTCACGGCATCGTGCGCGATCCGTCGGGCGCCGTGGTACCGAATGCCAGCATCAAGCTGCGCGACAACGGCACCGGGATCGAGCAGTCCACCAACTCTTCGGGCGACGGCAACTTCGCGCTTGCCAACCTGCAAGCCGCTACTTACAAGTTGACCGCCACCGCGCCGGGATTCCAGACCGCCGTCTACGACAATGTCACGGTCGATTCGGGCCGCACCACAGATGTGGCCATCGAGATGAGGATTGGGTCGGCTACCGAGGTGGTCCAGGTCTCCGCCGACGCGGTGCAACTCGCGACCACCTCCAACGAGGTGGGAACCACCATCTCCAGCAACCTGATCATGGATCTGCCGTACAACGGGCGGGAAGCCCTCAGCTTTGCGCTGTTGATGGCGGGCAACGCGAATGCGAACGATTCCTCGGGCCGCAACAGCACGTTCAACGGCCTGCCCAACGCCTCCATGAACATTACCGTGGACGGCATGAACAATAACTCACAGCGCTTCAAGAGCGGCGGCACCAGCTTCTTCGAGTTCGCGCCCAGCCGCATCGACGCCGTCGAAGAGGTGACGGTCTCCACCACCGGACTGGGCTCGGATGCCGGCGGCGAAGGCGCCATGACCATCCGCATGACCACCAAGCGGGGAACGGATCAATACCACGGCAAAATTGTCGAGCAGTTCTTCAACGAAGATCTGAACGCCAATACGTTCTTCAACAACCTGCGCGGGCTCCCGCGCGCCAAGTCCCGCCAGAACAACGCTGCCGGCGCCATCGGCGGACCGCTGCTGCCGTTTGTCCCATCTTTGAGGCACAAGCTGTTCTTCTTCGCGTACTTCGAGGGGATTCCGCAACCCGGTTCGCAGACTTCGACGGTCAACGTGCTCGGGACTCCCGCTCAATCCGGCATCTTCACGTACATCGGCACGGATGGCACTCAGCGGAGCATCAATCTCTTGCAGGCCGCCGGCGCCGGGGGCTTCACCAGCACCATCGATCCCACCATCGCGGGTATTCTGACCACGATTGGTGGATACCAGTCCCACGCGGTGGGATACCTACCCATCGCCGGGCAGCCGTTCTGGCAGACGATGGAGTGGACGCAGCCCAATAACTTCCTGACCTTGTATCCCACGGCGCGCGTGGACTACCAGATCACACCCAGGGTGGCGTGGCACGGAACCTGGAACCTGCGGTATCAGAACCTCTCCGGCACCCCGCCCTATCCGGGGAGCACGTACAGCTTTGGCGGCCTCGTTAATGGGGCGACCGGCTATCCGTATAAGATCACGACTTACGTCGGCACCAACTCCGTGGACTGGACCATCAAGCAGAACATCGTGAACAACGTGAATTTCGGGGTACAGAGCAATGGTGAGTATTTCTTCCAGGGCGCCGACCCGCACCAGTACTCGGTCCTGGGGAACCGGATTCTCAATCTGCCCTTGATTAACCCGACCGTTCCGGGCACGGGCTACCAGCCGTTCATCCGCAACAACCCGGTTTACCAGCTCACCGACAACCTGAATTGGGTGCGCGGCAAACATACCATCACCATTGGCGGCACGATGCTGCACACCTCCTTCTGGGAAAGTTCTTTTGGCAGCGCGGGTGTTCCCAATTACAATTTCGGCGTGGTCGGTTCCGATCCGATCGCGACCGTATTACAGAATGCGCTGCCCGCCATCAACACCAGCAACAGCGATTTTACCAATGCGGAGAATCTGTACGCCCTGCTCACCGGCCGGCTGACCAGCGTCACCACGTCCACCAACGTGAATGAGAACACGCACCAATACAATCAATTTTCGGCAGTGACGCAGCGCTTCGCATTCACCACCGGAGCGCTTTACGCGCAGGATAGTTACCGCCTCACGCCCAACTTCACAGTGAACTACGGCCTGCGGTGGCAATTCGATGGCGCGATCCATAGCACCAACGGCATCGATTCGGCGCCTGTCGGCGCCAGCTTCTTCGGACCCTCGAATGGCCCGTTCCAACCCGGGGTGCTCAGCGGCAACAACAATCCCGTGTTCGTTCAGGTATCGTCTCCTTACAAACGCGATTTCCTGAATCCCGCGCCCAACCTGGGGTTCGCCTGGAATCCCGGTGGCGCGAGCGGCTGGCTTGGAAAACTGTTGGGCGAACACAAGACCGTGATTCGGGCTTCGGCGTCCATGACCTATTACGACGAGGGTCTGAACTCGATCTCGAACGTGCTCTCGGGGGGCCGCGGCACCACACAGGCGTTCTCCATCAACAACGGCGTGCAGTTTGCGCCGGGCACGCTCAACCTCAGTTCGCCCCTGCCTGCGGCGTCCATCTTTCCGGCGTCGTTCTCTTTCCCGCTGCCGGCATCGTCCTACACTTTCTCCGCCAGCGGGTATTCGGGCAATCTGGTGAATCCCAACCTGGTGTCGCCCTACACCACCAACTGGACCGTCGGCGTACAGCGCCAGTTGCCGCAGAGGACCGTCCTGGAGGTGCGCTACGTGGGCAATAAGAGCACACACCTGTGGCACTACCAGAACGTGCAGGAAACCAACATCTTCGAAAACGGTTTCCTGGCTCAGTTCAAGCAGGCGCAGCAGAACCTGGCCGTCAACCAGGCCAATGGCAAAGGCAACACGTTTATCAATAACGGCCTCGCCGGGCAGGCGGGGATTCCGATCTTCGAGGCGGCCTTCGGCACCAACGGAACGAACAATGCGGCGGTCGCCAACGGTTCCGGCTTTGGCTCTTCCACCTTCGTCACCAACTTGCAGCAGGGCACGGCGGGCACCATGGCCCAGACTCTGGCTACCACCACGACGTACTATTGCCGCCTGGTGGGCAGCAACTTCGGGCCATGCGGCAACCTCGGGTTCAATGCTCCGGGCCAGTTTCCGATCAACTTCTTCCAACCGAACCCGTTCCTGAACGCCATGAACTATCAGACGTCCAACGGCGATACCAACTACAACGGGTTGCAGATCCAAGCCACGCACAATATGGCTAACGGATTGTACGTCGGGGTGAACTACACCTGGGCGCACGCCATGGGCGATGTGCAAAATGCCAGCGACCAGACCTCCACCTACCAGTGGTACACGACGCGCAACGCGCGTCTGAACTACGGTCCGATTCCGTTCGATCAGCGGCAGGTGTTCAATGTCTACTGGACCTACGATCTTCCGTTCGGCCGCGGCAAGTTCTTCGCCGTCACCAACCCGGTGCTCGACCGCATCGTGGGCGGCTGGACCATCGGCGGGCGCCAGAGCATCCACACGGGCAACCCGGTTCTGCTCTCGGGCGGGCGCAATACCGTAAACAACCTCACGCAAGGCGGTGTGGTACTGGGCAGCGGCCTCACTCCGAGCCAGTTGCAACAGGACCTGAGCACCATCACCGGATTCTATCCCGCGGCGAACGGTTACATCACCAATGTCTCCAGTATCGCCACAGTGACTTCTTCCACCAGCGCGGCCAACCCGGCATCCTACGCTCCCGCGTCCACGCCCGGGCAGTACGGGCAATTCGTCTACCTCCGCAACAACACCGCCTTCCAGTTCGACATGAGCGTCAACAAAATCGTGCGCATCAAGGAGCGATGGAAGCTGAATTTCCAGGCGGAGGCGCTGAGCTTCCTGAACCATCCCTTCTTCCCGCTGGGGAATACCAGCCCGACGGCGACGAACTTCGGGCAGATCACGTCTACCGTAAACGGGAGCAACCGTACCGTGCAATTGCGCGGCAGCCTGGAGTGGTAAGTGGGGCCGAGAGATTCTAAGCCGGATCGTCGGTTTGGAGGTCGGCGACGGTCTCCCAAAATTGGCGGACGGTGACAATTTTGGTTTTCTTCCACTCGTCGGGGTAATGCTTGCGGTTGCCAGTGACGAGATAATCGGCCCCCGCCGTCTCGGCGCACTCCAGAAAAATGAGGTCGTCGGGGTCGTCCGGGCAGGCGGCCGGATCGACTCTGACAATGTCCGTCACCAAAGAACTTTTCTCCCGGATACGGGCCAGCGCGTGTGCGACCTTTTCGGGTGGTATCGCCAGCCGCGCGCGGCCCAAAACCTCTTCGTACTCGGCCAGAATCGGCTCCGAAACGCAAAGTTGGATCACGCCGTCGATAGCCAGGTTAAACACAGCCTCCGGCAGTCCGCCCGCCCGGAGCATCGCCGATACCACGATATTGGTGTCGAGGACTACCCGAATCATTCGGCTGGCTGCCGTTGCCGCGCCCGGCGTTCGCGTCGCGCGGCGGCGATCTCGGCGTCGATATCGTCCATCGTGAGCTTGTCGAGGCCCTTCCGCCTGGCGTCTTCCTGGAGGTCTTTCAGCCAGTCCGGGGCCGGTGCCAAGGTCCGAACGAAATCGGTTACGCTCATGATGAGCACGGCCGGTTCGCCGTTGCGCTCCACCAGAAACCGCTCGTTATGATCGACGGCGCGGTCGATGATCTGGCCGAACTGCGTTCGGGCCGTGACGGCGGTAATTTTTCTGGTCATGGTGATTGATTGATTAATCAGTCCTTGACCCCAACATAGCACGATGAGATCCCTGTCGATTCGGGTAGTCGCTTGGGGGGTGACCCCCGCTCAGAATTTCGTTGACATTTCGTTGATTTCGTTGCACGCTGGGCCATGAAGCTGTCTGTGGGGTTCTTCCTGTCGTACGCTCATGGCGATCGGGCCGATGTCGAACGCTTTCGGACGGTTCTGGAACCCCTCCTCAAGACCTCCTCCAAGTTTCAATTTGGGGGCTGGTCTGACCACCAGATTCTGCCTGGCGAGCATTGGCGCGCGGAGATTGAACAGGCGTTGGGGAGTGCGCGTTTTGGATTGCTGTTGGTGTCGCCTGGGTTTCTTGCCAGCGAGTTCATCACGAAGGAGGAACTGCCGCCGTTGCTGGCGAAGCCGATGGTGGTCCCGGTTGAGCTACAGCGGATTCTTCTCGACGGAACGATGGACCTGAAGGGGCTGGATGGCCGGCATGTGTTCCACGATTCCAAGGGGAGGTCCTTCGACGAGTGCCGGGCCATGCCGGCCCGGAGGGACTTCGCGCGGGAACTCTTCACCAGGATTGTCGCGCTGCTGGAGAAATACCCATGCTGACGAAAGCGGCTTTGCTTCGGACTGCCCCGCTCGTGCACGCCCAAATGGGCAAGAGCGGCCCGCAGTTGGACCAACTGGTGGACCTGGTCGCGGAGGATGGGCCGGCCAATCTGGCGCGCGTCCTTCGGGCGCTCTATCCCGGCGAGAAGCGCGAGCGGGCACTCGCGAACCTTGGGCAATTCCGGCTCGAAGTCAAGAAAGCCGCGAAGAAGGCTGGAGTCTCGTTACAACTATCCGGCGACAAGAAAACCCGCACGCCAGCGGAAGAGAGGCTGGTTTGGTTCGACGGGGATGATCGGCTGATGGATGCGACCGAGCAATGGGTCAAACCGAACCTCGATGGCCCGGACCGTTACGCGCAGGATGCCGTCAAGCTCGGCCCAATCCGGCTGTATGTCGTGTACGCGGAGAACGACAAAAGCGACGCGGAGAAGTTGTTACGCGCACTGCGACCTCTCTTCCAGACGGCCAACATCGAAACCTGGACTCACAAGGACATTCTTCCCGGCGAGAGTCCGCAGACGGAGCGGGCCCGCGCGCAGCATGGCTGCGACTTGACACTCCAATTCCTCAGTCCGGAATTTCATGCGGCGGGGCTTGACTCGGAGCGAGCGCCCCGCGTAATCCCGGTTCTCCTCCACCCACTCGGTGAGGAGCTAGAGGACGTTCAGGTTTTCCGCCACGACGGTAAAAGCTTCGACAGGTCGAAACCTAGGGACTTTGCCCTCGATCTGTTCAAGCAAATCCGCGCCGTGCTGGCCAAGAGTCCCCGAGCTCTCGAAGACGATCTGATCGCGCTCGCTCAGCACGAAGCGAAATTCGTACACGGTCCGGCCAGTCCAGTTTCTCTCCAGCGGGAGATCGATCCGCGGGAACCCGTTACGAACCGTTGCGACGCCCTGACGTTCCTCAACGAATGGCTCGTGGATCCGAAGGCCCCCAGGTATTGCGCGCTGCTGGGCGAATTGGGCATGGGCAAGACTACAACGGCGAAGGAGTTTGCCAGGCAGTTGTGGGAATCCCGCCATCAAGGTGAAAACGTGCCGGTCGCGGTTTTCCTGGACCTGCGGTTCGTCGGCGATGCCGCCATTCACGATCCCGATCTGGACGAGATTGTAGGGCGCATTCTGAAGCGGGATTGGAAAGGCGGTCCTCGCTCCAAGGCGCCAGGACCGGCGGAAATCTACAAGTTGGTGGAAGAGGGCGCCGTGGTGATTTTTGACGGCCTGGACGAAGTGCTGGTCCATCTGACTCCGAGCCAGGGCCAGCTATTTACGCGCCAATTGTTCCGTCTGGTGCCCCCGAACGCTGAGCATGGCCGGCTGCTGGTTACGTGCCGCACCCACTACTTCCGCACGGTTCAGGAACAATCGGCACATTTCACGATGGAAGACCGGGAATCCATCCGGGCGGAGAGTTACCGCGCCCTGGTTTTGCTGCCGTTTGGCGAGGAGCAGATCCGCACGTATCTGAGGAACTCGCTGCCGGACCGGGACGTGGACCAGGTGTACACGTTTCTCCAGACCGTTCACAACCTTCCGGAACTGGCGGAACGGCCATACACGCTGAGCCTGATCACGCGCCAGTTCCACCGGCTGGAAGAATGGAAGGCATCGGGAAAGCAGGTCACCGGGCTCACCCTGTATCGTTTCGTGGTGGAAGAGTGGCTGCTCCGCGACGGGGGCAAGCACCAGTTCACTCCGGAACATAAGCAAATGCTCATGGAGCATGTGGCGGCGGAACTGCTGCGCTCTGGCGGGCGCACCTGGTCCGCCGGGCAACTGGAACAGTGGCTGATGGATTTCCTGGAGTCCCATCGCGGGATCGCTTCTCACTACGACGGCCTGAAGCGCGACCTGCTAAAGGAAGACCTCCGCACAGCCACGTTCCTGGTGCGGGACGACCAGGGCGATCAATTTCGATTCGCTCACACCTCGCTCCAGGAATACTTCCTGGCGTGCTACTTACGGCGAGCTCTGGAGGCTTCGGAGTTAACCCACTGGGCGCTTCGGGGCGTCAGCCGGGAAACCCTGGACTTCCTGGGGCAATCCTTGCAGGAGCAGCCATCCCAAGGAGCACGAAGCGGTCTGCTGGCACTCCGGGACGCCTATCATCCCCAGGCCAGTGAACTGGCCTTCCACTATGTCTTGCTCGCGCAATCCAAAGGCTACCCGGCGCCGCCCGCCACGGGCTTTCAGTTGCCTGGCGCCGATTTGTGGGGGCTGGAGGTGGACCATCCCGGTCCGGGCTCGCTCGACCTGAGCAACCTAAACGTTAAGGGGGCTCGCATCGCCAATACATTTTGGCGCCGTTGCCGGCTCTCGGCCGCGGATTTCTCTTCTGCCGATGCGGCCCGTGGTGAATGGCAGGATTGCGATCTGTCGGGGTCCCGGTGGCATGGGGCGGACTTGGAGGCCGGCCTGTTCCGGCGATGCCGGTTGGCGGACGCCGACTATTCGGATACTCGCATCCACCGAGCGCGGTGGTTGCGCTGTCCGGGAACCAGCGGAGCTAAGCAGCAGCCGCCAGCGGGGAACGCCGGCCAGCGTCAGGTGCGCATGGGCCATCTATATCATGTGTTCGGCTGCGCCTGGTCCCCCGACGGCCGCCGCGTGCTCTCCGCAACTGAGGACAAGACACTAAAGATCTGGGATGTGGCCTCCGGCGACTGTCTGCGGACCCTCGTCGGCCACTCCTCTTATGTGTCCGGCTGCGCCTGGTCCCCCGACGGCCGCCGCGTGCTCTCCGCATCTAGAGACAAGACCCTAAGGATCTGGGATGCAGATTCGGGCGACTGCCAGCTCACTCTCTCCGGCCACTTTTATGTGTGCGGCTGCGCTTGGTCCCCCGACAGCCGCCGCGTGCTCTCCGCATCTGGCAACAACACCCTGAGAATCTGGGATGCGACCTCCGGCGACTGCCTGCTCACGCTCTCCGGCCACTCCTCTTCTGTGTCCGGCTGCGCCTGGTCCCCCGACTGCCGCCGAATGCTTTCCGCGTCTGGTGGTACCCTGAGGATCTGGGATGCGGCATCCGGCGACTGCCTGCTCACTTGCTCTGGCCACTCTTATCTGTCCAGCTGCGCGTGGTCCCCCGACGGCCGCCGCGTGCTCTCCGCATCTCGTGGCAGGACCCTGAAGACCTGGGATACAGCCTCGGGCGACTGCCTGCTCACACTGTACGGCCACTCATCTTCTGTTTCCGATTGCGCCTGGTCCCCCGACGGCCAACGCGTGCTCTCCGCATCTGGCGACCACACTCTCAAGATCTGGGATGCGGCCTCGGGCGATTGCCATCTCACGCTCTCCGGCCACTCATCCCGCATCTCCAGCTGTGCTTGGTCCCCCGACGGCGGCCGCGTGCTCTCCGCATCTGGCGACCACACTCTTAAGATCTGGGATGCAGCCTCCGGCGACTGCCTGCTCACTTTCTACGGCCATTCTTATCTGTCCAGCTGCGCCTGGTCCCCCGACGGCCACCGCGTGCTCTCGGCATCTCGGGGCAGGACTCTCAAGATCTGGGATGCTGCCGTCGGCCATTGCGTGCTCACTCTCTCCGGCCACTCCTCTTCTGTGTTGGGCTGCGCCTGGTCCCTCGACGGCCGCCGCGTGCTCTCCGCATCTTCGGACCGATCGCTGAAAATCTGGGATGCGGCCTCCGGCGATTGCCTGCTCACCCTCGCCGGTCACTCCTCTTATGTGACCGGCTGCGCCTGGTCCCCCGACGGCCGCCAGGTCATGGCTTGGTTTGCCGATGGATCGATCAGCATCTTCGATGCCGCCACCCTTACCGAGACGGGACCCCGCTGCTATCACCTGAAGCCTCCCCACAGCAAACCCACCTGGGCCTCCTTCGATCCTCTGCACAACCGCATTTTGGCATACGGGGAGGATGCCTGGCGCTCCGTGGGCTACGTGATTCCTGACGAAACGGGAATGCCCATGTGGCTACCCATCGAAGCATTCGCCGATGATCATGAGGGGTGAGAGTTCGAGGAGAAAGAACCATGGAAAACAACCACGCGTCACGACGGAAATTCGTGCTGTCCGGAGCTGGCCTGGCCTTCGCCGGCCTGGTGTCTGCGCAGGATACCAAACCAACACTCACCGCGGCCCAGGTGATCGACCGGATCAAGGCCAACATCGGGATACCGTGGCGGGAACAGACGGTCGACGGAATCATTGCTGGCGACCCGGAAACGGTGGTCAAGGGAATCGCCACCACCATGATGGCGACCTTGGATGTGATCGAGCGTGCCGCGGCCGCGGGGAGGAACCTGGTGATCACCCACGAGCCGACTTTCTATTCGCATCAGGACACCATCGATCAGCTCAAGGACGATGCCACCTATCGGTTCAAACTCGATTTCATCCGCAGGAACAACATGGTTTCGTTCCACTTCCACGATCACTGGCATGGCCATCGCCCGGATGGAATTGCCGTAGGGATGGCGCGCGAGCTGGGATGGGAAAAGAACGCCGATGCGCAAAATCCCCGTCTGTTCACGTTTCCCGCCACGCCGCTCGCGCGCTTCGCCAAGGAGATTCAGGCGCGGCTGAAAATTCAGACGATGCGGGTGGTGGGCGATCCGGCGCTACCGGTCCAGCGGGCCATCGCGAGTTGGGGGTACGTGAGCCAGTTTCCGGGGATCCCGCTGCTGGCGCGGCCCGACATCGATGTCCTGATCGTGGGTGAAACGCGCGAATGGGAAGTGGTGGAATACGCGGCGGACATGGTCGCCGCGGGCAAGAAGAAAGCCTTGATCCTCCTTGGGCATGTGGTCTCCGAGCAGGCGGGCATGAAGTATTGCGCGGAGTGGCTGAAGCCGCTCATCCCGGAAGTGCCGGTCGAGTTCATCCCCGCGGCAGAGCCCTTTTGGAGACCGGAGAATTCGGCGGGATAAGATGGTGGACTATCTCACGCTCACACTCACGCTCATACTCGGACTAAAGGTCGCGGCTCCGATCGGAGCCGCGCATGCAACGTCGGCCTTACGGGGCCGAGGGCCGGTCAGGGGACCGGCGGCGGACCAGGGGGTCCGCCCAAAAATCGTCGCGTCCACGCGAATGAGCGGAGACTTAGCAGCACGGGTATGCCGATGTGTCTCAATGCCAGCAACGCCGTGAACACCAGAGCGGCCAGCGAAACCACAGCCGCAAATGGCAGGTCGGGGCGGCCTGTCCAGAACAGTTCGATCTCGCAGTTGCCTTCGCATTCCGGGCGGATTACCAGGAAGCCCAGGCCGTCGGGGAAAACCGGCTTTCGCCGGCCGCGCACGAAGGCCTTCCATCCAGGGAACCAGGCCACCTGAACCGACACCAGATCGTCGCGATCGAGGCTCGTCCGTACGCGGGCGGCGCTGCCGCGGAGCCACTCAAAAGTCGCCGTGGGGCGCGAGTTGCTCCCGATGACCGCGACATACCTCGCCACGTCGGCGGTGTTGACCTGGTGGGAGGTCCGCAACGGCACCTGCTCTCCGGGCCGAAGCACGTGCGCCAGAGAAGCGCCTTCCGGGAGGACGGAGTAGATGGTATCTCCATTTTCCCGATGGAGCGGCGCGAAGAACCGCTCGAAGCGCTGCGGGTCGCGGAAGTCCTTGTACTCGTCGGTGCTGGCGTCGCCGTTCACCACGAGGGCTTGCACTCCGAGCGCCTGCAACCAGGTCCTTGCCAGTTCCGTATTCTGTAGGCTGACCGCGGAGTTGATGAAGGCCGGGAGGTAGTTGAGGACCGGCATGGACTGACCCTGGTCACAGCATCCCGCCATTTGGGGAGTATCCGTGAAGGCATTCAGCCAAAAGGACGTGGAACCGGCGACGTAGACTCTTCGGCCTCTCATATGGGAATCCAGCCAGCGCGCGGTGGTGTACTCCGAGCGTTTGGAGAGGTCCGCGTTGCGTATATCCGTCTCCGCCCGCGAGCGGTAATGATCGAACTGAATTCCGAGCGGGGCCAGCAGGAGCGCCAGCACCACCGGCCGGACCCATCGCGGGATCAGAACGTAGAGCGCCCAGCCTATGCTGCCCAGCAGCAGGCAGGCTCCCATTTCCATCTCGAGATGCAGCCTGCCGGCTTGCGGCAGCAGCTCGAAGGTTTCGATATGGGCGGTCAGGGCCAGTCCGGCGATCAATCCGAAGAACAGGATGGCGAATCGGACGAACAGCGGCAGACGCGTGCGGCCCAACAGATAGCCTGCGACAGCGACCGAGATGAGGACCAGCGGCAGGAGGATGGGACCGTTGCGCAGGCTGTTCGAAAAACCGGTGTGCATGGGGCCGACGTTTCCCACTATGGTGCGCACACTGGAAGGCGGCACCCCGTAGCAGGCAAGGCAATATGCGAGCGCAGAGGCGCTCCCGGCCACCACCCAGGCCGCCCGGCGCCTATCCCCTGGTTGCGCGCATATCCAGCAGAACACGGCCAGGCCAAGGGCCATGGTGCCGGGGACGTTGGTGAGAGAGACCAGTGCGATGGAGAGCGCGGCGAGCGCCAGCCGACGCACGGTCCTGCTCGCGAGCGCATTTTCCAGCGCGAGAATCGCCACCGGCAGCAGGGTCATGGCACTGATGTGGGGTCCTTCTCCGTAGACGGTGAGCACCTGGAGCCGCCGGGCGTACCACAGGCCGCCGATGTCCCGCGCCACATCCGGCATCAGCAGAGCCGAGGGAGAGAACAGAGAATAGAACAGCGCCGAGAGGAACGCCGCGCCACGAGTCGCTCCCAATCGCACCGCCATGAAGTAGAGCGCCAGCGGGCCCAGGGCATAGGTCAGACCAATGACGCCGTGATAGGCCCGTGCGGCGGATATGTGTCCGAGCGAAGCGGCGATGGCAACCACTATGTGCAGCAAGGGCACGTAGGTGTCCTGGTAGGGCATTCCGCAGTGCCACAGCGGCCACCAGGAGAAGTCCCCCCAGTGCCGGGATATGTAGCGGGCGATGGCGATGAAGGAACCCTCG
Source organism: Terriglobia bacterium (assembly GCA_020073365.1). Classification (GTDB taxonomy): domain Bacteria; phylum Acidobacteriota; class Terriglobia; order Bryobacterales; family Bryobacteraceae; genus JAIQFL01. The sequence goes on along the minus strand of JAIQFL010000081.1, from coordinate 18,191 downwards.
ATGGAACTGAAATGATCGGTATACCCGGCCTGGAAGAGACGCCAGCAGATGCAGAGATTCAACGCCGCTAGCGCGACGGCGGCGGCCGGGGTTTGCCACTTTTCAGAGCGCTGGTTCTCAGATGGCCGGTTCTCAGAGAGCTGGTTTTCAGAGCGCATAAAAACGCTCCGCCGTGCCGCCCAACAGTTCCTCGCGCACTTCGATGGGCTGCGCGCCGAGGGCTTGAGTGAAGGCTGCGAGCGATGCTTTCCAGCTATGTTCCGGTAGATCGGCGGGCCAGTCGCTGCCGAACATGAGACGCCGCGGGCCGAAGACGCGAAGGGCGTGCTGCACGCAGGGACGCGCGGACGGCCCGAGACGGGTCACGCCGCTCAGCTTGCAGAAAACCTGGGGAGATTCCGCGGCTTCTGCGATGTCGCGCGCCCATTGGTCGCATCCGTCGGCCGGAAGAGCGTCCGGAGCGGACGCGCGGACAAGGGTGTCCGCCCCACCGTAGCCCAGGTGGTCGATCACGATGCGCAGCGAGGGAAAGCGGTCCACAATGCGGGGGATCAGGGGTAGGCCTCCCAGCGCGTCGAGGGGGATGCCGCGCCGCTCCAGTTCGGCGAGGCCGTCGGGGATGTCACCGTCGAAGCGATGGCAGACGGCGCGGAAATCGGGGTGGCGCTGGTATGCGTCGAGGAGATGCGGGAGTTGGGGATCGCGGAGGTCGGAAGGGACTACGATACCGCGGACGAAGTCGGGGACAGACAACACAGGCAAGGATGCCCGTGTCACCAACACCAAAACAGAGCCGTCGAAGCGGTTGCGTTTCAGGATGGTTTCGAGGTGTACGAGCGGGTAACGCTCGGAGAAGGAGTGGTGGGAGTCGATACGCAATCAGAAGATGAAGCTGAGGCCGCCGCGGAAACTGCGTGGGGTTTCCACGAGGAGCAGGCGCTGCCCGTTGACCATGTTGAGGGGCAGATATCCCTGGGCCAGCATATTCCTCAAATCGGCGGTAGCCTCCATGCGCCAGGGCAACCCGAAGCCCGGGATGGGCTGGCGGAGGTAGAGGTTCAGTCCAGGGGTCTGCCGGATGGCCTGGGTGCTGTACAGGTTCCCGGGCATCGCCCAGCGGTGATCGGCAGTCCACTGGTAGCTGGCGATCATGTGGGTTCCGGTCCGAGGTGAGGTGGCATCGATCCGGGTGGTGGCGGCATGCCGGCGGCCCGCGCGGATCATGGATCGCAACTCGTCGGGGCTGTTGCTGACCAGTTCGCGGTTGTCGGCGGTGAGCGCACCCATGGAACCATACATTACGGTGGCGCTCACATGCTCCCCCAGATTCTGGGTGACGGCGGCGGTGTACCCAGTGCTCTGATAATCGCCAGCATTGAAGATCGAACTGCCTGTGAACAGGTCCGGAAGGATATCCCCCCCGTAATACTGGCCCGCCGGCGCCACAATGGAGAGCGCGGCATTGGCCACCGATTCGCGGTATGCGGAGGCGTAGTAGGTCCGCGACCCGACCTTTCGGGAATACGTCAATTCGTATTCCTCACCGCGCTGGATCTTGGCCCTCCCCTCGCGGAGAGAAACGTTGGGAAACATGGCCAAGCTGTTTAAATCGCGCTGGAGGTCGGAATCCTGGGAGGCCTCGCCCGCCAGGTCGGGCCGCGCATTGCCGGATGTGTAGGCGAATTCCAACTCGGCTCCATCTCCCAGCGCGTAGCTCAGGCGCGCGTAGGGACTGAAATAGTTGAGGTGGCTCACAAACACTACCGAATCCAGAGAGAAGCCATATTGCAGGGTGATGTCGTCGGCAATCTGCGTGCGGTCATCCAGAGCGGCGGACATCGTACGCAGCATCGGCAACGCGGATTCATTCCCCGTCAAGGCAGCGCCCAGGCGCGCGGGCATGAACAACTGGCGCATGGTGAGGGAGATTTCGGGAGTGCCGCCACCCACGTTGCGGCTGTAGCTGGTTCGGAATGCAGCTGTGGGTACACCCGTCTGCGAGCCATATCCCACGTTGCCGCTTACCTGTAGAACATTGTTCCCGTACAGGGAGGTGGCTAAGGCAAAAGCAGTGCCCAAATCGGCCTCGTTGCCAGTACCCGTGACCAGTCCGCCTTCCCCCGCCGAAACCTTCAGAATTCCGCGGGTATCCGAAAAAGCCGCGGTGTGGTGTGCGACAGACGGGTCCGGAGTCTTCTCCAGAAAACGAAGAACCGGGCGCGTGGCCGACGAACTGCGCAAGACCCACTTCCAATCGTCGGTCATGGGGCCGCCGTTTTCGATGGACGGGTAGGAGAACTGAATGGTGCTGAACACACCGCTCAGGTTTACGTTCAGCACACTCCGCATGCCAGGCTGGACCAGGATATTCTGGCGGAATGCCGGCAGGTAGGTGGCCAGGGTGACGCGGATGGAATACAGGTCGGGAAAGAGACCCATGAACCGGAATTCGCCGCGGTCGTCGGTGGTGACCTTTTCGGACATCCGGTCCTGCCGGTTGTACAAGACCACCGTGGCCCCCATTTGGGGAATCCCCAAAGTGTCGGTGACAACCCCGGCGATGGCGCCCGACAGCTTCAGCGGAGAGGCAGCCTGAGAAGCGCAGGGCTGCAGGAGGCACGCCATCCCCAACAACAGCGAAGCTACCGTCTTGTGCGTCTTCGTTGCAAACATCCGACGCTCGTTTTCAAGTGCGGGGAAAACCCGCTTATCTTTAGATTACCGTAAACTGGGCCGATGGTGTAAGCACCTGATTCCGGTTTTTGTCCGTTATTTTAAGCTGAATGGTGTACTGGCCAGGCACTAAGTTGTTGAGGGGAAGCAGCTTCTCGATTGTTACCTGGCTGGCGGAGGAATCCGGAAGCTGCGAGATCTCTTCTGTAAAATCAATGATTTTCTCGTTGCTGCCGTTCTTGGACAACACGTATTGCACCTGGCCCTCCGGCCTGTGAGTGTTTTCGTCAGCACCTAAATTGTACAGTTTCATGTAGATGCCCATCTTCTCGTCGCGTTTGAAGACATCATCCATGCGCGGGCGCACCTTGGAGTCGCCGATCACGAACTGGCCCGCGCCGATGCTGCGGGTGGGGACTTTGGCGATCTGGTCCGCCAGGACCAGGCTGCTGGTGGAAGCCTTGTCGGCATCCAGGCGCGGCACCGTGATGGCGAATTCCTGTGCGCTGAGATTGCCGCCGACCACGTCCTTGGCGATCACGTTCAGCCGATACGTGCCGGGCGCCAGTGGAACGGTCTGCTGGAACAGGGACCGGTTCTTGGCGTAATCCTGAAGCATCTCGTTGGGCGCGACCACCTCGACGGTCTTCTCAAAGTTGCTGACGGGCCGGCGGGTCATGGACGTCATCGTGCCCAGGATATTGACGGCTGCCTTCTGCACCCCGTCCTTGGCCTGGAATTGCAGGTCTTTGTTGTCGAACTGAATTGTGATATTGGTCAACACCGAGGCATCGGTAACGGGGAAGAAGTCCACCCGCACCTTCATCGGCAGGATGTTGTAGCTGATGCGGCTGTTGATGGCGGCTTCCAGATCCTTGAACTTGATGGCTGGCGGCCGCTGCAGCTTGGCGAACTGCTCGATGCGGTTGAACTCGTTCATCTTCTCGGTTTCGCCGCCGAATGGAACGCCGAGGTGAGTGCCGTCCGTACGGTTGAAGCGGGCAGTCTTGTCGGACATCCCCATCTGCTCCATGAGGGTGAGTCCCGCGCCCGGCACGTACAACAGGGCGTCCTTTTCTGACGGATCGCTGGTCATGCGGTACTCGCCCGACATGGTGGGGTCGACGAACTCAATAATAATGTCGTTGCCAATGTCTTCGATGTACCGGTAGCGCCACTGCTCGAACGGGAAGGTGGACGTGGTGCCGCCGCCCTCTTCGGGAGGCCGTTCGTAGGTGCCGCCAGAGGGGTGCGATTCGATTTCATCGGGGGGGCCGAAAGTGATGTAGATTCGTCCCCGATCGGTCTTCCACCCGGGAATGCCCGAGGCGTAATGCTCGTTGGCATACGCGATCCGGCGATAATGCTCTTCCCGATACTCGTTCTCAAAAGTATCGGGAGTGGGATCGCGCCGCAGCCAGAACTGCTCGATAAACTGCTCGCGCTCTTCATCGGTTTGAAGGCGCTTGAATGCCGAGCGCTCTTCATCCGTGATGATGTACGCAACATCCTCGTTGAGCCATTTCCGGTAGGGAGTTTCCAGTTCCTTGCGAAGCCTCTCCTCGTTCTTCCTTTTCTGGCGCTCGGTTAGAGGTTTGGCGACGGTCTCACGCTGATCCTTGGAGGTCTTCTTGGGATCGTCCCCTTTCTGGTCCGCTGCAAAAAGACACACCACCGCGCACAGGGAAACGAAGGAAATCGAAAGGCGTGTAGCAGTCATACGGCTCACCGCTTTCCTCAGACAGGCTATTTCGGCTGACATTCATTTTAGATCGAATGAGTTGAGGTGGTCAATCCCGTGAATGGCGGGCACAGGTGTGCCGGGTTCGCTCCGTTGGCGGGGTGGGGGAAGGCGTCCGCCGCCCTGGGGACGATGATTCGACCTTATTGGCGGATTGATGAGGCGCATCCCGGCGGCATTTGTGATGCCCGCTGCGTTTATCTACGTGTTTGTCAAAAACGGGTCACGAGTTCCAGAGCCCAGTCCCTATTCCTTATTCGGCGCCAATTCCCGTGAGCTGGATATCGGTCCGCGGGAAATCGTTTCCTTTAGCGAGTAGCGCCTCGCCCGAAACCTTGGCCAGCGCGTAGGTGCAACAGTCTCCGAAGTTCAGAGCGGCAGGATGGCGTCCCTTCCCGAATTTGCGATAGGCTCCGCGAGCAATTTCGAACTGCTCGACGGTGAATGGCACAACCTCGGCTCTGGCCTCATGCAACAGAAGGTCGAAGTCGCGGCCACCAGATGGGCCTTTGCGGCTCTCGATGACGATCGCTGTTTCCAATGCCGAAACGGATGAAACCAGCCGGACCGGATCCGATCCGATCGCTCGGGCGTAGGGACCAGCCTCCGGTTCCTGTTGCAGGATTGCAATCAGAGCAGAAGTGTCTATGACCATACGCCGCGCTCGTCGTATCCCAGGATCTCCTCGGCGCTGCGTAGATCCCGATCGGGCAAGGCGGCACAGTGGCGTCCGATTTCCATAAGAGCTTCCGCCAGATCCGGGGAGGAGGTCCCCTCTTCCCGCTTCAGTTGCTCGCGTAAGGCGTGGATTACGACCTCAGTGATCCCGCGGCCGGTCCTCTTGGCAAGAAGGCGCGCGAGTTCGTCCGCTTCGGGGTTATCGATGTGCAGCATTCTTCTTTGCTCTTCCTGGATATCTTGATTCTACCGCGTGGGCGAGGCCGGAGAAAATGATCCGGCAGAAATCGAGGATGGTGTCCTAAAGGACAGCCAAATTGGGGTGGATCGAGGGGTGGCTTCTCTCCCTCACTCTTCGATAGCAAGCTCAGCCCAACCGGGGAGCGTTGCCGGGCGATTGCCCAGGAACACGATGCGGCGGGTCTTGGGGAACGGCAGGTTCGTGGAGAGGGCGCGGTTGTATATCGAGAACTGCTGCAGGATCTGCCGATAGTCGGTATTGGTGGTGTCCAGCCAGGCGCTTTTGGTGAGAAGTCCGCCGCCCCATCCGAGGGTAAGCAGACAACGGCCCTTCTCGCGGGCATCGGCTAGCCGCTGCTCCAGTTCTTCCAGGTTCTTATCGAGCAACCCCATGCCGGCCCAGGAGGCGTACTGCCGCTGCAGGGCCAGCAAGCCCGCGGCGTAGACGTTCACTGCCTCGAAGATTTTGGCGCGATTGAATGAGTCCGGCCAGCGAACCGAGCGCCGGACGTCGGGCTGCAGGAAGAACGTCTTCTCGTTCCAATGGCCTTCGAAGGACGTGCCTGGAACGGCCATCTCGGCAAAAGCCGGGGTGCTCTCTTCGGGACGGGCGCCGTCCACAGTGCCCCGCGGGCTCTGCTTCCATCCGAGCGTAAAACTGCTGCCGCGCGGCTGCAAGGTGGAGGTGCGCAACAGGTAGACTTTGAACTCCGACGCCGCGATGGGCGTGGAGTCGCCGGCGTTCACGAAGCGCATGCGGTTGGAACCGGCGTTGCCGAGGGCCTGGTCCTCCACGATCTCGGCAGGACGGCGCGGCACGCGTTCGCCGCTCTCCACCCGGGCCCGCACGTCCTGCAGCATGCCGTCTCGCCAGTTCGCGAATACCATGCCGGTGCGCAACGCGCCCTTGATGGCGGTGCCGGGAATGTATGGCCCCGAAGCGCCCGAGGCAAAGGTGGGGATGTGGAGGCTTTCACCCATGGCGCGATTCCAATAAGTAGAATAGGCCGCATTTTCGAAGGGTATCCGGCGGCCGGCGAAGTTCTGCGCGAACCCGCCCCAGGAAGCAAAATCGAGCTTCTCCGCGGTCTTGAGCTGGGTGAGATAGCCCTCCAGGCGCGGGCCTTTGGCCAGGAGCCGGAAGATGCGCCACTGGTCCAGGACGTTGACGTGGTCCTTCCAGACCATATAGTCGATGGGGCTCAGTTTGCGCCCGTCACCGACCAGCAGCGGAGTTAAACATGTGAGGCGGTAGCGCATCAGCTCACCTCCGGCAGGGGGATGGAAACCGCGAAACCGGCGCGGAAAACGGGATGGGCAAAGCCGTCAGGAGCCACATCCGCGGCGGAACCGCACGGCCCGGATGGCGCGTACACCACGGAGCCCTCGGCAACCATCTGGATTTGCTTCTTGAGCTCGCCGGAGCCGGCGGGGCTGTCGACGCGCCCGCCCCGGGCCAGCACGGTGTAGTTGCCGCGGCGCCAGTCGACGGCATCGCCGGGCGCGGGAGTGAAGAGGGATAGCAGCCAGTGGGCGTGGGAAGCAGGGGCCAGGGGCCGGGGGCCGGGGGCCGGGGCGAAGTCAGGGGTTGGGGGTTGGGCAGAGACCGGCTCGGGAGCCGGGGGCTCCGGCTCGGGAGGGGGCAACTCGGCGACAGGCGGCGCTGGTTCCGCGGCCGGTTCGGACGTCGGCGGAGCGGGCTCGGGTTCGGGAACGAGCGCTGGTTCGGGTTCCGGCGGAACTGGTGACGTGTCTGCGGCGAGGGGCGCGAGTTCGGATGGTGCCCTTAGGGCTGCCCGCGCCTCCCCAGGCTCGGACGGATCGGCTGGGGGGCCTTCGATGGGCGGATCCGTGACCGGGGGCTCTGTGACCGGCGGCTCGGGCTGTGGATCTTCGACGCGGGGCTCTGTGGCCGGGGGCTCGTCAACGGGCGGCTCCGTGCCTGGGGGCTTGGGTTGCGGATCTTCGATCGGGGGCGCCGGTTCATCGGGAGATTCGGCTGCAGCTTGGTCGACGGGCTCGACTGCGTATTGCTGGGTGACGGGCTCGAGTTCCTCGACTGGCTCGGCGGCGCCCTCTGTCGGGACGGGGGCTGGCGGTACGGAAACGAGCTCGGTTGCCGCCTCGATGGGCAGTTCGGGGACTGGTGATGCGGACACCGGCTCGGCTTCGTGTTCGCCGGGCAGGTCGGGGACCCCGGTTGCAGGATGTTCCGGCTCTCCCACAAGCACGGGGGACTCCGGGACTTGCTCTGGTGGCGGCGGCGGAGGGAGGATCATGTCGGGCAGGGTGCCATCGATGAATTCGGGGGACTCCGCGCGCCCCCAGCCACGGGAGCGCTCGCCTCCGAAACCGGTGTCGGCCAACAGGCGGAATGCGGCCTTGATGGGCTCCAACCAGCGGGCCTGGGCGGCCTGGTCCACAAAAGATACGATGGTCCACAGGCCGGCTCCGGGGCGGAATTCGAGACAGGCGGTGGAATGACGCTCGCTGGAACCTGTCAGACGATCCACCGCGGCGCTCCAGCGGACGCCGGAGCGGAACGGGCCGGGGCGGCCGGCCGGAACCAGGCATTCGCTGGCGCCATCCACGCTCCAATGGTTCTCGTCGAGCCGCTGTCCCGCCAGGATCGCCTGCACGATGCCCAGGGGCACGAAGCGGGCGCTTTTCCAGCGAACCCGCGCGGACATCAACGAGGGAGAAGTAGGCGGCCAGATGGTACGGGGCGGAACCACAAAACCGATCTCGTCCAGGAACGGGAAGCAGGAGCTGAAACACACCGCCGGCGCGAACGCCCCCTCTGGCTTGCGCGCGGTGGCGTCGAGCCACTCGTCGAGCGACCCCAACCGCGCCATGGCGGACGTGACCGCCGAATACAGCGAATCGCTGTGATAGATGAAGTCCACACGGTTGCGCGCGCCGGAATCCGGTCCGATGCGCCAGGGACCGGCGGGACGCAGTTTAACGACCAGTCCCGGATTCATGCTTCGCGCGGGCTCCCCACCAACGGCATTTCTTCCCGGGCCCCATGTCTCATGCCCAGTCCCGGATTCATGACTCGTCACGCAAAAAGGAGAAGGCGGATTCGGTCACGGCGGCCTGGATGGCGGCGATCTGGGGACCCGCGCCGATCTCCTTTTCGGGCGCACCGGACGCATAATAGTTCCTGCCGCGCCACACCAGCCGCAGTTTGGAGAAACTCACCCGCCCGCTGCCGCGGGAACCGCCACCGCCGAGCGAATCGTCTTCCAGAAGGCGCAGGCCTTCGAGCACGCGATGGAAGAGCGGCGCGTCCTCTTCGCAGAGCACATCCATCACCCAGCGCGTGCGGAAACGTGCGCCCGCGGGCACGCGTTCGAGCGTGCGCGGATTGGCCTGCGAGGTGATGCGGTCGATGGCGTTCTCGCTCTTCACTTCGGTGAGCTCATCGTCCAGGTTCTCGCGCATCTGGGAGGTGATGCTTTCGGGGTCGAGTGGAGCGTCGAAAACCGCCAGCCGCGCCGGGGTTGCCTGCGAGGTGTCCAGCGTTTCGCCCTGGACGCGCTCCATGCGTCCCGGATTGCGTCCGAAGAGCAGGCAGATCTCGTCGTCGGGACGGTCGCTTTGATGGATGCGCACTTCCTGCCCTTTGCGGCGCGAAAGAAAAACGAGCTCGGAGGGGACGGCCATGCCGGTGGACTGCTCCAGCAGCGAGCGGATCTTGCCGCGCAGGGAGCTGCCGGGCACGTAGGGACGGCCAAACGCGTCCTTGACCACGGGATTATCGGAACCCCCGATTTCGAGCGATCCCTTACCCGCACCAACGTGCAGTCCGGTTTCACACGTCATTTCACCTTCGAGGATCAGCTTGCCGATCAGTTTCAACTCGGTCTGGGAGGTATGTGCGCTCATGCTTTACTCGTTGTAGGCCACGATGGCCTCGAATAGATCCTTGAACCGTTCGTATCCGCGGTTGTCGTTCTTGCGCGTCACCTGGAGCAGCAGTTTCTCGAGCTGGTCGAGGCTGCGGAGCCCGTGGCGCGCAATGGTATAGGCCAGGCGGGCGCGCAGCATGACGAATTCGTGCTGGCGTTCGCTTTCCGGCGCGCGGACGGCCCGCCTTACGGCGCTATAGAGACGCCGCAACTGGGTCTTGGTACCGGAGTCCATGTCGCGTATGCGGCTGACGATGGAGTGGGCCTGGTTGTCGAGATACAAGCTGTCGCCGATGAGCTTTTCGAGCTCGATTTCAGGCGGACCCTCGGGGCGTCCCCGATCGAAGCCGCGCCGGTCGCCACGATCTCCCCGGTCTCCGCGGTCACCACGGTCGCCGGGCCCATGGGGCGCCCCTCCGCCGGGCCGGTCTCCACCCGGGCGGTCGCTCCGCGGCGGTCCCCCGGGCGGCCGGCCCTCGCGTGGGGGACGGGTTTCCTTCCGTTGTTCCTGCTCTTGTGCCATGTGCTAAACCTCTGTCACCAATCTGGCCCATTCGAGGGCCACCAGGCCCGCGGGCCGCAGCTTCACTTCCGCCGATTTGCGCCCCACCAGCTCGCTGATCAAGTGCGTGCGCAGTTTTTGAAACTCACGGTCGCGCGTGCCGCTGAGGATCCGGTTGAAGCGCCGCTGGAAGCGCCACGTGCGTTGCGTCTCTCCCGCCGCGTCGGCGTAGGCTTCGCGACGGTAGAAACTCCGCAACTGATACAGAAACTGACGGGACATACGGAAGTCGTGGATGAGGCGCGTGACCGTGTCCTTGAGTTCCGACGCGTCCGCCAGGTGCCGCCATTCGAGAATGCGGCCCAGCAGGTAGATGCAGTCCTTGTCGGCGGCTTTCGCCAGGTCCAGGTTGCGTCCGGCTTCTTCATAGATCGACGCCAGCGGGTAGTACATCTCGGGCGCGAGAGCGATGGCCATCGAGATGGTTTTGCCTTCCGCGCCGGGATAGTCTTTCAGGTTCTCTTCGGTGAAGCGGTGGAAGAGCCGCTGTACTTCGCGCGCCAGGCCGATGAGTGCGTCCCACGAACCGTAGACCGCGAAATCATCGCCGCCGGAGTAGATGATACTGACCTTGCGCCAGAACTCCGGCAGCGAGCAAAGCACTTCCAGCTCGCCGGCGAAGAACTGCTTGTAGAGCACCGACAGCGGCACGTGCTCTTCGATGCTGTGGACGCGGCGCAAACGCAGGCTGAAGTTATCGACATCACCGCGCAGGACGCCCCAAATCGAGCGGCCCTGGGCACGGCGGGCCAATGTTTGCACGACCGCTGTGGTTTTGCCATCGTCCGAGGGCGCGGCGTGGCGCGCCAGCATGATGCCATCCGGGGACAGGTTGGAAGTGAGGCTCCAGGTGTGCTTGCCCTGGCCGGGCGTCACCTTTCCCGGGTTCTCGGGAGACCATCCGACGCGGGACGCCTCCCGCACCTTGGCGCCGAGCTCTTTAGCGAAATACGCGTCGGTCTCCTGATGGTTGGCGCGGGGGAAAGGCTGGAACGCGGTGGGCGCGTTGTCGGCCAGGGGGGCATTGCGTTTGCCTTCGAGCTGGTCGTTCAGGCGCTTGCGGATGACCGCCCAGTCACCCAGATTGTCGGTGACGGCCCAGATGATCTTCACAATGCCGGAGCCGATTTCGGCAATCTGCCGTGCTGCGGCCGAAAGAAAACTCTCCGCGGCCTCTCGGGCCTCGCCGGGAAGCACCAGCAGGAACTGGCCGCCGCCGCTCGAACCCAGCAGAATGCGCGCCAGCCCCAACTCCGCCAACAGAGCTCGCGGCAACACTTCGCACAGCAGCGTAATCCACTGCGAACGGCCGGCGATCAGGTCTTCGCCGGCGGATCGCGCAGAGCGTCCTTCGGCGGAGGCGGCCAACAGGAACTCTTCTGTCCCTAGGATTTTACCTTGCAGCAGGATCTGTTCGGGCATCGACGCAGAATAGCCTTGAGAATCCCTAACTTTAGCACAGATTCCTGAGAACAATCGCGGCTTCGGGGAACAGTATTTTCGATGCGGACCGTTCAAACCATTGCAGTAGTTGTGTGGATTGTGGGATTGGCATGCGCTGGCGATACCCGTCCGGCGCCGGCTCGCCAACGGGCGGCTGCGCCCAAGGCTGCGCCCGCCAAACCGGTGGCCAGGCAGGCCAGTCCGGCAATGCCCGACGCGCAGATTGAGGCGGCGATTCGCGCTAAGTTCGCCAAATCGAAGATCAATGCGGACAAGCTGCAGGTGCACGTGCAGGGCGGCGTAGCAACCATCGAGGGCCGCACGGATGTGATCCAGCACAAAGGCACGGCGACGCGGATGGCCAGGACCGGGGGCGCGGTGGCCGTGAACAACCACGTCCAGGTGAGCGATGCCGCCAGGCAGAAGTCGGCTGCCAACCTGGAACAGGGCCGCCGGCGTGCGCAGATCAAGCGAGGCGACGCCCGCTCGGACCCGCGGCAGCCGCGCCCAAGCCGCTGAAGTTCTACATTTCTGGGGAATGAGGTTATGATCAGTTTGTATCAGGGCATGGCTTCAGCCGTGCCGAAAGTTTGTATCAGGGCACGGCTTCAGCCGTGCCGAACCGTTGCAGAAAAGAGGTAGGGCTTTAGCCCCTGTTTATGGCACGTCCAGCTCGCAATGCCTCTCCCGAAAATATCCTGAGTTCGGCGCGTACGTTTTTCGCTACCACCAAGACCAGCCAAGGACGCGCTTTGCTGCAATCGGAGCGAAACGCCACATTGATGATCGATGTGCTGCGTTCGTATGTGGCGGCAAGAAAATTCTGCTTGCACGACTTTGTAGTCATGCCTGACCACGTGCATGTGCTACTGACGGTAGGCGCCGACATGACGATTGAAAAGGCCATGCAGTTCATCAAGGGAGGATTCTCGAACCGGCTGAAGAAGGAGTGCGGCTATTTGGGAGACGTCTGGCAGCGCGGCTTTTCGGAGGTGCGAGTCGAGAACCCGCAGAGCTTTCTGAAGCATCGGGATTACATTGCTGCGAACCCCGTCAGGGGGGCATGCTTTAGCTTAATGCCACAAGGATTTTGTGACAACAGAAATGCCGGATGGGCTCGCCAGCTTGCTGCATTCGCCGAGGGAAGTGCGCCGCGGGCGGCTTCGTCGGTTGGCGATTGGAAAAACGTGGAGGTGCGCTGAGGCGTACGGGCGGCTTGTATCAGCTCCCTGAACTTGCTGGTTCTGAATATGCGGTTAGCACCCGGGTTTTGGCTTCGCCGGGTGGATCTTGGCGTACGCAAAGCGATTGCGAATGTGGGAGTGGAAATAGGCGCCTTTGGATTCGGCCATTAGCAACGCCTGGTAAGTCTGGGCGGGAACGCCGTCATACTGATAGATTTCCCCGCTCCGGAATTCCAGTTCCAGAAGGGCCAACTCGTCCTGGTAGGTAGCGGCTTCCAGCGCCGTGGAGTTCAGATCGATGCGTGGCATGGGCTATGCCTTCCGCCTCGGGAAAGTTTGAGGTCTGCCCCACACCGCCCTGGGGTAGGAAGTGCGCCGCTCACGGCGCTGGGGGAGTTTGGCTTGGCCCACGTAATACATCATCTTCTCGCACAGCTCTTGGGCCTCCTGTTCGTCCTGGGCGGCGGCAATCAGCGGCCCAAACGCACGGATCACATTGCGCACTCGTGTGAAGCTGAAGGCGCGCGGTGGCAAGCCCGACTTTTGAGCCGCCTGATAGGTCATCGCACGCACCAGATTGTAGGCCAACATGGCGAGGTTGAGTTCCTTGGCCACCATCTCCGTCGTAGTGCAAGTCAACTGCTCCAGTTCCAGCGTTCCTTTCAAGCTGCGCAAATCGGTTTCGATGTTCCAACGACCACCGTAGAGGGAGACGACTGGGTCTACCTCGGCCTCCAGAGTAGTGAACAAAGCCAGCCGGAAGGCCTCGCTGCCATCGCTGGGCTGGACTCGCCTGACGATCAGACGCCCGGCTACCGCGGCATCGGCGGGCAACTGGGGATGGCTCTTGCGGTCGTCGCGACTGGGTTTCCACACGAGGTGCCGGTCGATCTCGTCGCGTAACGGTCCTCCCAGTAGGCGCTGGGCGCGGGCCTCCGTCAGACGTAGCACCACGCCATGGCCCCGCTGGTCGGCGGCATAGGCCACCGAGAAACAGCTGTTGGCGTCATACACCACCACCGATCCGTTCGGCAAACGGTCCATGGATCGTTCCATCAAAGCCTGCTCGCTGACCGCCTGGGGGCCGTACACTGGACCCCATTCCGGGCGCATCGCCAAGCCCGTGTGGAGGTCGTGCGCCACCACCATCCGGATCAGCGGGAAGTGCCCTTCGCCATGCTGATTGCACCCCGGCGGATAGTCCGCACACAAAGCTTCGGTGCGGGCGGTGCGCGCCGTCGTGCCATCGTAGAAAAAGGCACGCTGCCCTAAGGCCGGCACCGTCCCCGACATCTGCTCCGTCAACTGCACCAATGTCCGGTCAAAAGACTGTTCCACGATGCTCCCGGGTAACGCCTGCCGCGCGTCGTTGTAGGATGCCGTGTTGCCGGACAAGCGTGGCTTCTGGCCGTTGCTGTCTTCTTGTAGGCGTTTGCATGGGTTCGGCCAGAAACTGCTGGGAAGACCACGTACCAACTCCAACACGGCCGTCTCCAGCGTTCCATGCCCCTGCAACCGCTGCACGATCATCAACCACATCACCACCGCGTGGTTGTAGATACGATTGTTCTGCCGGTGTTTCTCTTTCTGTAGCTGTTGGAAAAACTCGACCGTCAACAGATGCTGAAACAGCGACAACACACCCGCCAGCGAGGCTCCCCGGTAAGCTTGGATTCCACTACCGGTCTCAACGCTGGCAATCGATTCGGAAACTATAGAGCCATCTACCAGACTATAGCCAATAGTTTGGAAAAAGTCCAGTCCCGATCGCTATTAAACTCTAACCAACGCGCTGCGAAATGCCCAGGCGTCCGGCATTTCTTGGGTCACAAAATCCTTGTGGCATTAGGCTAAAGCCCCGCGATCCCTCCATGAGTTGCGGCACGGCTGAAGCCATGCCCTGATACAAGGGCGATCATAACCCTCGGCAATTAGCAGATGCTAAGCTCCGGGGGTTCACCATGGGAGATTTCAAAAAGATAATCGGCAGTATTCTACTGTGGGGAGCCCGGGGGGGCCCCAGATGAGCGGACCTTTTCAATGGCGTCTTTCATGCCCGGCTCCCACTTTTCGATGGAATCGTAACTGCCGGTGCCTTTCAGCCGGATGATGCCGTCCGGGCCAACAATCCAGTTCTGCGGAATGACGTCGATCTTAAGCGTGTCGCTTCCATAGCTGTAGGCGGGCAGGACGGTGAAAGTGAGTTTTTGCTCCGCCATGATGGGACCAATCAGTCCGGGGTTATCGTCCAGGTTCAGCGAGAGAAACACCACGTCCTTGCGATCTTTGTATTGCTCGATCAGTTTCTGCAGGCGAGGCAACTCCCCGCGGCAGAACATTCAATAGGAGGCCCAGAAGTTGAGAAACACTACCTTGCCTTTCAGATCGGCGAGCTGCCAGGTTTTGCCTTGCAAGTCGGCCAACTGAAAGGGAGGCAGTGGGTCCTGGACAGTCTCCCAAGTGAGATGCCTTTGAGCCGCGATTGCATCGGCGCGGCGTGTGTACCAGATTTTCCAGCTTTCGTCCGACCCGCCGAGGCTGGCCCAGAGCTGGTGAGCATCGTGGGCAAGATCGTCTTTTTCCCCAGGGGCAGGAACGCTGCCGGAATCCAGGCGGGCGAGCAAGGCGCTTTGGTAATAGGCCATGGCATCGAGCTTGTGACCTTGAAGCTCCGCCAGGCGCGCCTCGGCGAGCCAATACAGGGATTCCTGACGGGCGTATGCCTTGCGGAACTCGTCCTTGTCGTTGATCTGGGGTTGGAGGGCTCGCAGGGACGCATCCGCCTGCGCGAGTGCGTCCTGCGCTTTGTCAGCTTGCTTCAGGCGCACATAGGCATCCGCTTCGTAGAAATGCGCTGAGAATCTCCAGAACGGGCGCCAGAAGGTGCCCTCCTCGATAGCCTTCTTCGAGGAGTAGCGGTCGTCGGCGGGCTGATTGAATTCTGTGTCGCGCTGCACCAGACCCTTTTGAGCGAGTTCAAGCTGACGCCGGGGTTGGAGTTTCTTGTTGTAAAGGACCCAGAGGAGCTGGTAATCCGTTACGGAGTCGAGGGGCTCAGGGCCCTTGTCGGCCTGCGCTATCGCCAGCATTTTCGCTACGCAGGATTCCACTTCCGCGGTTGGCGAATCATCGAGCCTATCGAGAGCTTGCAGCCGGTCGAACCAAACGGCATAGGAATTGGGGCGCAGCTTGATCCAGGCATCCGTTTGCTTGAGCAGATCGCTGTAATAAGTCTTCTGCTTATCTTCTGGGGCGTCGGAGCCAGGATACGCATGGTCCTCGTACCACTGCGTTCGTTCAGGCAGGTTCGAATTGGAAGGGAAGCGGCGGGCGCTTTGATCGGCTGCCCAATCGGACTGCTTTTCTTCATTTGTGAGCTTGTAGCCTCCCTGAAGGGCACGCCACCACTGGCGTACGTTCTCCAGATTCAGGGCGCGGAGGTGCGCGACGTCGACGGCAATCTGCTTCCGAAGCCCGTCGTATTCGGAGGGAGGATGGGCGGCAAATTCGAGCGGCCAGAGAGTGGAATACGCACCCAGCGCGTCGGGATCCGTGCGCGGCTGGATGATCTGGCGAAGTTGCGATGCGCCTTGGCGCATCAGATCGCTGTCGCCCAGCCCGCCAAGCGAAGAGTAGCCCTCCAGAGCGGACGGGCAGGCGGAAAGAAACGCTCTGGCGTGAGAAATGGCTTTGGCTTTGTCGAGGAAATTCAGCGCGGAGTAAATGGAGACAAACTGCAAATGAGGCCAGGGGAAGTTCGGGGCCTTCCCGAGTGCGGCGTTGAACAGCTTGATGGCCTGCGGTGTGTCTCTGCCAAGAAGAGTTGTGCCGTACAGATACGAGATGTAGCCATCGTCAGGTCGCCGATCGTGCAGGGCTTGGTACTCGGCGATTACCTTGGGGCGGTCCGAAGGAGTGTTGGAGTTCGACATGCCGCCGATGTACGCGCGCTGAACGAAGACGTCGCCGGGATAGCGTTGCATGAGGGTGCGAATGGCGGAGCGGCGCGCTTGAAAGAAATCGTACGTGGATTGGTCCGCTGGTTGGTTGCCAGGAACCTGGTCGAGCGCCGATTGTACGTCTGGTGAGGGAGCGCAAATGGGCGTGCTCTGCGCACACACCGAGGGAGCTGAAGCGGCAAGACACGCAAGCAGCAGAAACGACGGCAGCGCGTATCGGTTCCCGAGCGTAGCGCTCACAAGAGCCTCCCTATAAACATACAGGCTCGGACCCGGAACCTTTGCCCCCAGATTCCGCGAGCAGAAGAATACATCCGGCACGCTTCGTTGCAACCAGAAGATACTGGGAGCAAGGGAACCAGATTTTCCATTTTGGCCCGGCAAGATTCCAAACCAAGTGTACACCCGGCTGATCCCGCTCCGCCCCTTTTATTGACAGGTTCTGATCCTTGGCTGCGTCGCACTCCGCTGGGGAATCGCTGTCCTCAATTCTTCTGGTCACGATCCCGCTCAGGTTCTCCAGGACACCACGCGTCCAGGCCGCTGAATCCTGCGTGATAAACTGGGGGAAACGCAGATCCAACCATGAAAGTCTCAAGTGTCCTTCTATTTGCCTGTCTTAGCATGTTGCGGGCGCAGACTCAGCCGGCTCTGCCTCTCCCGCCCCCGTCGCCCGCGCCTACGGCTACCATCCCCGATCTCCCGGATGAGACTCAGATTGCCGTCTTTGACGATGGGACCAAGTTCACCATGGGAGATTTCAAAAAGATATACGGCGCGCTTCCGCCGGAGAACCAGAAGATGGCTCTGCGCGATCGAAAAACGTTTCTGGAACAGTGGGGGTTAATGCGGAAGCTGGCCCAACAGGCTGAGGCGCAGAAACTGGACCAGGAGAGTCCCACGAAGGAGCTGCTGCAATACGACCGCATGAATATCATGAGCTCGGCCCAGATCAACAACGTGCTGAAGACGGCGGTCGTGGAACCCCCCGAAATCGTGCAATACTACGGCGAGAACAAGGAGAAGTACAAACTGGTCAAGGTGAAGGCGATCTATATTTCCTTCAGCGAAGATTCGCCCGCGAATTCCAAAGGCAAGAAACTGCTGACCGAAGGGCAGGCTAAGGCCAAGGCCGTCAGGCTGCTCTCGGAGATTCGCGGCGGCGCGGACTTCGTGAAACTCGCCAAAGAGAACTCCGACGACGAGACCTCCCGGGCCAAGGGCGGCGATTTGTTCACGCTGAGTCCCAAAGACAATGTCCCCGAAGCGTTCCGCACGGCCGTGTTTGCCTTGAAAAAGGGCGAGGTAAGCGAGCCGCTACGGCAGCAAAACGGTTACTATCTCCTGCTCGCCGATGACGTGACCTATCGGCCGCTGTCGCAGGTCCGCGACGAGATCTTCACGGAATTGAAGCAGCAGAAGTTCGCGCAGTGGATGGAAAAGACCAGGCGCGAAACTAAGGTTGTGCTCACCAGCCCGGAGTTCCTGGGGCTGGCGCCGCTGGTGCCGGGGAAGTAGGAGTGTGCCGTGGACAGGCAGTACGGTCCGTCCATGGCATTGACAGGCGGTCTCGTCTAGGCTCAGAACTCCTATGGTAGGGAGTCTGACGGGGGTGGGAACGTGTTAACGTCAGTGAGCCGGAAGGAGAGGATTGGGCCGTCCGCCAGCATTCTTGCCTGTTGGGTATTCAAGCCGGCTAGAAGGTTTTCCAAAGCGTTTGCCACCTTTTCCGAATCCGGGCGTTGAAGAGCTACCTCAAGTTGGCCAGGACTGATGGAACGGACGATGCCTGGCAGG
>JAIQFL010000080.1 GCA_020073365.1 Terriglobia bacterium | reverse complement strand
CTGCGGACCTTCTCCAAGATCTACGGCATGGCGGGACTGCGCGCGGGATTCGCCATGGGGCGTCCGGACCTGCTCGCGAAACTGCGCCCATTCGGCGTCGGCTTTCTGCCAGTGACGGGCCTGGCCTGTGCCACGGCCAGTCTGCGGGTCAAAGGGCTGGTGGCGGAACGGCGTGCCCTGAACAAGCGGATTCGAGAGGACACCTTCGAGTTCCTGGAGAAGAAGGGTGTGAAATACATCCCCAGCGAAGCCAACCACTTCATGATGGAAGTGAACCGGCCCGGCGATCAGTTCGCGCAGGCGATGGCGGCCAACAAAGTCATCATCGGACGCATCTGGCAGGTGTGGCCCACCAAGGTGCGGGTCACCGTGGGCTCCGCGGACGACATGGCCAAGTTCAAGGCGGCGTTCGAGAAGGTTTGGGCGTAAGACGGGGCGCGGGACAGTCTCCCAAGTGTTCACTTGGCCAGTTGCTTCTGTAACGCGGCCAGCTTGTCTCTAACAGCCTGAGTGTCTCGGTGGTCGGACCCAGCCCTTGTCGTAGATGGCGAGCGTACGCTAAAAAAAAAGAAAAGGGTGCCGGGATTCGCCACCTCTTGCCGGCTTTTCTGCATGAAGGCGAATTGATGGCATGATGGAGTCATCCTGAATGATTAACAGACTCCTCACCGTCGCACCGCTGCTTACCCTCTGGATCGCGATGGCCGCACTCGCCTACATCGTAGTCAGGGAACTGGGGTTCAGCCGGATCAGGAAATACCCGCTGGCCCTGCTGGTGCTGGTGCTCGCGCTGCTGGCCCTGCCGGCGGGTGGCGTGTACAAGCTCTCGCTGCCCTATCAGGCCAGGATTCTGGCGCGGATGAGCAGACGTCAAAGCCCGGCCATCCTTCTGCCCAATGGGTGTTCCATGTTCCCCTCCAACAATATCTGGAATGCCCGGGTGCAGGACCTGCCGCTGGATCCCAAATCCGCCACCTACATCGAGGCGATGGGCCCGGACCTGCCACTGCATCCGGATTTCGGTGTGGGGGGCGGCATGCCGTTCGCGATTGCCGGCGCGGACCAGCCTCTCGCTGAAGTCTCCTTCGCCGACGGTTCGGAAAGCGACCGCGGACCGTACCGGATTCCCGACAGCGCCCCGGTAGAGCTCGACGCGGATGCGCACGTTTTGGTGGTCGATCCGAGCCGCTGCATGCTCTATGAACTGTTCGGTGCGGCGCGCACGGGTCCACAACAGTGGGGGGCCGGTTCCGGTGCGGTGTTCGATCTTCGCTCGAATCTCTTGCGGCCGAGCGGATGGACCTCCGCGGATGCCGCCGGCCTTCCGATTCTGCCCGGGCTGGCGCGGGCCGACGAGGTGCTGAGCGGCGAAATCCGCCATGCGCTCCGATTTACGACCAGGCGCACGCGCCGGGCTTTCGTCTGGCCAGCGCGCCACCTGGCCTCGCGCGATACCAATCCGGACCTGCCGCCCATGGGGCAGCGTTTCCGTTTAAAGAGCTCCGTGGACGTCAGCCAGTACAGCCAGCAGACGCAGGTGATCCTGCGGGCCCTTCAGGCGTACGGAATGTTCCTCTCGGACAATGGCGGTCCGTGGTTCCTGACGGGCACTACCGACAGCCGATGGAGTTCGCAGATTGTCAGCGACCTCCGCGGAATTCACGGCTCGGATTTCGAAGCGGTGGACAGCTCCGGTCTGATGGTCACTGCGGACTCCGCCCAGGCGCGACAATAGGAAACAGACGCACGTAAACCCGCTCGGGAGGAGCGATCGCATGGCGAAGGCTACTGGCTCTCTTTTCGTTTCACTGATCACTTTCTGTTCCGCATGTGGAGCACAAACCGGGAATCGATCCGCGGATCGTCCCGCCGATCCCGCTCCGCAGGCTGCCGTCGGCTCCGCGGCCTCTTCCTCAACGGGACCACACATCGGCAAGTGTCCGGTCTTTCCCAGCGACAGTATCTGGAACGCGGCCGTCGATCGCCTTCCAGTGGACACCCGCTCGGCGGCTTACATCCGCAGCATCGGACCAGAGAAAACGCTCCATCCGGACTTCGGGACGAGCCCCAGATCGGGCCTTCCGTACAACCTGGTCTCGGGGAGCCAGCCCAAGCTGCCGGTCCAGGTGCCCCCGGCGGAGAGCGACACCGGGCCGGTGCCCATACCGCCGAATCCGGTGATCGAGGGCGGAGACGACGCCCACCTGATCGTCATCGATCAGGATGCCTGCAAATTGTACGAGCTGTTCGCCGCCCGAAAAGGTCCGGACGGCGGATGGCTCGCCGAGTCGGCCGCACACTACGATCTGCGCTCCAACGCGTTGCGGCAGGATGGCTGGACGTCCGCCGATGCCGCGGGTTTGCCGATCTTCTCGGGGCTGGTGCGCTATGAGGAAGTGGCGGCCGGAGAGATCAAGCACGCCATCCGCTTCACGGCGCCGAAAACGCAGCGCGCCTATATATGGCCGGCCCGGCATCTGGCCTCGCGCAGCGACGATCCAAATCTGCCTCCCATGGGGTTGCGGGTTCGCCTGCGGGCGGATTTCGATGTCTCGAAGTTCTCCAAGGAGATGCAGGTGGTCCTGCGCGCCATGAAGAAGTACGGCATGATCCTGTCGGACAACGGCGGCGCGTGGTTCTTCGGAGGCGCCCCCAATCCGAATTGGAAGCCGGACGAGATGACCGTGGAGATGCGCAAGGTACACGGCTCGGACTTCGAAGTGGTGGATTCCTCCTCCATGATGCGCGGCCTCAATACCGGAGCCGCCGCTTCGCCCACGCACGTCAGCGCGAACGGCCCCGGCCC
Source organism: Terriglobia bacterium (assembly GCA_020073365.1). Lineage (GTDB taxonomy): Bacteria > Acidobacteriota > Terriglobia > Bryobacterales > Bryobacteraceae > JAIQFL01. The sequence goes on along the minus strand of JAIQFL010000080.1, from coordinate 34,574 downwards.
CATGATCGGCAAATGCCCACTCTTCCCCGCGAACAACGTCTGGAATACACCCGTGGATACCGCCCCTCTGGATGCGCACGCTTCGGCATATCTCACCAGCATTGGGCGCGAAAAGACGCTGCATCCGGACTTCGGACGAGCCGCCACCGCCGGGATTCCATTCAATCTCGTGCCCGGTAATCAGCCCATGGTGCCGGTTCAGGTGGGAGGTGGGGAGAGCGATACGGGGCCGGTGCCGATTCCGCCGAATCCGCTGATCGAGGGCGCGGAGGACGCCCATATGCTGGTTGTGGATCAGGGCGCCTGCAAGCTCTACGAGCTATTCGCGGCCAATCGCGCCGCCGGAGGCTGGAGTGCCGGTTCGGCCGCGCATTACGATCTCCGGTCGAATGCGCTGAGACCGGCAGGCTGGACGTCCGCCGATGCCGCCGGGCTGCCGATTCTGCCGGGGCTGGTCCGTTATGAAGAGGTCGCGGCCGGCGAGATTCGCCACGCGCTGCGTTTTACCGCGCCCAAGACCACCCGCGCTTTCATCTGGCCTGCGCGTCATCTGGCGTCCCGCAGCAACGATCCCAACTTGCCGCCCATGGGATTGCGCGTGCGTCTGCGGGCGGACTACGACGTCTCGAAATTCTCGAAGGAGACGCAGGTCATTCTGCGGGCTCTCAAGAAGTACGGCATGATCCTCTCCGACAACGGATCTCCCTGGTTCATTACTGGAGCGCCCAATCCGAACTGGGACCCGGGGCGCCTCACCGAAGAGATGCGCGCCGTCAAGGGCTCCGATTTCGAAGTGGTCGACGTGTCGTCCTTCATGTTCAATCCGAATTCCGCGGAAGCAGTGCGGTGATCGATCAGAAGCCGGGAAGGAAGAGATTGGCAGGCGAGAGCGCCTGCCCCACCAAAGGCACTCTACGCTATACTGAGCCGGTACGCCCGTTCGCAGTCCCCGGATCTCATGGAAGCGCCCCAAGCTAACGATGCAACCTCGTTCCACGTCGGTGTCGTGGGACTCGGTTACGTCGGAACCGTAACCGCGGCCTGTCTGTCCAGCGTAGGACACGTCGTATACGGCTTCGAACAGGATCCCTCGAAAATTGCCAAGTTGAAGGCGGGGATTTCGCCGTTTTACGAGCCAGGTCTTGACGCATTGCTCGGCGCCGAAGTCAAAGCCAATCGTCTGACCATCCTTCGGGATATCGATCCTCTGATCGCGGAACTGGATATCGTTCTGATCTGCGTGGGTACTCCCACCGGGCCTGACGGCGCACACGACTGTGGGCAACTGGAGCGCGTTTGCGAAGATCTGGCATCCGCGTTGCGGCGGTCGCCGCGCCAGAAGCCCCTGACCATCGCCATTCGCAGCACAGTGGTTCCGGGGACCAGCCAAGATCTGCGCACGCGGTTTTTCAAGGATATTCCCGGCATCGATTTCGCTTATGTTCCGGAGTTTCTCCGCGAAGGCACGGCCATCAAGGATTTTTTTGACCCTGGGCTGGTCGTGGTGGGCGCCGACGACGACGCGTCGGCCCGGGTCGCGCTCGCTGTCTATGCTGGGATCGACGCGCCCAAACGCCTGATGACGGTGCGGGCGGCCGAAATGGTCAAGGGCGTCTGCAATGCATTCCACGCCCTCAAGACAGCGTTTGCCAACGAAACCGGTTCGCTGGCCGCGGCCTGCGGCATCGACCCCGAAGAGCTGATGTCCGTAATCTGCCAGGATACGCGGCTCAACATCTCGACGGCTTACCTGAAGCCCGGGTTTGCATTCGGTGGATCTTGCCTGCCGAAGGACATCCGCGCCCTGAACCACCTCGCCCGGGCGAATCGCCTGGCGCTTCCGCTCTACACCTCTATCCTTCCAAGCAACGCCGAGCACCTGCATCGCGCCGCCGAGCGAGTGATCGCGGCCGGCTTCCAGCGCGCCGGACTCATCGGCTTGAGCTTCAAGTCGCATACTGACGATATGCGCGAGAGTAGTTCCCTGCAACTCGCGGCCATCCTGAAAGCCGCGTCCGTGGAGGTGCGGGCCTTCGACCCCGACATTCGTGCCGAAATGCTGCACGGCGCCAACCTGCGCGCCATGGAGGAAGTATTCGTGGCCGGCAGGACGGCGCTGGTCCCCAAGCTCGAAGATCTGCTCGGTTGGGCCGACAGCCTGGTAGTGACCAAGCCGGCATCGCCGGATACGATCGCCAGGATCCGCTCCTCGGGGCTGGCCATCGTCGACGTAACCAGGATTGCCGCGCAAGCGGAGGGCGTGCCAGAGCCGTGAGAATTCTCTGGATCTGCCCGACGCTCCTGCACCCCACCATCAACGGTTCGCAGATTCGGACCCTGGGCATTCTTCGGCACCTGAGCCGCAAGAACGAAGTTCACTTTGTCGGGACTGCGCGCCACGGCCAGACTACCGAGCAGAAGGACGAATACTGTTCGTTGGTTTACGCGTTTCCGCACCAACCCCCGCAGCGCGGGTCGCCAGCCTTTGCAGTGGATGCGCTCCTGAACCTCTTCTCACCGACTCCGCTCTACGTAGCGCGGTATGCATCAAGGCCCGCGAGCGAGTGCGTGAAGCGCCTGCTTCACGAAAACACTTACGATGCGGTGGTGGTCGACTTCCTTTTGTCCGTTCCGAACCTGCCTGCGGCGCGCCTGGAGAACGCCATTCTGTTCCAGCACAACGTGGAAGCCCGCATCATGGGGCGGTTGGCGGCGGAGACTACCTCTGCGCCCCGGCGCGCTTACCTGTCGTATATGGCGCGCCGGGTCGAACAGTACGAGAGGCACGCCTGCTCGCGGGTGAGACACGTGATCACTGTCTCACCGGCGGACTCGGCGTACATCGCGGAGCATTACGGCGTGAAGGATGTAACGTCCATCGCGACAGGAGTCAACGTGCGCCATTTCGAGCGCCCGGATGGCGCCATTCCCGATGCTCCGCCGTCGGACCTGGTCTTCATCGGCAGCATGGACTACCTGCCCAACGTCCAGGGTGTGCACTGGTTCGTGGAGCGGGTGCTGCCGCTGATTCATGCGAGCCGCCCGGCTGCCACCGTCGCGCTGGTGGGCAAATATCCGGACTCAACCATACAGGCACTTGCCGCCAAGGACAGCCGCATACACGTGACCGGAACGGTGCCCGACGTGAGACCGTATCTTTGGAACGCGGGGGTCTCGATTGTGCCATTGTTGGCAGGCAGCGGAACGCGCCTGAAGATCTACGAAGCGATGGCTGCCGGTGTGCCCGTGATCTCAACGTCGCTCGGCGCCGAGGGCCTGGCTTACACCGATGGCACGGACATCGTGCTGGCCAGCGATCCCGAGGCATTTGCCGCCGCCTGTCTAGAGCTGTTGGAGCATCGCGACCGCAGGGATTTTATTGCGAGCGCCGGCCACACGCTCGTCAGGAGCCGGTTCGATTGGAGCGTGGTGGCGGAGGAGTTCCAGGGGATTCTGGAGCGTGCGGCTCAGAATCGTGCCCACGTGCATTAACCCGCTATAAAGTGAAACCGGACTTGGCCGCATCGTCAGCGAACATCCGCACGGTATCGAGCGAATATTCGCCGAGATCCTTGCCGGTCAGCGAAAGCTTCTTGAGAATGTCCGGTGTGGCTGTAATGATGTGACAGCCGATCGCGTCCGCCTGAAACACGTTCAGTAGTTCTCGTGGGCTGGCCCAGATCAGCTCCATTTGCGGGTGGGGCCGAAGCATGTCGACCGCCTCCTGCATGATCGGCACCGGATCGACGCCGGTGTCCGCGATGCGCCCGGCGAAAACGCTGACATTGGAGGGCGCGCCACCCGTCAGTGCGTCCACCACTTCACTCACTTGCCGCAGGGCAAGAATCGCCGTCACATTCACCTTGATGCCTGCCTGCGACAGCTTCCGGATCAGCGGGCATGCTGTCTCCCGCCGCGTATTAGTGACCGGAATCTTCACGTACACGTTGCGGCCCCAGGTCGTGATGATGCGTGCCTGGCGCTCCATTTCGCCGAACTCATCGGCGAAGACCTCGAAGGAGATGGGGCGGTCGGAGATGACCGAAAGAATGTCGTGGGCAAACGCCTGGTAGTCCGAGATGCCGGCTTTGCGCATCAGCGTCGGATTCGTGGTGAAGCCCTGAATCAACGGATTTGCGTAGAGCTCCAGCATGCTCTTCTTCTCCGCGCCATCGGCAAAGAGTTTTACCTTCAGATCGGCCGGCGAGTTCACCGGTGCTTTCATCGGGTTTTCGGTCAAAACCGGGCTTGCCGGCCATCTTGTCATGATGGATTGAGTCTAACACCGTTCACATGATCCCTCCACCGCGCAGGCGCTTCCGATAACACTCGGGGATCGCCCGAAACTTCGCGAGCTGACGCTTACCCCCCAACCGAGCTCCGAGCACCGTCAAGCTCCCCAACCCGCCACGGCCAGTTCCTTCGTTCGCGGTAGACTGAAAGTGAGCCGAGGAACCGCCATGTCGCCGATCAAAAGCGAGTACGTCGAGCAGCGCAATGGCGGGTACTATGTTGCGGGCTCTCGGGTGTCGCTGGATAGCGTCATTTACGCGTTTCGGCGCGGCGAGTCTCCAGAGACGATTCTGGATCAATACTCCGCCATCGGCTCTCTGGCGAAGGTGTACGGGGCAATCGCTTTTGCACTGGACCATCCCCAAGCGATGGATGCTTACCTGGCAGAGCAAGAGCGGATCTGGGAGCAGGGGCGGCGGCAGAACCCGCCGGCCAATGCGGATAGAGTGCACCGTGCCCGGCAGGAAAGGACCGTTCGGTCCACTTGAGAGCGCGATTCCTGGCGGACGCCGACCTTCGCGCTGGCATTGTTCGGGGCATCCGCCTTCGAAACGCCGAGATCGATTTCCAGGTTCCACAGGAAGTACTTCCCGGCCGCACGCCGGATTCCAGGGTGCTGGCTTTTGCCGCCGAACAGGGGAGAGTCATTGTCTCGCACGACGTCAATACCATGCCGCGGCATTTCTGGGAGTTCTCTCGCGAGCGGACATCGCCTGGCCTGATCCTCATACCCCAACGACTACCCACCGGCGCTGCTATCGACGAGCTACAACTCGTTTGGGAATGCAACGAAGAACACGAATTCGTTGACCAGGTGTGGTATCTGCCGCTGTAACTACCGCCAATCCCCAATGACCGTCCCTCTGGCGGTATCGGCGCTGCTGGCCGGCAGTGACCGTCAGTAATACCAGTCCCTGATCCGTACGGCGATGCCGGAGTCGGCCATCGCCTTCTCGAACGCCGCCAGGTCCGTCCCGCGATAGTGGTACGGATACACGATCCTGGGCCCGAAGGAGCGGGCGGCTTGGGCGGCCTCGTCGGGCGTCATGGTATACGGCAGGTTCATGGGCAGGAACGCCACCCTGATATCCTGGAGCGCCTTCATCTCGGGGATCGCCTCGGTGTCTCCCGCGATGTAGGTGCGCCCCATGGAGGAGCCCAACACGTAGCCGTTGCCCTCCCCCCTGGGATGGTACAGCGATCCCGGCCCAGGCCCGCGTTTCAAGTTATACGCCGGGACGGCCTCGATGGTCCATTCTCCGAACTGCCGGGTCTCCCCATTCCGGATAACTGTGGTTCCCGGCAGACTCCTGGCGACCACCTCCGGTCCCAGCACCAACGTCCCGGGCTTCTTCAGTTTCGCGACCATTTTGGGATCCAGGTGATCCGCGTGCGCGTGCGTAATGAGGATGAGGTCGGCTTGCGGAAGGCCGTCGTAGTTGCCGGCGCCCCACGGGTCGATGTGAATCACCTGCCCGAAGGCTTCGATCATCAGGCTGGCGTGGTGGATGACCGTCAGCCGCACCGGACCCACGGGTGTCGATCCATCGTCCACCGGCCGGTTCACTTGCGCGAAGGCGGGCGCCGCCACCAGCAGGATAACCAGGAAGTATTTCATCGATATTTAGGACAAACAGTTCTTTTATACCACATAAGAGGGCGGGCCGCGCTTCACGCCCACATCGACCACCACTCTGCTCCGATTCGGACATGCCACCAGAAGACGCGCGAGTCCCGTGCGGCAATGCGCTACCATGTACCCTCAATGAAGCTCACGTTCTGGGGTGCGGCCGGCACCGTCACCGGCTCCATGCACCTGGTGGAAACCGGCGATAAGCGCTATCTTCTCGATTGCGGTCTCTACCAGGGCAGGCGCAGAGAAGCCGACCAGAAGAATCGCCATCTTCCGTTCCCGGCCTCCTCCATCGATGCCGTGATCCTCTCGCATGCCCATATCGACCATTGCGGCAACCTCCCCACCCTGGTGAAGAACGGCTTTTCCGGCCCCATCCTTACCACCCCGGCTACCATCGACCTCTGTAACTGGATGTTGCGCGACACCGCCCACATCCAGGAAAAGGACGCCGAGTTCGTCAACAAGCGCCTCGAAAAGCGGCAGTCCAAGGGCCTGGAAAACGGTCTGGTGACGCCGCTCTACACCATGGCGGATGCGGAGCGTACCCTGCCGCTGTTCCATCCGGTGCCCTACCATACGCCTCATAGCCTGGCCCCCGGCGTGAGCTATGAAAGCTACGACGCCGGCCATATCCTCGGCTCCTCCTGTCTGGTGCTCCACGATTCGTCTAATGGATCCCACGTGCGGCTGGCCTTCTCGGGGGACGTGGGCCGCCCGCATCTCCCCATCATTCGCGATCCCGAGCCCATGCCGCCCGCCGACTACCTTATCCTGGAGAGCACTTACGGCGGCCGGTTGCATAAGAGCGTCAGCCACGTCGTCAACAAACTGGCCGACGTGGTGAACCGCACGGCGGGCCGCGGCGGCCGGATTATCGTGCCGGCCTTCGCCGTGGGCCGTACCCAGCAACTGGTGTTGCTGCTCCACCAGCTCGCCAACGAAAAGCGCATCCCCAACATCCCCATCTTCGTCGACAGCCCCCTGGCCATCAACATAACCGCGGTCCATCGCGACCACCCCGAATGCTTCGACGAGGAAACCCGCGAGTACCTGATCCATGGCGAGGATCCCTTCGGGTTCCGGCGCCTGCAGTATGTCCGGGAGGCCGCCGATTCGAAGAAGCTGAACGACCTTCACGGCCCGTTCGTGGTGATCTCTGCGTCAGGTATGGCCGAGCAGGGCCGCATTCTGCACCATTTGCGAAACAACATCGAGGATGGCCGCAATACCGTGCTCATTACCGGGTATCAGGCGCAGGATACCCTGGGCCGCAAACTGGTGGAGAAGTGGCCGGAGGTGAACATCTTCGGCGAACCCATGCGGGTGCGGGCCGAAATCGCCAGCCTGGATGAGCTGAGCGCGCATGCCGACCAGAAGGAGCTTCTGGACTGGATTCAGCCTCTGGCACCCCACCTGCGCCAGGTCTTCCTGGTTCACGGCGAGCCGCGGCAGGCGGAGACGTTTGCCAAACTGCTCCATTTCACCTATAACCTGGAAGTGGCGGTCCCGGCGCCCGGCCAGTCGTTCGAGCTGGTTTAGACGAAACCGAAAAGTACCGGAGTCCCATCTATACTGTAAGAAGCTAAAGGAGTATCGTTACGTGAGTTCCACACCGACATTTACGCAGCCCGAGCCCCAGCGCTCCGGTTTGCTGACGGCGCTCGTGGCCGCCGCTCTGATTGTGCTCGTGGCCGCCAACATTTATCTCTACGTCCAGATCGACCATGTGCGAACCGAAATGGCCAAGGACCGGGAGTCCCTAATGACCGAGATCAGCAATCTTCGCGATGCCTCTTCGGTCACCACCAATTCGCAAGTGCGGCGCTTGGAAACGCTGAAGGAAGAGCTCGCCGCCGCCCAAGCCCAGGCGCGGACCCTTTCCAGCCAGGCGAAAATCGAGGCGACGGCGCGCGCCGAACAGATTGGACGCCAGATCCAGGCCGAACAGGCCAAAGTGCAGCAGCAGGTCAGCACGGAAATCAGCGACGTCAAACAGTCCGCCAGTGCCGCCAATGCCAAGATTGCGGATGTCTCCACTGATGTGGGGGGAGTGAAGACCCAGGTGTCGGCCACCCAGGCCGAGTTGCAGAAGACCATTGCCGACCTGAAGTCCACCCGCGGCGACCTCGGCGTGCAAAGTGGCCTGATCGCCACCAATGCCAACGAGTTGCAGGCCCTGCGGCGTTTGGGCGAACGTAACTACCTCGAGTTCAAGCTGGGCAAGACCAAGGCGCCCCAGCGCGTCGGCGACATCACCCTGATGCTCCGAAAGACGGATCCGAAGAAGAACAAATACACCGTCGATGTGATGGCCGACGACAAATTGACCGAGAAGAAGGACAAGAACATCAACGAGCCGGTGCAGTTCTACACCAGCAAGGCCAGGCAGCCCTACGAACTGGTTGTGAACCAGGTGCAGAAGGATTTGATCGTGGGATACTTGAGCACTCCCAAGGAACAGGCCGCCAGGTAGAGTGGGGCAGACCACGGTACGTTCGTTCCGCATCGTTTTGCGTGGTCTGCCTTCTGGCTGTGTGGCTTGAGGCCGTGACAGGCCACGAAAAACGATGGCCTGTCCCACTTGGGCTGTCCAACATTACCCCACGCTGTCCGTTTCCGTTTTCTCCACTAGTTTTTCCACGTGCATGCAGTAGATCGCCGGCTTGCCGTGACGGTCGCTCTGGAAATAAATCCGCTGGCTGTCCGGCGAGAACATCGGAGCGACCGTCTCCGGATGGCTGGCCTTATGCTCGCAGAGCGTGAATTCCCGGTGCGTCAACCGCAGCAGGATCAGGATGTGTGGAGAGGCGGTGTTGCGGCTGGCCCCCACGAACACGGTGGTATCGCGGTTGAACCCGAAATGTACGAACTGGCTGGTCTTGGCCACCAGCCTGTCGGTGTTCGTGTCCGGCGTTTGCTCCCGCACGGCATTCAACTGCTTGGGATCCTCAGGAAAGTTCAAATAGAGAACGGTCTTGCCGTCCGGGGCCCAGTTGGCCGGTCCGATCCGTCCCTCCGCTACTTTCAACGGGTGGCTCTGCTTGCCGTCGAGATTGACCAGCCACAATGCCTCGTCTCCCTGGCGATACAAAACCTGCGCGCGCATGGGCCGCGGAATGGGATCCGCTATGGCGAATGGCGCTTCCATCACGGTGCGCGCCAGCCCCTGCACCAGCGACACCATGCGGAGCCGCGAACCCTCGCCCTGCCGCTCGGCGAAGGTGGCATGCGTGCCGTCCGGCCCCACGGTCATTCCGGAACACCGCTCCCAGCCCTCCGGAATCTGGTACAACTCCCGCTCGCGCAGGGTGCTGAGGTTGATGAGGTACAGGGACCGCCCTGCGAGGTAACAGAACGAACGATTGTCCGGCGTCAGCGTCAGCGAACTGCCGTCCAGGTTCTCGGCTTCGGTCAACTGCCTGGTCGCGCCGGCCTTCAAATCCATGCGAAAGGCCTGCGTGGATCCGCTGCGATCCGACGAGAACAGCAGGAATCCGCTGTTCCGTGCAATAGCGCGGTTGTAATATGCGGGCAGGGTACTGGAATGCTCGGGATCGGTGAGCCGCAGGACTTCGAGTTCGGTGGCGGGGTCCGGGTACTTGCGCCAATCCGATGGAAAGGCATTGCCCTTGGCGCCGACCGCCAGCAGCCGTGTGGCCGCCAGTCCCGAAACCAGCAGTGATCTGCGAGAGATTCGCTGCGCGGAACCTGCCATATTTCGATGGTAGCAGGTGGGAAGGCATTGCCGCCCTTGCCGTCGGCTCTCGGGGCTCTCAGGTGCTCTCCGGACCGCCGAAGCCTCCGGAAGCGGCCTGCGCGCTGGGTTCTGCCGCGGGAACTGGCCCCTGAGCCCCGGCCCCCGCTAAGATGTTGGAAGATGCCAAATAGGGATGGGATGCTCGAGATGGACGGGCTGCAAAGTTCTCTTTTCTTCGAAACGCCGGAAGAAATCTACGCGCGCGTGTTCCGCCAGATCAAGCCTCGGACCGCCGTGCCCGACCTGCGAGTGGAGTTCTGCCAGTTTGCGAACGCCGACAGCTTCATCCGGCTCGAAAACGGACGACTGCATGTGCGCATTTCAGACCTGCTGGCGGGGGCGCCGGCTCCCGTAATGGAGGCCTTGGCCTTTATCCTGATCTCGAAACTGTACCGCAAGCCGGTGGCTCGCCTGTATGCCTACCGCTACCGCCTGTATCTGAACCGCCGCGATTTCAGGCGCCAGGCGCATCTGGTCAGGCAAATCCGCGGACGAAAGTTCATTTCCGGACCGCAAGGCGAGCACCACAATCTGGACGAAATCTTCGAAGAGCTGAACCGATGTTTTTTCGACGGATTGATGGCGCGGCCGCAATTGGGATGGAGCCGCCAGGTGTCCCGCAGCATGCTGGGCCATTTCGACCCGTCGCACAACGCCATTATCATCAGCCGCATCTTCGATCAGCCACGGACCCCCGTGCTGGCACTGGAATATGTGATGTTCCACGAAATGCTGCACCTGAGCCATCCGGTAGACCACAATGGGTCGCGCCGGAGGGTGCATACCAAGGAATTCCGGGAGGCGGAAAAGAAATTTCCGAAACTAAAGGAGGCCAAGGAAATACTAAAGCGGCTGTGACGATTTCGCCCAGCCGCCGAACACTACGAATCATCCGACCGCTTATGCGCTCATCGGCACCGCATCCGGCACCAGCGTACGCAACTCCAGCCGCATCAAATCGAACACAGTAACGAGGGCACTCACATCCACGGCGCCGACGCCCCAGCGATACAGGAAGAGGCGGAACTGGACCATCAGCATGCCACTCATGAACCTCGCCTGCTGGCGAACCAGCGCGGCAGCCAGATCGGGCCGGTCATCGCGGGATTGCACCATCAGGACCTTCATTGCCGCGCATATGCGCCCGAAATCGGCATTTAAACAGCGCAAATATCCACGGAAAATCCGGCATCGTTGAATGCGGAGTTTGGCTGCCATTTCAGGTGTAAAGCCGGGCTGGGAGCGCAGGAACTTCAGGTCTTCGCCATCGAGCAGGCGAATCATGGGCTGATAGAACTCGATCGAAAGTTCGTCGATCCACTCAGCGGTTACAGGCAGACTACCGCCGGAAACCGCAACTTTGCGTATCAGCAGCGGCAAGGCTAAGGCCAATGCCAGGCAAGCCAGAACGGAGATGACAATAATTAATTCCATCGACGTATTCTTTTTTTCTCTACTTTAAAGGATACGGTCATTCGAACGACAATTGCAAGGCGGTTCCAGTAATATCAGTACCATCCCAACGCCGGATAATACCTTATTTCCGGGAGACTTTTAACATCGTGGCGTTGAGGGTGTCCAGGTGATACAGGATCCGCTCCTCTTGTTTGGGGTCGAAATGAGGGATATTGACGCGCACTTCCTCTCCTTCCGGGGTGAGGAAGAAAAGCCACGCCAACACGCAGATGACGGAGACGCACAACAGCCCCGTGTCGATCGCAGTATAGTGCCGGAGGCCAAAAACGCTTTGCAGGAGCACGCCCAGTGTGTTGCTGAGGAAGAATATGGTGTAGAGACTGGCGTGTAGCACTACGTTTCGGCTCAGGCGGACGGGATACCGGCTAATCATAAGGAGCATCAACAGTACAAGAATCGCGAGGCTGAACGTCACACCCCGGTCGGCGGCCATGACATAAAATATCGCCCGGGACCGCTGTGTCGTGGTGGGGTTGATCCGGGGCAGGAGGCTGAGGACGGAAAGCGTCACCGAAACCGCCATTCCCAGGTACATCGCCCACTTCCCAAGGGAATACAGGCCTTTGTGCCGTTCCAACACCAGGCGGCAGAGTTCCAGTACCACCCAGGCGTAAAAAATCCAGATGAGTGGTTGCGTTACTACCCAGAAATAGAAGTATCCATGGGATTTAACGTCTGTCAGGAGGGTATAGGCGGCCACCGGAACCCGGAAGATAAAATAGGCGAAAAAGACTCGATACCGGAGATAAAGCCCCGACTTGTAGAGCTTCCCCGCAATTAGGAGGGAACCTAACAGGAACACCCATTCTAGAAACAGAACGAACGCGGCACCCGGCATTGAAGTCCTTAACGGGTCAATTCTAACACCGGGGCCGCTCAATTACTGTGCTGACCTTGGGAATTAGCGTACCCACGGGCAAGGATCGCACTGGGGCACCGGCATGTCATGCTTTACGGGCCGAGCGGCGAGAAACGAGAAAGCGATGAGGGCGAGCAACACGAGTTTTTTCATTTGAGTGTCCTTTTTCTTCTCATTTAAAGTAAAAATAGTTAACTGGGTACTATACTAGACGGAACCGCACGGAAATAGGGAGTATTCCTCAAAAGTTTTCTGAAAATAGAACAGATCCGTACCTGAGGGCTAAAGGGAAAGGGGATTACCCCTTAAGCGCGTCCGGTACCGGAGTGATATAGAATCGGTCTAGTCGGTCGTAGAGATCCGCGCGGAGAGTAGTACCAGCAGGACCGATACGGATCGCTTGCCGAGGACCCGCGGGGGAGATCGGAGCCTGGACTTTACATCCAAATCGCCAGCGGCACTAGGGCCGGCGGCGGAACTGTGGCGCAGGACCCTGTCGCAGATTCCAACGGTCTTCGGGCGACTGGTCTACCTGGCATCCCTGCGCGATGCGGCCACCAACCGCTACGGCCACCCTGCGTTAACGGATTTGGTGGGCTCTGAGGATGCAGACCGGATGCTGTGCCATAGCCATCACCAGGTGTTTTCTCAGTGGATCGGCTCCAACCTGGCGGAGCAAAAGGCCGATCTGGAAGACTATGTGAGGGACATCGGCGGGCGAGGACACTCGGTGGAGCACTACCGCGACCTGGCGCCTCCCACGGCCCGCGAGGTGGAGCGGCAACTCTACATCACGGATTTGGAGACCTTACTGGAGTTGCTGCGGTACGGGAATGGCGGTGCTTCCGCGACTCCAGAAGCATAGCGACGCCAATCACTTGACCGACCACGTCGATATCGCCGGGGTAGCTGTAGACGCGCACTTTCGCTTGCGAGGCGGGATGCGGTTGCAGCAGCAGACGGCCATCCCCCAGGGTGCACCAACCGCAGACATACCCCTCACGCTGCTCCAGGAAGTAAATCGGCCGATCGTACTCATTGGTCCACCCTCCGGACGCTATTTTTCGCCGGCTTTCATCCAGCAAAACCAGCGATCCGGGCTGCAATATCGGGTACATGGACCAATCCTCCAGCCCGATTAAACCGTAACGGTGCTGCCGTAAGTCGAATCCATTAAGAAATACCAGAGGTAATTTTCCCCAACGGTGGACCAGGTGGCTGAGAAAAGTAGTCTGATCTAGATCGATTTCGCAGTCGAGCGAGGGAGGAATAGTCACGGCTCCACCGGGTGGGAATTGGACTATGTGGGTCTCTTTTAAGCCAATTTCGAGCGCGTCGGACGTTAATTGTTCCCGGGGAACTCCATACCAGCGAAGGACCTCGTCAAAATCCAGCCGGTAAATCGCGCACAGCGTATAAAGCCGGTAGACCGTGGGAAGCGTGCCTTTGTTCTCAATGTCCGCCAGGCGGCTCAAGGCAATGACGAACTCGTCGTTTTGGCGGTGCGCGGCGATCTTCTGGCTGGCCTGCTCCACGTCCCGGAACGTGAGTTTGAGACGCTCGCGTGCGCGCTTGAGCTTTTCTCCGGCACGGTCCATGTTATGATCCTCGCTGTACCGCTGCCGAAGGCGATTTCCGACGGTAGCAAAGGGCCCGGTTGAACCGAACGCAATTATATCCCGCGGTAAGAATAACAGCAACAGAGAATACGACCTTCTGTTCCGAAATTGGAACGGAGAGAAAGAGCGCGGCGTGAGAATCATCGTCGGAATATCCGGGGCGAGCGGGGCAATCTACGGATTGCGGTTGTTGGAACGCCTTCGGAATCAGAAGGATGTGGAAACTCACCTGATCTTGACCACGTCCGGCCAGAAGACTCTGTATCTGGAAACCGGCAAACTCGCCTCGGATGCCCAGGATCTGGCGGATTTCTCCTACCCGCTAGGAAATATCTCGAGCCGGCTGGCGAGCGGGTCCTTCCCCACCCATGCCATGGTGGTGGCTCCCTGCTCGATTCACACGATGTCGGCCATCGCCTACGGCATCAGTTCCAACCTGCTGATTCGAGCTGCCGACGTCACGCTTAAGGAGAAGAGGAAGCTGATCCTAATGGTCCGGGAAACGCCTTTCCACGTCGGACATCTCAAGACCATGACTGCGCTGGCCGAAATGGGAGCGATTATTGCGCCTCCCATCCCGGGATTTTATAACAATCCTCAAACCGTGATGGACATTGTGGACCATAGCATCGACCGCGTTCTGGACCTGATCGGCCTTCCCGACGCCCAAGTGCGCAGATGGGATGGAGAGGCGTAATGAGCACTCGGAAAACGCCTCGTGGAGTACCCCGGAAGGCCGCATGCAGCGCCATCGCATTCCAGGGCGCGCGTGGGGCCTTCAGCGAGGAGGCCACGCGGAGGTTGTTGGGGCAGAAGGTTGAAGTGCTGCCTTGCGAGCGTTTCGAAGACGTCTTCCGCAGTTTGAAGGAAGGGCGGGCGGAGGGTGCGGTGATCCCCATTGAGAATACGCTGGCGGGTTCGGTCCACGAGAATTACGATCACCTGCAGAATTTCGAACTGCCCATTGTGGCGGAAACCCATGTGCGGATCGTACACAACCTGATCGCGCGCCAAGGCGTCTCTTTCTCCCAATTAAAGAGAGCCTTTTCCCATCCCGTGGCTCTCAATCAATGCCTCGATTTTTTTGCTCGGAATCCGCAAATCGAAAGAATTCCTTTTTACGATACCGCGGGAAGCGTGAAGATGCTGATGGAGGAAGGGCTCACGGATGCCGGAGCGATCGCCTCCTCGGTGGCGGCGGAAATTTATGGCGGCCGGATTCTGCGCCGGTCCATTGAGAGCGACCGGCAGAATTTCACGCGGTTCTTTCTGCTGCGCAAGCCCGAATATGCCCGGCGTTATCCCTTCCAGGCGGGCGCGAACGTCCCTTGGAAGACTTCCCTCGTCTTCACCACGCGCAATATTCCGGGCGCCTTGTTTCGGGCCCTGAGCGCGTTTGCGCTGCGGGATCTCAACCTGACCAAGATCGAATCGCGTCCCCTGCGGGGAAAGCCTTGGGAGTACCTGTTCTACCTCGATTTCCTGGGACGGGTGGATTCGCCCAACGCACAGAACGCGCTGAATCACCTGCGAGAGATTGCGGACATGCTGCGGGTGCTGGGGTGTTATCCGAAGGGTGCGTGACCGGGGCCGGCATCCGCTCCGCAGATCTCACGGAAAAGGTAAAATAGGGTTGGGTTGAATTGAGATGATGCCGACCAACGAATATGTCGAAGTTCGAAATGGGGGCTATTATGTGGCGGGCACACGCATTGGCCTGTTCGTATTGGTCGAAGAGTTTCGACGCAGCAGGCCTCCGGAGGCGATCCTCGAGGCCTACCCGTCCATTGGACGCCTGGGGAAAGTTTACGGCGCCATCGCCTTCATCCTCGATCATCCGGATGAAGTGAAAGCCTACCTGAGAGATCGGGAGCGATTGTTTGAAGAGATCCAGGCGCAATACCCCATGTCTCAGGACATGATCGATCGCTTTGAGCGAGCCAGGAGGGACGTGGCGCTCAAGACCTTGTGAAGATCCGCTTTCAGGCGGACCCTGACCTCGATCCGGACATTCGGAAAGGATTGCTCCTAAGAGAGCCATCAATCGACTTCCGGCCAGCCGCCGGAGCCATTCTGGACGGGACGCTCGACCTGGAGGTCTTGCGGCTTGCGGCAGAAGACGGTCGTGCCTTGGTCTCTGGCGACGTGCACACTATGACCGTTCACTTCCGCGCCTTCGTCGTGTCGCACGAATCGCCCGGAGTCTTACTCATTCCGTCCACCCGCTCCATCGGAGCCGTGATTGAAGATCTGCTCTTGGTATGGCAGAACTGGACGACGGACGACTTGCGCAACCAGGTACGGTGGCTTCCGCGGCAGCCAAAGGGAAGCTAGTTCCCCGCACACCGGAAACCCATGTTGTAGTTACGGTCCGCCGGTACGAACCAGCTACGGCTCGATGCGGGCGCTGCCTGGATAGCTGCACCGCCCCGCAGGACCCGATGCGTTCCGCTCGCTGGGCCCTGCGGATCGATCGCATCGCCCGGCCTACATTGGTCGTGCCAATCCGCCACCCACTCCCAGACGTTTCCCAACATGTCATGCAAACATAGGAAGGCCGGTCGAGGATCGGCGCTCCGTGGCTTACACTGGGGTTAGCTATCATGGCCGTCGAAGAAGAACCAACCCAAACTCCTGCCGCTGAGGCCGCCGCGCAAGATCCAGGCGGAAATCTCGCGGCTACTGAAGCGGAGGCTACGCAAGATGCCAGCCAGGTTCCGGGCGCCGCCGTGGCGGCGCCCCTGGAAGAACTGCCCGTTCTTACCGTGCGCGATACCGTGGTCTTCCCCGGCGCGCTTCTGCCGATCACGGTCGGCCGGCCAAGTTCCATCGCACTGGTTCAGTCTTTAGGCGAGAATCGCACCTTGGCAGTGGTTTCCCAGCTCGATCCGCGGGTGGACACGCCCGGGCCGGAGGACCTCTACGAAGTGGGCACGGTCTGCGTGATGCACAAGGCCATCCGTGTACCCAAGGACAACCTGCTGCTTTTCTGCGAGGGAATCGACCGCATCCGCACGCGCGGGTTCACCAGCACGGAACCGTTTCTGAAAGCTCGCGTGGAGCGTATCCCCGACGTAGAACCGGAGAATACTCCCGAAATGGAGGCGCTCCGGCAGACGGTGGTGAGCCTGTTCCAACAGATTGTGGCGGGAACGCCCAATCTTTCCGAGGACCTCGCATCCAGCGCCGCCCAGATGACCGAGCCGGGCAAGTTAGCGGATTTCGTGGCCGGCAACGTGCCATCCCTCAGCCCCACCGAGCGGCAGCATTTGCTCGAGCAGCCGGATGGGCGGCTGCGGCTGGATGGGATCCATCGCCACCTGACGCTCGAACTGGAGTTGATCGAGCTGCGCGGCCGCATTCAATCCCAGGTGCAGGGGCAGCTTTCGCAGAACCAGCGCGAGTTTTATTTGCGCGAGCAGTTGAAGGCCATCCAGAAGGAATTGGGGGAAACCGACGAGTCCACCCGCGACACCGAGGATTTGCGAAGAAAGCTGGAAGCCGCCGGAATGCCCGAGGAAGTTCAGACCGAGGTTATGCGGGAGTTGAACCGGCTGGCGCGCCTATCGCCCGCCTCGCCGGAGTACGGCGTGACGCGCACCTACCTGGAATGGATGGGCAACCTGCCTTGGAGTGTATCCTCCGCCTCGCAGGTGGACGTGAAGCGCGCGGCCGAAATCCTGAATGAAGACCACTACGACCTGGAAAAAGTGAAGGACCGCATTCTCGACTATCTGGCGGTGCTGCAACTGAGGCCGGTGGTGAAAGGGCCGATTCTATGCTTCGTGGGACCGCCGGGAGTGGGGAAGACATCGCTGGGGCGCTCGATCGCGCGCGCCCTGGGGCGGAAATTCGCCCGCATCTCCATGGGCGGCATGCACGACGAGGCCGAAATCCGGGGGCACCGGCGCACGTACATCGGAGCGTTGCCGGGGCAGATCATCCAATCGCTGCGGCGCACCGGAACCAATGACCCGGTCTTCATGCTGGACGAAGTGGACAAGCTGGGCCGCGATTTTCGGGGCGACCCGGCTTCGGCGCTGCTGGAAGTGCTCGATCCCGAGCAGAATTCCACCTTCCGGGACAACTACCTGGACGTGCCGTTCGATCTTTCGAAGGTCCTGTTCATCACCACGGCCAACGTTCTCGACCCGGTACCCGATGCGCTGCGCGACCGCATGGAGATCATCCCGCTGGAGGGCTACACCGAGCAGGAAAAAGTCATCATCGCGTTTCGCTACCTGGTTCCGCGGCAGACCACCGGGAACGGCCTGGCCGAGGAGGGCGACATCCACTTCACCGACGAGGCCCTGCGCTTTCTCGTCCGGCGCTACACCCGGGAAGCGGGGGTGCGCAACCTGGAGCGCGAGATCGGCACCATCTGCCGCAAGCAGGCCCGACGCATTGCGGAGGGCACTCGCGAGAAGGTGGAGGTGACTCCGGAACTGGTGGAGCGGGATCTCGGCGCGCCACGGTTCCGCACCGATACCGAAGTGGCCGAACGCACGCGGCGGCCGGGTGTCGCGGTGGGACTGGCCTGGACGCCGGTGGGCGGCGACGTCCTGTTCATCGAGGCCGGACGCATGCCCGGCGGGAACAAAGGCCTGATCATGACGGGGCAGCTTGGGCCGGTGATGCAGGAATCGGTGCAGGCGGCGCTCACCTGGGTCCGCGGGAACGCCACGAGGTACGGCATCGACCCGGATCTGTTCAAGACCAGCGACATCCACATTCACGTGCCGGCGGGCGCCATTCCGAAGGACGGGCCCTCGGCGGGGATCACCATGGCGGCGGCGCTGCTTTCGATGTTGACGGATCGGCGTGTACGGCCCAATCTCGCGATGACCGGCGAGATCACGCTGACGGGGCAGGTATTGCCGGTGGGCGGCATTAAGGAGAAGGTGCTGGCGGCGAAACGAAGCGGCGTCCGTGAGGTGATCATGCCGTTCGAAAACGAAGTCAACGTGCGCGAGGATCTGAAGAGCGAACAGATCGGCGAGATGAAGATCGACTACGTGAATGCGATGGAGGAGGTGGTGGATCTGGCGCTGGAGGGGAAAGAGTAGGGCAGGGTTTCATGCCGGAACACGGGCGGCTGAACATGGACACGAACATGGGGACACGAACATGGGGACAGACGGAACGTTCCCGACCAAAAACTAAGGTTCCCACATGAGTACGAGGATCTGTTGATTTCTCTGCGACTGCGCCGTTCTCTTCCGGCGGAAGTGGCGTGTGGCCCATTCTCTCGAAGTCATCCAGGGTGAGGCCGAGCTCGGCCAGCACTTCCTCATGCGGAATGGGCTTGTTGTGCTTCAATTCAACCACTCGCGAGCCTCGGCCACCGCGCATTCCTCCTCCGCACTGATCTCTTCATCCTCGACAGGCGCGTTAGCGAGGGCTCGGGACACCGGATCGAGCATGGTCTCCAGCAAACCCCGTACGGCACTCAGTTGCTCGGGTCGCAGACGGTCGAGGTACGCGTTGGCCTGTTGGCGTTCCTGAACGAAATCGAGTACCGTACCGTTGCTTCCTTTCTCCCTGATGCTACGGGATCATGCCTTCCAATGGCGACCGGACCACCTGCTTCTTATCGGCGTCGACGTCGGCATCGAACTCGGCACACCACTCGTGGCCCTCGATCGCTCCACACCGCTCATGAAGCGCCTCACTTTCCAAGGTATACCAGCGCCTCGAGGGACGGCCGTAGGTGCACTCGGGGAGCGAGCGGAGCGACGGGTCGGGGCCAGTCGCTCCTCAGGCAGTTGGCCAGATCTATTTCTGTTTGAAATGGGTTGCGAGAATCCGGTGCGGGACGTACGCCCGATCTGCAGCCAGTAGACGATCTCGGACGTTGCTGACGCCGGCAGGATGCAGTCTCCTTATCTCAGCGGCATGCAGCGTGGCTTTCACGGCGTCCCAGTACCGGAGAACCGAAGGTGAACGCCGGTGCGGCGGGGCCGGCTGGAGAATTCGCAACTTAGGCCTGGCATTCTGGATGCATAATTTGAAAGGAGCCTGCTCATGAGAAACGTAAACACCCTCGCCCGGCCAATGCTGTTGGTCCTGACCGGCCTCACGGCGGTCCCGCCGATGATGGCGCAGGTTGACGTCTTGACGGAGCGCTACGACAGCGCCCGCTCCGGTACCAATCTGAAAGAAACCACGCTGACGGCGTCCAATGTCAACAAGGATCATTTCGGGAAGCTTGCCTTCAGGATTGTCGACGGTAATATCTATGCACAACCACTGATTGTCTCCCAAGCTAAGATCGCCGGCCGTACAGCCAACGTCGCGATCGTCGCAACGGAGCACAACAGCGTGTATGCTTTTGACGCCGAGGATACGACGGCGGAGCCTGGCGGCCAGGAATCGACCAAGGCGCTTTGGCATACAGGTCCTGCGGTACTGGGAGCCCATATGGAGAGCCAGGATCTGAGCAAAAAGTTCGGCGTATCCTGCGTGGATCTCACCACCGAGGTCGGGATCACCAGCACGCCCGTCGTCCAGCTCACGAAGACGGCTTCTCCGAAAGAGGGGCTGATCTTCGTCGTCGCGAAATCGAAGAACGGAAATAACGTTGTCCAGAAGCTCTTTACCCTGAGCCTGGCGGACGGAACAAAGGTCGGTGAAGCGGTCATCGCCGGCGCCGTCACGGTCCCGGGTTCCGGCGCAAAGATCACCTTCGACCCGCTGCTGCATCTAAACCGGCCGGCCTTGCTGCTTCAGGGCAGTACCTTGTATATCGCCTTTGGCGGTCACTGCGATCAGCAGAACTACCACGGCTGGATCTTCGCTTACGACGTGTCCAATCCGAAGGCGCCGAAAAAAGTCGCCGTGTTCTCCGATACCCTAACCGCAAGGGCAGCGAATAACAAGGAAGGACGGGCGGGCATCTGGATGTCGGGGCAAGGTCCCGCAGCCGACGATGCCGGCAATATATATCTGGTTACTGGCGACGGAAGTAACAACGGGACAACGGACTTCGGCAACAGTGTCTTGAACATCAAACTCGCGGCCGGCAAGATCCAGATCCAGGACTGGTTTACGCCATCCAACAGCGCCGAGTTGAAGGCTTTCGATGCCGATCTTGGTTCCGGCGGCGCCGTGCCCGTCCCAAACAGTCATTTGCTGCTGGCGGGAGGCAAGGAAGGGCGCATGTACCTGATCGACCGCAATGACATGGGCCACGGAGCCAAGGCTGCCCTCCACGACTTCCAGGTGACCAACAATCCGCTCAAGAGAGTGGCCACGCCAGTCCAGCCACAAGACATTGTCTTCTGGAACATCCACGGATCTCCCGTCATTTGGCCTCGGCCAGGTCAGATGTTTGTTTACCTCATGGGCGAAGAGGATCGCCTGAAGCAGTACAAGCTGATTCCGGACACAGGTCCGGGCGGCGCCGGGTGGAAGTTTGAGTCCGATACGCCGTTCAAGACGAGCATGGAATCCGCCCCTCTCCCGAATCCCCCGAACGGCTTGCCGAACGACAAGAACCGAGGTAACGTCGTGATGCCGGGTGGCTTCCTGTCTATTTCGGCAGACACAGGCAAGGACGGGACCGGAATCGTCTGGGCGACGATGCCCTTCGCCGACAATGCCAACATGAGTGTTGTGCGGGGCGTTCTCCGCGCGTTTGACGCCTCTGACGTTTCCAAAGGTCAGCTCTGGAGCAGCGAAGATGAAGGCATCCCCACGGACAGCCTGGGCATGTTCGCGAAGTTCTGCCCGCCGACCGTGGCCAACGGCAAGGTGTACGTTGCCACTTTTCAGCAGGAGAGAGTCGACAACGGGATCCATGAGAAGATGCCTGGAGGCAACCAGCCTGCACTAGCCATCTACGGACCGAAGTAGGAATAGAACGGGTTCACAACGGGCTGCGCTTCTCGAAGCAGTTGGCCGCCGGGCGCTTGATGCGTCATTGACCTCCAGGGGCAGGTCTGGCGCCGGTCCTTGTTTCATCGAGCGTATGCTGCACCTAATTCGCCGCCTCCGCAAACCCCGTACGATCTCGTGATCCGAAACCGGCACATCATCGACGGCACTGGTTCGCCGCGATACTCCGGCGACGTCGCCATTCACGGCGGGAAGATCGCCGCCATCGGCAACCTGGTGGGGGTGGCGGCGGCGCTCCATCGACGCTCACGCGATGGTGTTAACCCGGGCGGTTCCGATGCATAGCGATGCTGGGGCTATTTGCGGCCCGGTCCGTTTCTCCGGCAAGAAAGGGGCAGCGGTTTGGAGTATAGTGGGCCTATTCGATGCCAAAACCAACACTCTGGAGTGTGAACTGGCGACTGGGAGCGCTGCTCCCGGTAGCTCTCTTGGCGACGGGCCCGGTGCCCGCCATGGCGGCGGATTACGACGTGCTGATTCGCAACGCTCGCATAGTCGACGGTAGCGGTAACCCGTGGTTCCGCGGCGATGTCGGGGTGAAGGATGGCCGCATTCGGACGGTTGGCCGCATCGGCAATGCTTCGGCGACCCGCACCATCGACGCGCGCGAGCGCACCGTGGCGCCTGGCTTTATCGACGTTCACACGCACATCGAAGGCGGCATCGAAAGAAATCCGCGGGGCGACAACTTTCTGCTCGACGGCGTAACCACAGTGATCACCGGGAATTGCGGCAGTTCGGAGATCAACCTGGCCGCCTGGTTCGACAAGCTCGACAAGCTCGGGCTCGGGCTGAATGTCGCTTCGCTGGTCGGCCACAATACCATTCGGGCCGAAGTGATGGGCGCGGCCAACCGTCTGGCCACCCCGGAGGAAATCAAGCGGATGCAGTCGTTGGTGGATCGCGCCATGCGCGACGGCGCGGTGGGATTCTCCACCGGCCTCGAATACATTCCCGGCACGTACTCGAACACCGCCGAAGTGGTGGCCCTGGCGAAGGCCGCCGCGGCGCACGGCGGTGTTTACACCAGCCACATGCGCGATGAAGGTCTGCATGAGCTCGAAGCCATTACGGAAGCCGTGAACGTCGGCAAAGAGGCCGGGATGACGGTCGAGATCTCGCATCTCAAGATCGACCGGCGGCGGGTCTGGGGCGCCAGCGATCAATCTCTCGCGCTGATTGAGAAATTCCGGCGCGAGGGCGTGGATGTGGTGGCGGATCAATATCCCTACGATCGCGCCAGCACCAATCTCGGCATCCGATTGCCCACCTGGGCGCTGGCCGAAGGCAAGATCAAGGAGCGTCTGGCCGACCCCGCCACGCGCCGCAAAATCGCGGACGAGATGAAGCATAACCTTGGCCAGATGGGCGAGCCCGACTACTCCTTCGCCACCGTGGCGCGCTTCACGCCGAATGTGGCGTATGAGGGCCAGACGATCTCCGAGATCAACGTCCTGAAGGGCCGCGCGCCCGGCGTCGACAATGAGATCGAGACGATTTTCGACTTGATGAATGCCGGCGGTGCAGGGATGATCTACCGCTTGATGGGCGACGTGGATATCGAGCGCATCATGCGCTATCCGTTCACCGCGATAGCCAGCGACGGCGGCGTCACCCAACTGGGAGTGGGCAACCCGCACCCGCGTTCCTACGGAACCAATGCCCGGGTACTCGCGGAATACGTCCGCTCGCGTGGTGTTCTGACGCTGGAAGATGCCATACGGCGTATGACCTCGCTTCCGGCGCGCACGTTCAGGCTGCACGATCGCGGCCTGGTGCGCGAAGGCATGGCGGCGGACCTGGTGGTGTTCGATCCGGCACGTGTGGAGGACAAAGCGACCTACGCGAAACCGCATCACTACTCGCAAGGATTCGATTTCGTGCTGGTGAATGGAAAGATGATCGTGGACGGAGGCAAGCTCACCGAGGCACGCTCCGGCCAGACCCTGCGGCGATAGTGGGACAGACCATCAATTTTCGTGGTCTGTCACTCTCGGCCTGCAATTCAAGGGTCAAACTCGACAGACGACAAAAACCGATCGTCTGTCCCACTCACACCCGGCGGGTGAACCGGTGGTCCGGCAACATCTTGTACACCAGCGCAATGGCCAGCGGATGCATCAGCCCGGCCATCAGGAATATGGGCGCGTACGAGAAGTGCTGGACCACCCACCCCGTACCGTAATTCGCGAGGATGCCGCCTACCGCGCCACCCATTCCAGAGAAGCCGGTTGCCGTCCCCATCTCCGCACCGTGGAACAGATCGGTGGGGATGGCTTGCAGGTTGGATGTCCAAAAGGCGTGTCCCAAGGTGACAAAACAGATGGCCAGGATCGCCAACCAGGCTGTCGGAACGGCGGGCGCCAGGATGGCCGCGGGCATCACCGCGGCGCCCAGCAGCATGACGAACTTGCGCGCCCTCGGCAAGCTCCACCCGGCGCGCATCAGCTTGCCCGAGAGCCAGCCTCCGGCGACGTAGCCGATGCCCCCCGCGATGAATGGAACCGACGCGTATTGTCCCACCATGGCGAGGTCGAAATGGCGCTCCTTGCGCAGGTACTCGGGAAGCCAGAAGATGACGAAATAGATTACGGGGTCGGTGAAAAAGCGCGCGAGTATCAAGGTGTAGCACTCGCGCAGGCGGATGACCTTCGTCCAACTGATATGCGGCGTGGGGCCGGCGCTTCCGACTGCCAACCCTTGTTTAGCAGGCATGGCCTCGGCCGGCGGTTGCACCTCATCTTTCATGGCCTCGTACTCGGAGCGT
Source organism: Terriglobia bacterium (assembly GCA_020073365.1). Lineage (GTDB taxonomy): Bacteria > Acidobacteriota > Terriglobia > Bryobacterales > Bryobacteraceae > JAIQFL01. Next base: position 10,271 of record JAIQFL010000080.1, on the reverse strand, counting down.
CTCAGCCATCGATTCAGATGCGGCGGTTGGTAGAGCACCAGCCAGGCGGCCAGCCATAGAAACCCGAGGGCGCCCGTGAAGTAGAACGCCGAGCGCCAGCCGTAATGCAGGGTCAGGAAAGTGACGACCGGCGGCGCGATGGCCGAGCCCAATGACGATCCCGCATTGAATATCCCCACGCCAAGAGCGCGTTGCCGCGCGGGGAACCACTCAGCTACGGCCTTGGCAGCCGCCGGCCAGTTGCCGGGCTCCCCCAGGCCCAGCATGAACCGGAAGGCCGCGAGCGACCACTTGCCGGTTGCGAAGCCATGCAGCATAGCGGCCGCCGACCAGACGAAGATGAACACCGAAAAGCCGCGGCGCGTCCCGAGCCTGTCCACTAGATAGCCCGAACCGGCATACATGATGGCGTAGGCGATCAGGAAGATGGAGACCACCTGGGAGTAGTCCTGCTCCGTCATGGTGAACTCCTTGCGCAGGTCCGTAGATACCACCGAAAGCGCCAGGCGATCGCAGTAATTGACCGTGGTCGCGAGGAACAACATGGCCGCGATCACCCAACGCATTCCGGGAATCTTCATTGCCCCTCAGGATGGCCGATTGGAATCGTAGCACAGACATTCCTGTCGGTGCCGGGCTAAAAGCCGGCTACGGCGGCCCGTTTGCGGCGATTACGGGCCTTCTCGTTGGCGACCAGGGGGCCGCATTCCCCCCATTTGTCCCTCTTCCAGCGACGCCTCAATCCAGCGGTGCAGGCGCGTCCGCTCGCGCGTCGATTGAAAGGCGATCGTCTTTCCCGCTGGCTATCTCCCGCCGGATACAGCCGTCGACGTGCCGACGGAATTCGTCAGCGTTACGGAAACGGAGCCGAGGGCGCTGGTATCGCCGGAATATGAGAAGGACATGGTCACGGAGAACGAACCGCCGTTGGCCACGCCGCGGCCAGCGGCGGTATCGGGGAACCATGCGGCTGCGGCGCTGGTGAGGGAAACCGTGAACTGGGTGCCGTTCAACTGCGCTCCCGAGGCCGCCGTGAAAGTCAGGTTGGCGCTGCTCAGGTCGCGCGGCGTCGAACTGGCGTCCAGAAACACCGAGAACCCCGAAGACGTGACGTTTGTGATTTTCACGGAGCCGGGCACGATGATGGGTGCCAGTCGCGGCACGGTGATGGTCGTTGTGGTCGGATTCGCCGGCAGCGCCGATTGGGTTGTGCCGGCGATGGTCAAGGTCGCCAGCCTGACGGTGATGGTGCCGGCCACCGTGCCGATTTGAACCGCTGGCAATGGAACCGGCGGGGAATTGGGGGGGACATTGATGGGCAAAGTGGTCGTGCCGCCAGACCCTGGGGCGGCCGTGACGAACTGCACGGCGGTGTTGTTGAAGGGTGTCGGCAGGCTGGCCGCACCATTCGGCGTGAACGACAGCACGAACGTGGCGACCAGCGCCACGGGATAACTCGGGATGGCCACTTGCGGGACCGGTTGATCGGCCGGCGTGGTCGGTTCCGTGACCGAAATCGAAACTGCAGGCGTCGGCAGCACGGTCAGGCTAAACTGCCCGCCGCTCGCCAAACCGGTGCTATCCGTCACCCGTATGTCCAGTGTGGTGGGTCCGCCGGCGGTCGTTGGTGTCCCTGAAAGAACGCCAATTGGGCTGAGGGTCAGGCCGGGCACGGACCCCGACAACAGTGACCATGTAAGGGGTGGCCTGCCGCCTGCGGCGGTGAATGTCTGCGAGTAGGCCATATTCACAATGGCTGATGGCAAGAGGCTTTGAGTTGTGATCGCCGGAGGTGTTATGGTTGCCACGACCAGCGACACCGCCGGCGACGTGCTGGCGTTGTTGTTGGCGTCGCCCCCGTAGGAGGCCGTCAGGGTGTGGGTTCCCAGCGCGAGGGCGGAAGTGGTGAAGGTCGCGACCCCGTTCGTGAGCGGGCCGTTTCCCAGCGTGGCGCTGCCGTCCACGAAGGTTACTGTTCCGGCCGGGACCGTTCCTGTCGCGCTTGAAGTCACCGTGGCTCGCATAGTCACGGTCAGGCCGAGCCCGGCCGGACTGGGCGAGACGGTCAGCGCGGTCGTGGTGTTCGCCTTACCGGCGACTGTTACCGTGACCGGCGCGGAGGTGCTGGTCGCGAATCGGTTGTCTCCGCCGTAAACCGCGGTGAGTGAGTGGCTGCCCGGCGCCAAGCCGGAAGTAGTGAACGTCGCGGTACCGCTGTTGAGCGGGCCCGTGCCGAGCGTGGTAGTGCCCTCCTGGAACGTCACCGACCCGGTGGCGGTGGCAGGGGTGACCGTCGCTGTCAAGGTAACCGTCTGGCCGGCTGCTGAATTCGTCGGATTTACCGAAAGAGCCGTCGTCGTGGCAGTCAGTCCCACGGATGCCGTAACCGCGTTGGAGGTGCTCGCGATGAAGTTATCGTCCCCGCTGTAGACCGCCGTCAACGTGTGGTTGCCGGTCGGGAGGGAGGAAGTAGTGGTAGCGGCGATCCCGGCGATCACCTGCACGGTGGCGATGTTAGTCGTTCCATCCCTGAACGTTACAGTTCCGCTGGCCGCTGCGGGCGTTACCCTGGCGTTCAACAGAACCCCCTGGCCCGGAGCGGATGAAGTGGGCGAAACCGTGAGGACCGTCGTGGTGCTCGCCTGACTCACTTGCACGGTGACCGGTGGCGACGTGCTGGGGTTGAACGTGTTGTCCCCGCCGTAGGCAGCCGTCAGAAAATGGGCGCCCACCGTCAGAGTCGATGTCGAGGCGGTTGCGGTTCCGTTAATCAGCGGCGCCGTGCCCAGAATGAGGCTGCCGTCGCGGAAGGTGATCGTTCCAGTGGCGCTGCTGGGAATCACGGTTACGATAAGGTTCACCGTTTGGCCGAAGGGGGATTGAAGGGGCAGGGCCGAAAGAGTCGTAGTGGTCGTACCGAGACCCACCACTTCAACAACCGGCGCGGACGTGCTTCCGCTGAATGTCGCATCTCCACTGTACGTAGCTGTCAACGAGTGGGTACCCTGCTGAAGAGCGGAAGTGGTGAAAATCGCGGCTCCGTTGGTCAGTGGGACGTTATTGCTGATCGCGACACCACTGTCCCGGAACACTACCGATCCCGTAGCCGCCAAGGGTGCCACAGTAGCGATCATGGTTACCGATTGGCCGATGGCGGCCGGGTTGGGCGAGACCTGGAGATTGGTCGAACTCGCGCCCTGACTCACGGTTTGGGTCAGAGGCGTGGAGGTGCTCGCGTTGAAGTTCGTATCTCCCAAATAGGCGGCTGTCAGACTGTGAGCGCCGCTGGTCAGGGTGGACGTCGTGAAGGTCGCGGTTCCGTTGGTCAACGTCCCGGCACCGATGACCGCTGACCCGTCCCTGAACTGCACCTGGCCCGTGGCGCCGGATGGAGCCACCGTCGCGGTGAGAGTGAGCGGCTGGCCGCTGGGCGCAGGATTGGCGGATGTGGTAAGGCTCGTGGTTGTGTTCGCCTTGTTCACGGTGAGGACGACTGGCGGAGAGGTGCTGCCACTGAGCGATGTGCTGCCACCGTAGACGGCGGTCAAGGAATGGGTACCGACAGCAAAGCTGGATATCTGGATACTGGCGATGCCGTTGACCAGATTGGCCTGGCCCAGGTTGGTCGTACCGGCCTCGAAGAACGTCACGGCTCCGGTGGCCGTGGTGGGTGTCACAGTAGCGGTGAGGGTCACGGTTTGGCGGGGAGGGGATGGGTTGGGCGTCACCGTAAGGGCCGTCGAACTCGCGTTGGTGCCGACCACCTGATTGACGGTGTTGGATGTGTTCGCGTTGTAGTTCGCGTCCCCGCTATACCTGCCCGATAACGGGTGAGTGCCGACGGTCAGAGACGCAGTTTGGAACGTCGCCGTTCCATTGTTCAGGTTGGCGCTGGTTAGGGCGGACGAGCCATCGGAGAAGGTCACAGTCCCGGTGACCGCCAGCGGAGTCGACGTGCCGGCCGGTGTGCAGGCCGCAACCGTGGCGGTCATCGTCACGGTCTGATTGAAGTTCGACGGGTTGGGACTGCTGGTCAAGCTGACGGCAGGTAACGCGCGACTCACAGTTTCGAGCAGCGAACCCGTAGACCCCGAAAAATTCTGGTCGCCGTTATAGGTGGCCGTCAGCGAGTGGTTTCCGACCGTCAGGCTGGAAACGATGAGGCTCGCGGTCGCCGGGCCGCCGGTGGGCGAAAGAAGCAGTGCCACGGCGCCCAACTGCGTCGAGCCATCGAAAAAGGTCACGTTCCCCGTGAGGGTAATGGTGGAGGAGGTCGAGACCGATGCTGTCAGAATCACGGACTGGCACAAGGTCGACGGATTGAGTGAACTCGCCAGAGATGTGGTTGTGGTCGGCCGAGTCACGGTCTGGGTGACCGTATTTGAGAAACGCGTTACGCCGTCGTTGAGGGGGTTGGAGTAGGACGCCACGATCTGGTGGTTGCCAACAGTCAGGTTCGACACCGAAATGCTGGCAATCCCGCTGTTGGCGTTCATCGCCGCATTCCCCAGCGGAGTATTGGTTGTGCTGTCCACGAAGGTTACCGTGGGGGCTCCCGACGGCGGGGTCAAGGTCGTCGTCAAGGTGACGGGAGATCCCAAATTGGAAGGATTCGGCGAGTTCGTGAGGACAAAGATGGAGTTCACGACCTGAAAGACCGTGTTGGAGTTACGCGGGGCGGCCACTCCGGCGGTGCCGATCTGCGCAACGATCGCGTGCGTGCCCACCGACAGGTTGGAGACCGTAATGCTCGCGGCTCCGGTGTTCGGGTTCATCGTCGCATTCTGAATCGGGGTCCCGGTTGCACCGCCATCGAGAAAAGTCACCGTTAGTGCCCCCGCCGGGGGACTGAGGGTCGCCGTCAGGGTCACCGGATTCCCGAAATTGGATGGGTTGAGAGAACTCGTCAGGGTAAACGTCGAGGTGGTCTGCCCGAACGCCAACCCCGCCGGAAGGCAGAGCAACGCGAGTGCGTGGATGGTCCGGAGTCTCATCGAGTGCGCCCCTTAGTTGGAATCTCCCTGGCTGCACTCTCGGCCGCGGGGATGAAGACCACCCGGCCGGCTGCCCCATCCCGATAAAAGACCCAGCCGGGCTGCCGCGGTTTGGCGGAAATCAGAAACGTGTCGTGATTGCGCAAGGGAATCAGCCCAACCGGGGTAACGGACGACGAGAGGGACTCCACCTCTCCGGAAACCAGGTCGATGGAGGCCACAGCCCCGGCGCCGGGCAGCGCCACAAACAGCGATTGGCCATCCCAGGCCGGGAAAATCTCTCCGATCCCGTCCAGCCCCGAGGCCAACACGCGCGCTACCGGCGCGGAAGCGGCGTTCCGCACAAGCTGCACCGAACCCGTGGTGGGGTCCGCTACGGCCACGTCGGTGCCGTTCCGAAGCACTGCGAGGGAGAGGATCGCTCCCGCCGAGAGCACCACTTGCGCGGCGCCTTCACGAGGCACGCGGTACACGGCGACTTCGGATGCCACCAGCAGCAGGCTGCCGTCATCGCTCACGGCGCCGAGCCGGGGCTGCTCCGGCAGCATCGCGGCATCCAGATCGATGGTCACTCGCGGAGCATCGGGCAAGCCGCTCAGGACCTGCAACCGGTTGGCCGATGCGGAAAACAGAATGGCCGATCCGGCGCTGGGACTGAAGGCTACCCAATCCGCCGAAGTCAGGGCGCCGTCGATGGGCGCCAGGCGGTCTACGGCGCCGTCCTTCAGGAAGAGAATCCCGGGAGCGCCGGTTCCGCACTCCACCAGGGCGAAATCCTGCCCGGGGGCGAGCCGCACTCGCGTAATCCCCGCCGGGAGCGAGAGCGGGTCGCTGAATCCGAATGCTCCCGGCACGCCCAAGATCGCCCGCAATTGCGCCGGGGACGAATCGACGACATATCCGGCGACCGGTCCGGAGATGGACTCCGCGGCTGAGGCCAGGGCCGGGACCGCGACCAACAGAAAGCAACGATGAAGCGCTAGTTTTGTCATCGAAAATCCTCCGAAACCATTTATTGGGGCGGCCCGAGGGAAGCACTGCCCGCGGTAATCGTGCCGGTGGGCGGCGGTGGCGGGGAGTTGGGCGGAGTGCCTTTGCCCCCGCTCAGGGCCACAGCGGCGCCGACGGCGCCGGCCGCGACGACCCCTACGATAATCCCAATGGCCTTGCCTGAGATTCCCGCGTGGGCCGCACTTCCTGGGCCCGCTCCGGCGACGTTGGATTGCGAAATAGTGGCGCTGGCCTGGCGGCCCTGGTAGGACGCATTCACGCGAATCTGGAAATTGCCGGTGAGTTGATTCGGCTGCATTCGCGGCAACATTGCCTGGCCCTGGCTGTCGGTTACCAGAGTGGCGCTCTTGGACCCATCCACAAAAGCGCCGCCGGGGCCGTCACCGGGGAGCAAGAACACCACAGCCGCACCGGCTATGGGTTTATGGTTTTCGTCCTCCACCTGTACGATGGTCTCGCGCGACGTACGCTGCTTGATGTTGTTGATGGCCCCTTCGCCCTCAACAATTACGATGTTCAGCCGAGGCGCCTGCGGGGCTTGCCCGGCTTGTTGCGCGAAGGCCAGGCATGCCGGGAAGATAAGTACTGCCAAGTTTAGTGCGTTGCGGCACATCATGAAGCGACCCACCCCTCCGGGTCAGTCAATCTTAGATGAACATAGTGCCAAATACAAGGGGATCGTTTCAAGGGGATTTGTCCAAACGCGAGATGAGTCGGAAAGTGAGCGGACCAATGTGTTCTCGCCGATCGAAATCCTGATGCCGAGGGATGCCCGCGACATCGGCATCCCCTTCGTAATATGATGGCTACACATGCACTGGAGGCCCATGGGACGTAGCGCCCTGGCTGTCGCACGGCTGTTGGTAGTTGGAAGTATCGCACTTCCCTGGACGGGCGCCGCCGACACTGCCAACTCCGACCTGGAAAACCGATTTGCGCGAACCGTGCGGCCCTTTCTTGCCAGCTATTGCGTCGCGTGCCATGGCGGCGCTACGCCGGCCGCCCAGTTCGATCTCCGCGCATATTCCACATTGGCCGCAGTGATCCGCGACTATCCTCGCTGGAGCCTGGTGCTGGATAAACTCACGGCCAAGGAGATGCCGCCGAAACCGGCGCCACAGCCCCCGGCTGACGCCCGCCAGGAGGTGATCGACTGGGTCCAGGCCGTGCGCATGAACGAGGCGCGGAAGAATGCCGGCGATCCCGGGCCGGTGCTGGTGCGCCGCCTCAGCAACGCCGAGTACAACAACACCATCCGCGACCTTACCGGCGTGGACATGCGTCCCACACGCGAATTTCCTGTGGATCCTGCCAATACCGCCGGCTTCGACAACTCCGGCGAGTCGCTGTCCATGTCGCCCGCCCTGCTCAACAAATACCTGCAGGCCGCGCGCGAAGTAGGCGATCATATGGTGCTCACGCCCGACGGGTTCGCCTTCTCGCCCCACCCGATGCTGGTGGAAACGGATCGCGACCGGTACGCGATCCAACGGATCATCGACTTCTATGAACGCCAGGCTACCGACTATGCCGATTATTTTCAGGCCGCGTGGCGATTCAAATACCGGTCCGCTCTGCGAGAGCCCGGCGCAACGCTGGCGGGCATCGCGGCGGAGTCGAAGCTGAGTGCGAAGTATTTGCCAATGATCTGGGGCATCCTCGAGGAAACGCCCGGAGCGGCAAGCCAGGAGGTTGGCCCCATCGCCAAGCTTAAGGCGATGTGGCGCGCCTTGCCGCGGCCGCGCGGAACCCAGTTCGACCCGGAGGTCCGCGCCGACTGTCTCGATATGCGGGACTACGTGATCCGTATCCGCAGCCACACCGCCATGGAGTTCGCCGCCCCCGTGGTGAGAGGCTTGCCGGCCGGATCGCAGCCCCTGATGAACTGGAAGTACCGCCAGTTCAACTCCCACCGCAGGGATTTTGACCGCGCCGCTCTGCGCAACGATGCCGATCCGCCCCCGGTGGTGCCCACCATCCCGAAATATCCCGGCCTCCACCAGGAAGCGGCGCCACGCTGGGCTGCCCTCACGGCAAAGGCCCGCGCCGGCGATCCCGATCTCGTGGTTCCAGCCGCCGAGCGCAGCCGCTATGAAGCCTCGTTCGCGCGTTTCGCTTCCGTTTTCCCGGACGCGTTCTACGTTAAGGAGCGCGGACGTTACTTCCCCGACGATTCGCAAGACAAGGGACGCCTGCTGAGCGCCGGCTACCACAATGTCATGGGGTACTGGCGCGACGATACCCCGCTCATGGAACTGATCCTCGACGAAAAGGGACAGAGGGAGCTGAACCGGCTCTGGGACGAATTCGACTTCATTGCCGATCACACAGCCCGTACATGGGATCAGTTCTACTTCAATCAGAGCGGCGAGGTTGATGGCAAGGGTGCCGAGTCTGGCCATGCCCGCCCCCTGGATAAAAAGGTGAACGACCGAGCGGTCATATTCGGACTGCGGGCCGCCTACCTTGCTAAGGCCGAAGCGAGCAACAATCCGGTGGCCATGGAGGCGATCCGAACCCACTTCCAGTGGGTCAACGACACGCTGAGGTCGGTGGAGCGTATGCGGGCGGAAGCCGAGCCTCGCCACCTGGACGCCCTGCTCCAATTCGCGGCGCGCGCCTGGCGCAGGCGCCTCGCGCAGGCGGAGCGCGATGACGTGCTGGCCTTTTATCGTTCGCTTCGGGAGAAGAGCGGATTGACACACGAAGAGGCGGTGCGCGACTCCGTCGTGCGGGTCCTCATGTCACCCAAGTTCTGTTATCGCCTGGATCTCCTCGACGGTGACAACGCCCCGCAACCGAGCCGCGCGCGTAGGCCAGTGGTTCCCGCGGGCCTGGCCGTCGCGGCATCCCGACCCGCCCCCAACTCCGCCGACGCCTCCACCGTCCCGGCGCCGGTCCAGCCGCTATCCGGCTACGCTCTCGCCAGCAGATTGAGTTATTTCCTTTGGTCCAGCATGCCCGACGAAGAGCTCCTGGCCCGCGCGGAGGCCGGCGATTTGCAACGGCCCGAGATCCTGATGGCGCAGGCTCGCCGCATGCTGCAGGATGACCGCGCGCGTGGGGCTGGCCCTGGAGTTTGCGGGCAACTGGCTCGATTTCCGCCGCTTTGAAGAACACAACGCGGTCGATCGCGAGCGCTTCCCGAGCTTCGATAACGATCTGCGCGAGGCCATGTTCCAGGAGCCGGTCCGGGTTATCGAGGACGTGATCCGCAAAGACCGTTCCGTGCTCAATCTGCTGTACGCCGATTACACATTTGTGAATCCGGTCCTGGCCCGGCACTACGGGATGCCCGAGGTCGCGGGCGGCGCGGATCGGTGGGTCCTGGTGGACAATGCGCGCCTCTACGGGCGCGGCGGTCTGCTGCCCATGTCCGTATTCCTGACGCAGAACGCGCCCGGCTTGCGGACGAGCCCGGTGAAGCGCGGATACTGGGTGGTTCGCCGCGTGCTCGGCGAGACCATCCCGCCACCGCCTGCGACCGTGCCTGAACTGCCCCACGATGAGGCAAAGATGGATTTGCCGTTGCGGGAAATGCTGGCGAAACACCGGGAGAATCCGAGCTGCGCCGCTTGTCATGCGCGCTTCGATTCCCTCGGCCTGGCCTTCGAAGGTTACGGGCCCATCGGTGAGAGGCGTTCCAGGGACCTCGCCGGACGGCCGGTCGATTCACGGGCGGTCTTTCCCGGCGGCGTTCAGGGCGGCGGTTTCGAGGGCGTGCTGGCCTACATCAGCGAGCATCGCCAGAAAGACTTCATCGACAATATCAGCCGTAAACTGCTGGCCTTCGCTCTGGGCCGGTCTCTCCAACTCTCCGATGAACCCACGATTGAGCGAATCGAGATCGGGCTGAAGGCAAATGGTTACCGCTTCACCCCTTTGGTAGAGACCATTGTCACGAGCCCGCAGTTCCTGAACAAGCGGCGAATCGATTCCCAACAACAGAAAGGTGAATGAAATGCCTCATCGAACGCCGACGTCCGTCAATGGTATTTCCCGCCGCGCGGTCCTTCGCGGCGCGGGTGTCACCATGGCCTTGCCGTGGCTCGAGTCCCTGGCTTTCGCCGACTCCACCTCCCCCGCCGCCTTTCCGAAACGTTTCGCGGTTCTGTTCATGGGGAATGGAGTGAATGAGGATCATTGGGACGCCCAGGGTTCAGGCCCCGATATGAAGCTCAGCAAGACCCTGGCGCCGCTCGAGCCGTTGAAGCATAAGATCAACGTGATTCACGGCCTGTTCCACAAGCGGGCTGTCGGTCTGGG
>JAIQFL010000495.1 GCA_020073365.1 Terriglobia bacterium | reverse complement strand
AGTTTCACGAGCAACAGGAATACGAACGAAACCACGCCTCGCACTATGCCAATCACCGTGTACCTGGGACCGTTCCGTCCACAGTTTCCTCATCCCGGACTAGCCGTCGCGGCAGGCTGAAAATCGTCGGCAAGGAATGACAGGCGTACTGGGCCTTCGCACCCGCGAACTCCCTCACACCCAGAGACTCGCAAAATCCAAAAGAGCTACACCCGACCTCGAAACTGGTGTAAGGCAAGGATTCTCGGAATTTCCGGTGCCGAACCTAAATGCACAGGTGAGCAAACTCTGGCAGGAGCGCGAATGGCTGCTGAGGGGCTGACAGCGGTTCTCCCAATTGCACGATGCGATCAGGCGTTCCATTCCCGAGAAACTCAGCCGCTTGAGCGAGGTAGTTCACGCGAAGCGGGTTGAGACCCATCAGGCGGGTGCATACGAAATCGGCGGCAACGGGATCGTCGGCCAAAACGATCCGTCCGAGATGACGCGGAGAGCCATGCAGCGGCCCATTGCCCTCCATGCCGATAATCCCGTCGGCAATGACAAAGTGCGCTGGAACCACGGCGTTGATATCGAGGATGCTTCGATCGATGCCCTTCCAGTGCAGCAGGTTCTTCGGCCAGCCATAAGCAACGCCGGGCACCAGACCAAACAGGTTCTTCATGCTCAGTGTTACTCCCGCCCAATGGTGTGTTTTCACCCTGGGCATCGAGACGACGACGTCGCTCGCCAATACGGTCCGCGGGAGCCACAGCCTATCGAGTCCAGTGAAGCCAGTTTGCAACCGTACCTGCCGGATTTCATCGCGATTCAGATCTACGAACCGGATTCGCCTCGCCTGGAGTTCCTTTTCCAATCCACTCTCGGCGAGGACCAGAAAGGTGTCCCGCTGGTGGCCTGGCCCTTCACCAACCACAACCGATTTCGCTCCCAATGCGAGGAAGGTACTTGCCGCGGCCCCTACCAGTCGCGGGTCGGTGTTCACTTCAGAGCCTGGGATGTACTCCAGCAGATTCGGCTTCAGGAGGACGGTCTTGCCACGAAGGCTTAGATCGAACAAGCGGAGGCCTTCAATGAGCGTGCGGTCCAACGGTCCGTCGTAGGAGTCCGCATGGAGAATCGCAACGCGGGATCGCCGTCGGCGCCGGTCCCGCAGGCAACCAGTCGAACACATTCGCCGCACAGCCAAAGCGCCCGTACTCGCGAGGAGGCTACCACCAAAGATCCGGCGATTCATCAGGGCGTTCACATCCTCACCTCCAAGGGGTTATTCGAGGTTTCCGGTTCCAGGGCGAGAGCCGCCAGCGCGATTGTGGATGTGTCCTGGATCGCTCCGGGATCATCGACCAGTGCCGCGAGACGGTCGCGTGCCATATCGAGCGCCGGCGAGACGTCCGACCTCAAGTCCTTGTACGGGGCAGCTGAAAGGATCACCCATGCCAGGCTGTACGCTGAAGGGCAGTCGATCCGATTCAAGATCCAGGTCAGAGAATCTCGGACTATCGGCAGGTTGTGGTGGAATCGTAACGCGGCAAGTGCAATCGCCGTGGCATCAATATGAGGGGACAGAGGAACGCCGTAGACGACGGCATTGCCCGCGTTCCACCCTCCTCCTGGGCACACACGATCGAGGAGCATCTCGACTCCGAGGCGAAGCCTTTTCCGCAGTTCGCTGCCGCGGATCAGTCCCTGTCGCTTTGCGCGTTCCAGCGCAATCAGGGCCATCGATGTCGGCACCACCCAACTCACGGTGTCTGGAACCCACGCCCAACCGTACTTCGTCGGATCGAACCGAACTTGCCGATCAAAAAGCCGAAATTTCAAACGGAATACCCATGAAGCCTCCAGAGGTCGGCAATGAATCAAACTATCGAGAGATGCGGCGTTGGTCTCTGGAGCAGCGCCCAAAACCATCATCGTGTTGACCGCGATAGCGCTTGCCCAGACACTGACGCCGTCTGTCCCGCTCCCAACAGCCGGCCAAAGCCCATTTGGCCGCTGGCATGCGAGCAACGGCTCAAACTCCTCTTTCGTCACGGTTGTGCCGACCGCAGATGGGTACAGAGCAAGAAGCGCTAACGAAGTCGGTTCGGTGCCGAACTGAGTGCCGCAGTGGCTCCATCCGCCCGGGCGCGGCAATCGGCGATAGCGGAGTTCCGCCCGGAGCCGGCATCTCGCCAACCGCTGTCTCTCAAGAGCCGGAAATGACCTGTTCATGTGTGTCGTTCTTGGTTGCAGCCGCTCCCGCGTCTGGATCCCACGTTCGCTTCACACTTTCATTCGCGTTTTTACCGCAGAAGCAGTCGGACGCCAAATCACGTCGGCGCTTTTGGAGCGTTGCCGAGCCTGCCCTACTATTGCTCTACGCAGGGAAACGCTCCCGCCGGTGGGTAAATGCCTATGAGGTCAGAAATCATGCGCCAAATCGTTGAGACCATCGAAGCCGATGTCCAGTCGAGGCCATCAGCGATCGAATTTGAAATGGCCTACCAAGCTCGCATCGCGATTGACCGGATCAAATTCGCCATCAAGCACGCCGATCAGTTTGGTAAACCGTGCGACGCCATGAGGGAGGCCGGAATGCAATTGCTTGACGCCCTCCAACGACTTGAATCCCTTGACCGTCGCTTTCAGGCTCGATCAGGAATCGCCACTCCGCGAATGAACGGAAATTCGCGGGAGGCCAACTCTAACGCGGGTAGGGAGTGCCAATGAGCAGCGGTGACATACTTACGAAGCGCGACGTCGCCGAACTCCTGCAGGTCAGCGAACGCACGGTGGAGCGATGGATGGCCGAGGGATCGATTCCATATACCCCACTTCCGAAACGCGGCGCCTGGTCGGAAGCTCGGTTCCTACGATCAGAAATCGTAGAGTGGATGCGGAAGCGCACCGTCAAGCCGATCCGCGTATCTCACGGGGTGGTAAGTGCCCAAACTGCGTAGGAAACTGCCCAAAGGCATCCACGTCCATGAGTCGGGCTCGGTGTACATCTGCTACAAGAACGAGCATGGCAGGATCATCCGCGAGAATACCCACCAGACCGATGTAAACGCGGCAAAGCTGATGCTCGCCCAAGCCCGCACGGATGTGGCGATGAAGAGGCGCTTCACGTCGCTCACATTCGAAAGCGTTAAATTCCTCGACCTCTTCAATGACTGGTGGAAGAATCATGGGAGCCGGACCCGCAGCAAGTTTGAATACCGGACCCCTCGGGTCCTCGCCCGATTCAAGACGATGAAAGCCCGCGAGATCACTCCGGACGGAGTCCGTAGCTTCCTGGTTGATCTACGAGAGGAAGGCTTGGCCGCATCGAGCATCAACCAGTGCCGGACCATCCTCTGCAGCGTCTTCAACTATGCCATCCGCTTCGAGAAATACGACAAGAACCCGGTGAGCGTCGTCCCGCAGGAGAAGGAACCTCCAGGCCGGGACCGATTTCCGGAACCCGAAGAGATCGTTGCAATGATCCGCGTGTGCGAAGAGAATGACGACCCGGAGCTAAAGGCGTTTCTGATTCTCGCTCCCACCACCGGGATGCGGAAGGGCGAAATCCTGAGCCGCAAATGGAGCGACATCGACCTCGATTCCGGTAATCCCTGCATATACGTCCGGCAGACGAAGAACGACGAACCCAAGCGAATTCAACTGCCCGACATGGCCGTCATCGCTCTACGCGCTCTACCGAGCTTCGGTCACCACGAATACGTCTTTCCGGCCAAGCCCAACCCACGGTTCAAAGGCAATTTCAAAAGACCGCACGCATGGGATTTTGGGAAGCGGTTCCGGCGGGTGGCGAAGCTGGCAGGTGTAGATGCTCTCCGCATCCATGATCTCCGCCATTTCGCCGCCTCGACCTTAACTGGTGCCGGCATTGAGGACAATATCATCGGTCTGCTGACCGGCCACAAGAGCCGCGAGTTAAGGCGATACCAGCACCTCCGAGAGGAGCTGAAGCGCAAGACAGTCGATCTGATCGCCGGAGTGCTTAAGGAAGCCGAGAAGAACGGAAAAGGGACATCTAGTTCACGCCTACTTCACGGTGCCTCGAAAAAGGCAAATCCCAAGCCCAAAAAGCAGTCGTAAGTGATTGAAAGGAATGGCGGGGACGACGGGGCTCGAACCCGCGACCTCCGACGTGACAGGCCGGAGGTCGACCGGTGGCCCGTCTACGACGAGCTTCACGAATTAAGAACGGCCACTGAGCTGATTTGACGAAATATCGCGCACGGCTCACAACAGAGCGAGGTTACTGAGATGACCGCAACCGAATACACGATCGAGATCGCAATATCCCTGGAGCAGAACTCCGAACTCAACCTGATCGAACTGGCTAGAAGAGTGTATCAGCGGCGCGGTGCCGCGACACTGCCAAATCGTAAGCGGAAGCCCATTCGATCTGACGAATTCATTGACGGTCCCGAGACAGCTCTTATCGAATTGGCGGAAGCCAACCCGCTGTTTGAGCAAGCAGGCGTCCACTTGAAAAGAGTAGGCTGCGGTCCGTCGAGCGGGGGACGCGCTTCGCAAAGCCATGCCCGACAGAAGTCAGCGGCACCGGACATTTACCGTCGTTAGGTGTGCCACAATTGCCTGCGCTCCGCGAATCGTCAAAGGTGGGATCGGTCGGTCGGGAGCGCCGGCGACAGTGTCGGGTGTGGTGTTCGCCGTTCATGAAGGTCGAAGATCCGGTTTCGGGCAGTCTGGAACGGGCTCGCGGGCCAACTGATTATTACGCCCTTTGCCCTGCGTGGAAACGTCCTTCTCTAAAGACAATCGCGCTACTTTGCGGCGTAAGCATGACAGGTGTGGCTTGGCTGCTGAATTGTCGGTTCCCTGTACATGGTATTGGCGGCGAATCGCCGCTGGTTCATCGTTTTTGGTGCCTTTCGCGTTTGATGCGACGCTACGATGTCGATCGTTCGATCGGCGAAGGAGAATAAACCAGTGCCAGTGACCACCTCCCCCGATAACGCGGTGCGGCTGTTCACCATCAAGGAAGCGGCCGAAGTCCTCAGAATTCCGATCAGTTGGCTCTACGAGCGAACCCGGAGGAACGCGATCCCTTATCGACGGATCGGCAAGTATGTTCGCTTTACTCAGGATGACCTGAAGGAAATCATCTCCTCCGGCGAACAGTCGAGGAAGCAGATGGCCGGCGGGGTTTGAGGATTGTCTTCATGCCTCGGCAACGCGGCGCCATCATCAGGCGCGGGACCACCTTCTCGGTCAAGTATCAGACGCCCGCAGGCAAACAGAAATGGGAGAGTGGTTTTGCAAACCGCTCTCAGGCACAACAACGGCTCAACCAGGTTCTTGGCGAGATTACCCACGGTTCATACGTCGAACCCAAAGCCACGAAATTCGAGAAGTTCGCGAATGAGTGGATGGATGGCCGAGTGGGCGTGCGCGGCTCCACGTTGTCTTCTTACGGCTCGATCGTCCGGAAGCAGCTGATCCCGCACTTCGGAAAGATGAGCCTATCCGAAATCGGGTACGACCAGGTTCAGAGTTTCGTACACGAATTGGCCAACGAGGTCTCGGTCAAAACGCTGCACAACATTATCGTCTGCCTGCGGGTCATGCTGGTAGGGAAAAGGGGCGGGAGCGCTCTCAAGCGCGGGTTCCTTCGACACGACCCGACGCGCGGAGTCGAAATGCCGGCAATGGATCAGAAGCAGATCGTCCCACCCACGCGGGAAGAGGTCTGGAAGTTGGTGGACGCTGCCGAGGAGCTGGGTGGCTGCGGACGAGACATGGTTTTCCTGGACACCTTCACAGGGCTTCGCCGGAACGAGATACTGGCGCTTGAATACCCAGACATCGATTGGACGAATAAGGAGATCGTGATCAACAAGGCCGTCTCCAAAACGAAGGCGTCCGACGGGGTGCGCAAATGGGAATGGCGGATCGGCCCTCCGAAGTCGCGAAAGTCGAACCGTAGGGTTGCCGCCGCGGATGCCGTCCTGGAATTGCTGCGGCGGCTCCGTTCCGAGGCAAAGGACAGTTCTGGGCTAATCTTCCTTGGGCCAGCAGGGAGGCGTATGGACCCCGACTCCTTCGATGAGTTCGTCTTCGGCCGAATCGCCGCAAAAGCCGGTCTCCCGGGGGTCCGTTTTCATGACCTCCGGCACTTCTTCGCGTCGATGTTGATCGCCCAGGGCGAGAGCGCGAAATACGTCTGCGACCAAATGGGACACTCCAGCATCCAGGTCACCTTCGACACCTACGGACACCTCTTCCCGAACTCACGTGAAACAGCAGCAAAGAAGCTGCAACAGGCGATGTTTACAGGAAGGAAAGAACGGACTGGTAGCAGTTTGGTAGCAAAACCCCGAAAACGAGGGAGAAAGACAGAGCCGAGGGAAGACGAAGACTGACCGCTATGTCTTTGGTTTTGTGGGGACGTACAGGCGAAAGAGTTTTGGTTGCGGGGGGTGGATTTGGACTTGTCCCCCATTTTGAGACAAACAGTTAAGAGTCAAAATTCATTAAATGGAGATTTTGGCTCATGAAATTTCGACGGAAGTTCTCACGGGATGTGAAACTGGCTGCGGTTCAGCAGCTCGAAGCAGGGTCGTCAGCCGCGGAGGTGGCTCGGGCCTTTGAAATCAACCCGAATGTGCTGCACCGCTGGCGGAAGGAGTTTCGCCATGGTCCGGGCAACGCATTC
>JAIQFL010000079.1 GCA_020073365.1 Terriglobia bacterium | reverse complement strand
GGTGTTCTCCACCGAGGTGTTCAGCTCGAAATCGCCGGTGTCGTCGGTGTCGCTGATCTCCTTGGCCCAGATCCACGTGGAAGTGAACATCAGTCCCTTGCTGACGCGCTTCTCCACCTGGGTCTGAAGTCCGCTATACAGCATGTTGGCCCCGTTATCGGCGTAGTTGATGGTGCTGAACAGCGGATAGGGCCGGCGCGAATTGTTGAACGCCACAGTGGAAGCGACCGGTTGGTTGACGTCGCGGCGATAGGCCAGTTGGGTCCCCTTGGAGCCGATGTAGCTGACCCGCAGCCCCAGGTTGCGCGTGATCTCGCGCTCGATCGAGAGAGTATACTGTTGGGCGTAGCTGTTCCGCAGGTGCGGGTTGACGGCCCTCAGCGCCAGCGTTCCGGGAGTCCCCGGCGCGCTGAATGGATTGGCCAGCGTGAAGAGCGGCTGCCCGTTGACGATGTTGTTGGTGGTGACCAGGTTGGCCGAATACGGGCCGGCCGCCAGGCCCACTGGAACATTCGCCGAGTAGTGCGAGTAGTAGACGCCCCACCCGCCGCGCAGCACGGTCTTGGCGCTACGGTCGAGTTGGTAGGAAAAGCCGAACCGCGGCGCGAAATCGTTCTTATCGCCCTGGCGCAACGAGCGTCCCACACCCAACTGGTCGGCGGTTTCGACGGGCAAGGCGGATGGGAAATACGGGCTGATGAGCTTGATCGAGCCCTGGTTCGGCACAACGATCTTGCCGGTTGCAAGGTCGAACGAATAGAGGTTGCCGTTCAGCGCATAGGCCGGCCCATTGTATTCCCAGCGCAGTCCGTACATCAGGGTCAGCCGCGAGCTTAGCTTGAAATCGTCCTGTGCGTAGGCGGCCCAGTCGCGGAAGCGGTCGTACTGTGGCGGGAAGGGCGCGATCTGGGTGACCGTCGCCGGCAACCCCAGCAGGAAATCGGCGTAAGCATTGCCCGTGAACTTCGATGCGGTGAAGGAGAAGCTGCCGAATACCGGGTTGCCCGAAGTATTCGGCAGGTAACGGTTCACGAACCAGTTGATTTCCTCGAGCCCGAACTTCATGGAGTGGCGGCCGTGGACCCAGCTCAGGTTGTCGGCGAGCTGCGCATGACCGTCATTCACCGGGTTGAGCAGGTTGATGGTGTCGCCGCTTAGTCCCGCGATGCTGAAGATGGGAAGGTTATGGATGGGGCCGTAATCCGGCAGTCCCTGAATGCCTAATTGCGGCAACAGGGTCTGTCCCGTGAAATTGGCGGTGCTGCCGGACACCAGAATCACCACGCCGGCGCGGAACTCGTTTACCAGGTTAGTGCGGAGGGTATTGACGTCACCCAGCGTCCAGAAGTTCACGCGGCGAGTGTTGTCGGAGGGTCCGAAGGCGGTGAGCGGCAAGGGCGATCGCGCGCCCGGAATCTGGTAATCGTCCTTGCGGTTTTCGTAACGTAGAAATGCCACGTGGCGATCCGTGAAGTTGTGGTCCAGACGGATCTCCTCGGTGCGGTGCACCTCCGGCCCGTTAGCGAAGGCTCGATAGTTCCCCGCGGTCTGGGTGGGCGGTCCGAAATTCGGCAACGGGAAGAAGAGATTCTGCACGGCGAGGGCCTGGGAGCTTTGGAACTGCGGAAGAATGGTGCTGCCGTTGAACGGATTCACTCCCGTGAAGGGATTCTTGAGCGTGGCCGTTCCAAAATCGCCCGCACGCATGGCCAGTGTCGGCACACTGGCATTGAACAGAACCGCTGCGGTTCCCCGTGCGCCGTCGAAGTCGGCGAAAAAGAAAGTCTTGTCCTTCCGGATCGGCCCGCCAATGGTTCCGCCGTAGTTGTGCAGATTCTCGTACGGTTTCGCCACCGCGAAGAAGTTGCGCGCGTCGGTCGCGCTGTTGCGCACATACCAGAAAACGCCGCCATGAAACTCATTCGCGCCAGACTTAGTGGCGGTCGTGACCGTGCCCATGCCGCCGAACTCCGCGCGCGTGGTCATGATGTTGGCGGTGAACTCCTGCACGGCCTCCACCGAAGGCTGCGACACGTTGTCGGGGCTTCCGAAATTGCCGAAGGTGGTTTCGATGCCATCCACCTTGACCTTGGTGCTACTGGCCCCGGCGCCCGGCGTAAGCCACTTGGCCCCATTGCCCACCTGAACCACGCCCGGTACGGTGAGCGGCATGATCGCCGAAATCAACCCCGAATCGCCCGAGTTCTTGGAGACGCTACGCAAGTTGGTGGGCAGGTCGACGATCTGCCTCGTGAGCAACCCCGAAGAGACCGAAGGAGTGTCCACTTCGACCACTGGGGAAGCCGCATCCGTGACCACCACTTCCGAGGACGCACCCAGTAGTTCCAACCGCAGGTCCTGGCGCACGGTGCGGTAGGCCTCCACGGCGAAGACGCGGGTTTCGAGCGGCCGGAACCCTTTGGCCTCCGCGCCCATGCGATACATTCCCGGCGGCAGATCGGGGAACGAGTAGACGCCCGTGTTGTTGGTGGAGGCCGAGCGTTTCACGCCGGTCCCTTCACTCGTCAGGCTGACGGAAGCATTCGGAATGGCAGCGCCCGAGGGATCGATGGCCAGTCCCGTGACGGTGCCAAGGGGTGTTTGCGCATACGCCGCGCGGGCCAGGCAGAATAAGACAAAAAGAGCCACTCGCATACGGAATGACCATTGTGTCATAGTGCAGCAACAGGTCGCAGGTTTGGGTTATCTGCGCCGGCTCCGCCAATCGGGCATGGCGAAATCGTCGGCCGCCGTGGACGGCAGCTCGGTCAGGCCTTCCCGGTGCGCTGGGACCGGCCTTGCGAATCAAGGATCTCTCGCACCTTGCGAGCGAGGTCAGATGGCGCAAAGGGCTTCTGCAGGAACGGAGTACCCGCCTCGACGCCTTCCTTCAGAACTACATCTTGCGTGTGGCCGGACATGAACAGCACCTTGACACCGGGTCTCATCGTCAGAACGCGCTCGGCAAGTTCACGGCCGCCCAGTTCCGGCATTACGACATCGCTCAGGAGCAGGTCGATCTTCCCCAAATGCGCTTCGCACACGGAGATTCCCTCGTGTCCATCTCGAGCCTCGATGACGACATATCCGCAGCCTTGCAGGATCTTGCTCGCGAGCCTCCGGACCTGGTCCTCATCCTCCACCAGCAGGACAACTTCGGCGGAGCCTCTGGGCGCTTCGGCCAATTCACCCGCGGGACGCTCGCCCCGGTCTGACACCGCCGCTACAGCCGGCAGGAGGATCTTGAATTTCGTGCCCTGCCCGAGTTCAGAGTGGCACCAAATTGCGCCCCCGCTCTGCTCCACAATACCGAGAACCGTGGCCAAGCCCAGGCCCGTTCCCTTGCCGGTCTCTTTGGTGGTGAAGAATGGTTCGAAGACGTGGGTCTGTGTCTCGGGGTCCATGCCGATCCCGGTATCGCGAATACCCAGCTCGACGTATTGACCGGGTCCGAGGTTGTGCAGGTGAGCCTCCGCCTCGGCGAGCGTCACATTTGAAGTGTGGATTGTGAGCGTTCCTCCCGCGGGCATGGCGTCGCGGGCATTCAGGCAGAGGTTCATCAGTGCGCGCCCAATTTCACCCGGATCGGCTCTCACCCGCCATAGAGCGGAGGCGGGGCGAACCACGATCTTGATCTGCTCACCCGCGATGCGCCGCAGCATTCTCTCGAAGTCGGCAACCACCGTATTCACGTCGAAGACCTTGGGCTGCAGAACTTTCCGCCGGCTAAATGCGAGCAGTTGATCGGTGAGAGCGGCTGCCCTCTGCGCGGCGGTTTCGATTTCGTGCACGTACTCGATGGCTTGGTGGCCTTCCCGCAGAGTATCCTTGACAAGAAGGCTGTAGCCGATGATGGCCGTCAGCAGGTTGTTGAAGTCGTGGGCAATACCACCGGATAGTCTACCGATCGCCTCCATCTTCTCCGCCCGGCGAAGAGCTTCCTGGCTCTCCAGGAAAGCTTTTTCGGCCTCCTTGCGCACGGTGACATCATTGATCGCGACGAGAATCAGATCCAGATGTTCAAGGCGACAGCCGTTGAATATCAAGTCTCTAGTCCCGATCGACGGGAACTCCCGCCTAAATTCAAAGTCAGCAAACGATCCGCCGGCCGGCAAAACGCGATCCAGAAGATCGCGAAGGCCAGGGATGTCCCAACTGCCTCCGCCCAGCGAGTAAAGAAGCTGACCTTCGGCATCTCGCGCCGGTATCCGAAACGTTTTCGAGAATGATTCATTTACGGTCCTGATCCGCGATTCGTTATCCAGCACCAGCAGGGGTACCGGGACCGTTTCGACAATTGACATTGCGAAGTTGCGTGACTGGGTGAGCGCCAGGTTCTTCGACTCCAGTTCCTGGTTGATCGTGATCAGTTCCTCGTTTGTGGCTTGCAGCTCTTCCTTCGCCGTCTCCAGTTCTTCGTTGAGACTTTGCAGCTCTTCGTTTGTAGATTGCACCTCCTCGGCAGTGCTCTGGCTCTCCTCGTCCGATATTTGGTGTTCCTCAACCACGGACAGAAGCCGTCGGCGCGCTTCCTCGACGTCTTGCTTCAGCCTGGCGATCTGACGGTTTCTGTCAGCGACAGCTACTTCGCGCTCACGCGCCTTTCCCCGGGACTTTGAAACGTGTTTCTCCACCTTCTGGGCAGGCTCGAGAAGGACCAATAGCCCGAGGCGTTGGTTGCTAGATGGCAGGTTGCCGTATAGCGGCGTCACCTCGATATTCACTTCGCGGATACTGTGACCCGATTCGTACGGTACCCGCACCCGGCGCGCCGCTTCTCCAGTCTCCGCGGCCTGATGAACCAGCTTCTCGATTTCCAGAAAGAGTCCGGTGTCCGGGATGATTTTCAACAGATTGAAACTCATCCTTCCCACCGGCAACCTGAAGAACGGAGTGGCATCGCCCCGGACTTCAAACACCTCCAGTCCTTCATCCACCAACACGGCTGCCGGGCTGTATTTCGACAGGAGCATGCGATCGACCGCCTGTCCCATGTCCACGGCCCGGAGTGCGGTCATCGGCGCCTTTGGCGCCCTCTTGCCCGCATCGGTGACCCGACGGAGTATGCCGGCGCGAGCGTGACGGCTTGGTCTTAGCGCCGTCTCCTTTTTCGCGTAGATTCTGTGCTCGCCGTCGATGATCGAGAACAGATTGTCAAAACTCGCAGTCTCTGACCGGCCCAGCATCAGGAATCCGTTTTGCTTGAGCGCGAAATGGAACAGAGGGATTATGTTCTTTTGAACGGCTCCCAGGTAAATCATCACATTGCGGCAACTGATCAGGTCCAATCTCGCGAAAGGCGGATCGTCGATTAGATTGTGCCTGCTGAATACGCACAGATCGCGCAGATCTCTGCTGACCTGGTAGCGACCGTCGACTTTTGTAAAGTACCGATCCAGGCGTTCCGGGCTGACATCCGCGGCGATGTTCTCCAGGTATTTGCCGCTGCGGGCTTTCTCAATGGCAGCCTCGCTGATATCGGAAGCGAAAATCTGGACAGGGAAAGCCACACCTGCTTCCTTCAGGTACTCCCGCAACGAAATGGCAATCGAGTAAGCCTCTTCCCCCGTGGCGCATCCTGGCACCCAGATCCGAATCACCGCGCCTGCGGGCCGATTCTGAACGATCGCAGGGAAGACGAGCCTGCTGAGCGCATCGAACGATTTGGGATCGCGGAAGAAGCTCGTCACACTGATGAGGAGGTCTCTCTGCAGCAAACTGCGCTCGCCGGGATCCTGCCTGAGTTGTGCCGCGTACTCTTCGATGCTAACGATGTTCCGCAAAGCCAGGCGGCGTATAATTCGGCGCTGTACGGTCGTTTCCCGGTAAAGTGAAAAGTCGATGCCGGTTGTCTCGCGCATCACCGCAAGGATGTCGTCGAGTCCAGCGTTCGCTTCCTTCGGCGAGCCCTCCCGTTCCGCCGTTGGCGCAACCGGAAAGTGAGGGTGCCGCGCGATCCTCGCCAACTCCGCGGCGATTTGCGCCGGGGGCAGAAGGAAATCGACGCAGGTGGCCGCCTCCGCCATCTGGGGCATGCTGGCGAATTCCGCGGTCGCCGGGTCCTGTGCGAACGTGACACCGCCCGCCTCCTTGACCGCCTGCAGGCCGAGCGCCCCATCGGAACCGGCGCCGGAAAGAATCACGCCAATCGCCCTGCTGCGACACTCCAGGGCCAGCGACCGCAAGAAGCGGTCGATGGGCATGTGTGGCCCCGCCATTCGACCGCGGGGGCTCAGTTTCAGCACCTGATTGGCTATTGTCAGCTCAGCGTTGGGCGGTATGACGTACACGTGGTTGGGTTCTACCGGCATGCCATCGCCGGCGTCCCTGACCGGCATCGTGGTCGCACGACCGAGGATCTCGCTCAGGCTGCTCTGGTGCGTCGGATCGAGGTGTTGAACCAGGACAAATGCCAGGCCGGTATCCAGGGGAAGGTGCTTGAGCAAACTGGTAAAGGCTTCCAAGCCGCCGGCCGACGCGCCAATACCAGCCACCGGGACCATTGGGGGTTCTTCTTCCTGGCTCACGTTTTTTTCTTTCCCGTTCCGCCCGCGGCTGATTGGCAGGCACCCTCATCACCGTTGCGGATCTCTGCGGCAGCATTGACGTTATCAAGGCTAATGTTGGACAGTGTACATTTTCACCCTGATTGTATCAAGAAACACTAAGAGGCAACGCGGAGCAGCCGAAGCAGGGTACGCAACAGAAATGTCCGGGGATTACGGGTGGAGTTGTATTGTAGCGCCTGGTCTGGAAGTATGTGCGGGAAGCGCTGGACGGCCCCGGTGAGGCGTCACTGCCTCGATAGGCCTGCCATCAGGGCCGTAACTCCGAACGAGGCGCCAGCCGACACCTCGTGGGGCTCTAACAACCCTTCCCTTTCAAGTTCGACGAATCCATGCAGCAATGCCCACAAGGCGAAGCGTGCCTGCGAGGCCGCGCGCTGGTCTCCCACACCCGCGAACAAGCTCAGTGAGACCTCGCGGAAACTTTCTCTCTCTGCCAGCAACTCCTGCACCTGCGGATACCCTTTCATCATCATGGCGTATACCGCCGGGTGCGAGCGGCCAAATCGCAGGTATGCGCTGCACGCGCGGCGGACGGCGTCCTCCCCTTGCAAGCGGGCCACTGTCTTCTTCAAGACCGCGTTGATACGCCGCTTTCCCTCGGTCGCAACCGCAGCCTCCAGCATTTTCCGCTCCGGGAAGCGATAGTAGAGCGCATTTGGCGCCAACCCAAGCTTCTTTGCGACGGCACGCATCGAAAGATGTTCCACTCCGCGTTGTTCAATGATCTCAACCGTGGCGGCAATGATCGCCGCTTCACTGGTCTTTGCTGGATGGGCCATGGAAATCCCCGTTCCCCGGTTATTATTCTTACCGATTTAATATAATAGGACCTGTATACCTTAAATAGGTGGCACCCCTTACGTTGGGCGGAGGCACTTCCTACGTAGGTTCTGGGATCGGCGAACTGACCAAACGGAGGCACACTGCCGTCGGGAGGGTCGGCTGACACTCTTACGAGCCACCCAATAGTCGCACGTTCTCCAGTGGTTTGCAAGGCATAGTTCGGGCTACTCGGGCTACTGCCATGGAATCCTCCAGCTTGGGAGTGATGTCGTCGCCTCTCGGAGCCCACTCAATCAAACAACGGCTTCCCCGTGACTCGTTCTAACACCGCGACCGCCTGCTCAATCGGGCAACGAGGCATGGCGAGATCGTGGGCTACCGCGGACTCGAGTTCTGCCAGGCTGTTCAGCGTGGTCTGACGGCTTTCGCCGCCCTTGGATTGAATCAGCGTAGTGTTCCTGATCTCGGCCGTATGGTCTTCAAAGAAGCGGGTAATGCGCAGGCAACTCATGAATGTTTGGCCGGGGGAATAGGAGTCCAGGATAATCGGGCTGAAAGACTCCAGCGATCGCGGAGGGTCGTGTGCCACGTACCCGTACAGGCGCTCCCGGCCGGAAAAAACTGTCACCGAGTAGTTCTCCACGACGAATCGCTCATCGCCATCCGCGATCTCATGGGCTGGCTCGTCGAATCGCATGGGCTCCCGGAAGGGTGCCGCAAATCCCACGTCCACATGGTAGTTTACCCCACCCATTCGAACCCGGATCACAGTGTGCACATTCGGCGCGGACATGTCCGCCCCCAGCAGGTCGGTGTCGTACCCTAGCGCCGCCAATAGCTCCGCCAGAAACGGATTACTGGTATAGCAGGTGCCGCCCAGATCGTAGTGCTCGATGCCGTCCAGGAACTCGGAAACCGTAGTAGGGCGCCCGGCGCCTTCGCGGCCGAAGAGCAGCAGCTTGGACACGTTTTCGAAGGGTACCCGGCACAGGTGCCGGCTCACGATTTCCTGTAGACCTGCCAATCCGGAAGGTGGCCTTTCGATGCCCAAGAGGTCCAGGTATCGGTCACAATCCACTGTACCAGCCCAGAATTTTCGGCCCCGCCAACGACGTGGCCAGCGCCGCCACGCCCAGAAACGTGCCGAAAGGCAACTGGTAAGTGGACGCGTCTTTGCCGGTGGCTTTGATATAGCCGAAGCCCAGAATGGAGCCGGCGACCGAGCCGAGGATCAGCGCCAGCAAGGCATTCTGCAGGCCCAGGAAGCTTCCCACCATGGCGACCAGCTTCACATCGCCGAAACCGAGCCCCTCGCGATGCCTCACCTTCTCGTAAATCCAGCCGCCGCCCCACAGGAAAAGGGCCGGCAGCAGCGCTCCGCAGGCCGATTCGACGATCCATTGCCCCCGGCCCGAGACGCCGATGAACATCGAGATAAGCGCGCCGGCGTAGGCATTCGGCACCTCGACGAATATCGAAAACGCGAAGCCGATCAGGATTCCCCCGAGCGTCAGTTCGTCCGGCAGGAGGCGCTTCTCCAGATCGCAGAATATGAGCGCCACCAGGATGGCGCCGAAGACGCACATCTTGATGGCAGCGGCAGTGGGCCCGATGGTCCACACGAAGAAAAAGAACAGCAGGCCGGTGATCGCCTCCACTGCCGGATAGCGAGCGGAAATGTGCCTGCCGCAATGACGGCATTTGCCTCCCAGGAGCGCGTAACTGACGAGCGGGATATTGTCGTACCACGCGATCGTCTTCCGGCACCGCACGCAGTGGGAGCGCGGCTTAATCACCGACCGTCCCCGGGGCCACCGGTGAATGCAGACGTTTAGAAAGCTGCCGATAATCAGGCCCAACAATAGCGCGAGAATGGCTTCGATCACTTGAGCACCTGACGGTAGACCTCCATGGTACGCCGGACCATGTGGTTCACGGTAAATCGTTCGATAACGGTTTGCCGGGCGGCGCTGCCGATGCTCCGGGCCAGCCCCGGATTCTCGACCAGTTCCCGGATGGCGGCGGCGATGGCGCCAGGTTCGTTATCCACCAGCAGACCGTTCTCTCCATGGCAGATGACTTCGGGCAGTCCGCCCACCCGGCTGGCCACCACGGGTACTCCGGCCGACATGGCCAGCAGCACGCCGGAGCCGAGGCCTTCACTATGGGTGACGTAAACAAAAACCGCGGCGTGGCGCAGATCGCGATCCAGATCGGAGGAGAGCTGCAGGTTCACATCCGCCAGCCGCGCCGCCTCCAGCGCCAGCGGAGCCCCCTTTCGCGGATCGCCGGCATTGGCGGGCGAAAGCACACAGGTCATGTCGTGGAGCAGGTCACCGGCCTGCCTACCCTGTTCTAAGACAGGTACACCGTCGTATACCACCGATATCTTCTCTTCCGGCACGCCACCCTCGATCAAAACGGATTTTACAAACTCCGAGACCGCAATATACCTGGCGGCTCGCCCGTACTTCCACCTGGAGCCGAGATGGGCACGCCGGGGGCCCACTGCACCCACCGCGAAGGCGACGCGGCGCGATACCACAAGCGGCCGGCCGGGCACCATCGCGCCGAAGGTGTGGCCGCGAGCGTCATGCGCGTGCACCAGGTCATGCTTGCGCGCCAGCATCGCCGTCCAAGCCAGTCCTAGCCCCTCGACGCGACAACCTTGTTTGCGCGCGGCCTCGAACAGGGGCGCCCCGGCCCGCGCCAGCAGTGTGGATTCCACACCGGCGGCCGCCAGCCCGTCGATCAGGCGCAGCACCTGCCACTGGCCTCCGCGCATCTCTCTGCCGGCATCGAGGTGCAGGATGCGCATCAGCTCATAATTCTCGCTTTGGAATATTTCAGGAATGTGTAGAACGCCGCCATGTACGCAATGATGAGGCCTTCCAGACCGTCCAGGAATCCGCGCTGTAGGAAATAGGTCTTCGCGAATGTCCAGGCGGGGTCCAGGATGACCCGCGAGAGGGGCACTTTCACCTTGCGGGCGGCAAGCTCTTGCGCGGCCAGCGTAGTGTACCGGTCCAGGGTCCGCAGATGCTCGGAAAGCGAATCGCAGGTGAAGTGCAGGAGGTTGCTTTCCAGGTGCCCCACGCGGCCATCCACCTGTACGCTTTCATGCACGACATTGCCGACCCACGTCCCCTTTCGCCGGTCGTACAGCCGTACCTTGCGGTCCGGGTACCAGCCCGAGTGCAGGATCCAGCGCCCCAGGTAGCAGGCCAGGCGAGGCATGGTGTACCCGTCGTAAAGCGGCCCATTCTTCTTCACGTTCCAGATTTCGGCTTCGAGCGCTTCGCTCAGCGCTTCATCGGCGTCCAGCGACAGAATCCAATCGTGACTGGCCTGCTCGGCTGCCCAGTTCTTCTGGCCCGCGAAGCCGCGCCATCCGGCTTCAATCACACGCGCGCCCAGCTTTTCGGCCAGTTCCACCGTGCGGTCCACCGAACCGCTATCGACGATCAGGATCTCATCGGAACAGCGCAGGCTCTCGATGGCGCGGGCGATATTGCGCTCCTCGTTGAGGGTGATGATCGTCGCCGTGATCTTCATGCGCGGTCAAAGTCCGCCCGCCGAGATGGGCTCCAACGTGAGACAGAGGATGAAAACGAGAAGGGCGATCCACCCCAGGGTGCGGCGGCCTGGCGTCAGCTCCGTGGGATCGTGAATCACTGGATGACGCCTCCCCAGCCAGAGCAGTACAAGACCCCAAAAGGACCATCCTGTCCACATGCCCGAGGTGGGCAGGCCGCCGAAGCCGAGATAGCGGCCGATCAGGACGGCGGCCGGAATCAGCATCAATACGCAAACGACCTTGGACACCGTGCCATGGAGCCGCGGAAAAAAAGAATACACCAGATGGCCGCCGTCCAACTGTCCGATCGGCAGCAGGTTCATGGCGGTGGCGAACATCCCCACCCACGCGGCGCGAGCCACCGGGTGCAGGTATATATCGGCCGTAGGTGCCCCTGGGAAAATGGCGCTCTCCATCAGCCACTGCAGCAAGGGCACGCCGAATTGAAGGCTGCCCTGGTGCGCGATCCCCGGGATCACTTTCGAAAACGCCAGGCCCACCGCGAGCGCCGGCAGCAGAAACACGAACCCGGCCAAAGGACCCGCGATCCCGATATCGAACAGCACCCGCTTGGAATAGATCGGCGACCGCACCCGGATGAAAGCCCCGAACGTGCCCAGCAGCGGCGAAGGCATGAAGTACGGCAGGCTGGCGTCGACCCGGTGATACATCGCGGCCAGGTAGTGCCCGAATTCGTGGGCCAGCAGGGTTGCCAGCAACGTCAGGGAGTAGGGCAGTCCCTGCAGCAGGCCGGCCGGATGCCGCCAAAACGCGAGGTAGAGCGTGAAACCGTTTTCGACGTCGAAGGGCAGGTTGCGGGCGAAATCGGCCTGCATGGCCTCCCCCACAACAGTAGTGGTCAGCAGGGTCATGGCAAACAACAGACCGTAAAGCCAATACCGTTCGCGTGTGCGCGCCCGCACAGGCACACAGGGAGGATGGGCGCCGTTCTCCGCGTAGAACGGGTAGGACGCAGGCGAGAAATCCTGGGAGGACACAATAAAACTGCCGCTGTCAGCCTGGGCTTACTGCAGCGTCTGTAACTCCTTGCCCGGCTTGAACCGCACGGCCTTCCCGGGCGGGATGGAGACTTCCGCGCCGGTGCGCGGATTTCGCCCGATCCCCGTCTTGCGCGGCTTGACGTTGAACACGCCAAAGCCACGCAGCTCAATGCGGTCGCCCTGCTCGAGCGCCTTCTTCATGGATTCAAAAACCGTCTCAACGGCCATTTCGGCTTTGGTCTTCGTGATGCCGGTCCTGTTTACGACCTCGTTGATGATGTCCAGCTTGATCAAAACAGCCTCCTTCTCAGGGCATCCGGGGTGCGGACCCCCGGGGCGCGTTCGGAACGTTCGGAACGTTCGGGACGAATCCGTCCCGGAAATCCGTGCCGGAAATCCGTGCCGGCGGTCCGTTCCGGACGTTCCGGGCGGCGCGAGCTTGGTTCCCGCATCAGTCAACCACATGATAGGATTGAATTTATACTCATGTCAAGCGAGGGGCCCGGGGGGCGCATGGCGCCGGTCACAAGTGAGGAATTCCGGCACGCCTGCGGGCGCTTTCCGACGGGGGTCACGGTCGCCAGCGTTCTGGACGCCGAGGGAGCCCCCCACGGGCTCACCGTGAGCTCCTTCACGTCGGTTTCCCTGAACCCACCGCTGGTCCTGATCTGCCTGGGCCATGAGGTGACGACCATCGGCCTGTTTCGCGCTGCGCGTTACTTCGGAATCAACGTGTTGGCCGAGAACCAGCAGGGGCTCTCCGAGCGTTTTGCGCGCAAGAACGGGGATCGGTTCAACGGGTTGGAATGGCATCCCGGCGCAACTGGGGTGCCGCTGCTGCCGGGAGTGCTGGCGGCCATCGAGTGCGCCGTGGTCCAGCGTTTCATTTCGGGAGACCACGATATTCTCGTAGGAGAAATGGTGAGCGCCCGCGTGGCCGCCGGCGAGCCGCTGATCCACTTCGCCAGCCGGTATCGACGGCTGGCTTCCGGTTAGTTGAGGCTCCGGCGCGATCCGGGTGGCTACACTATCGCCTGAGCAACGCCTTGACGCCTTCCGCGCAAAGCACGGCCGCGTGTTTGGACTCAGCCGGCAGACCTCCCACCGCGTCCTCTACCGACGAAGCCCGAAAGCCCGCGATCTCCGCGCGTGTTTTCCCGGTCAGCCATTCGGTCAACGCAGAACCCGCCGCAATCGAAGCCGTACAGCCCCGCACCTTGTACCGCACCTCAACCGCCACATCCCGTTCGAACCGCGCCGAGAGCCGCAGAATGTCGCCGCAGGCCGGGTTCGATACTTCCACCACCAGGGCCGGCGCCGGCAGCTCGCCCACATTGCGAGGATTCTGAAAGTGTTCGATCAGACGTTCCGAATACATCCATGCACCACCAGGCTGCTATTGTGCAAAGTATAGTTCAATTTGGCGCGCCGCGGTTCCGGCCGCTCATCCAGCATCATGTTACTTTGACTCTTGACACGTATTGTCTTTCGTTGTAAAGTAGTTTCAGATGCAGCTTTCGTTGTCCAGTCACGGTTCCCTCTCACACCGGCTCTCATGTCGGCGCTCGTGGTGTCCTGTCTCTAGTCTGTAAGTTTCCAGTCTTACATCTTTCGAATCTGTGCGGCCTCAGCCCGCGCAACTAACATCGCTTCGCGCAAACGCCCCGGTTTCCGATGGTGAGGATAGCAGATTCCAAACCTGCAATTGGGTGTTCGAATCACCCCCGGGGTGCCATGTGGGAGATGCTGAAGTGGTCGAAGCGCCGGTCTGCAAAGCCGGTCTTAGTGAGTTCGAGTCTCGCCTCCCACTCCAAAGGAAGGTACCGCTGAATGGCCGGCAACCGGCTTCGAATACCGGGGCATGGTGATGAACCATGGGGGTTCGATTCCTCTACCTTCCTCCAGCCAATCTTGTTTCTTCTAATGAGACTAATTCTGCTCTAACTACTTAGATCAGTTATACCTGAGCGAGACAAATGTCTTAAAATCATCCGTGTTCATTAGTGGCCACCCAGAATTCCTCAATGCGTATATGCACACCAATCTGCTCCCAATGTGCTCCAATATGGAGATGGTTCAGGTGGCGGCGGCGATCATCGAGCGCGACGGGCGGATCCTGATCTGCCGCAGGAAACCGGAACAGTCCCATCCGCTGAAATGGGAGTTTCCCGGCGGCAAGGTGGAGGATGGCGAAGCGCCCGCCGGCGCACTGAGCCGCGAACTGGAAGAGGAACTCGATATTCGTGGGGCCACTGGCGAGGAGATCACGCGATACGAGTACACGTACCCCGGCAAGCACCCGATCCTCCTCATCTTCTTCCGCGTCTTGGAATTCGAAGGCGAGCCGCGCAACTTGATCTTCCACGAAATGTGCTGGGAGCCTCCCCACAGGCTCACCGAATTCGATTTTGTCGAGGGCGACCTCGATTTCATTCGCACATTCTCCGCCTGAAGCCACGTAGGGCAGGTCATGGACCTGCCCGGACAGGCACCGAGTGCCTACCGAATTCGGTAGGAGGGACCTCGCAGCCCCGTCCTTCCACACCACACCCCTTGAAAGAAATGACACGCCAGGCGAAGCGGCCTGCCCCACCACGGCATTCCGTCACTGCAGACGGATATTGTCGAGTCCCAATACAGACTTCCCGGTCTGCGGCCCAGCCGCCCACACGAAACCCATGATGTCGCTCCCATCGATGCCTCCGTAACTCGCAAGGGGCATCGTGAATTGTTTCCAATCGGGTCCGGCGACGAACGTCTGGATCGCCCGCGACAAAACGACACGCCCGACCAGGGGAATCCAAATCCCTCCAGGACTTCTCCAGTCACCTGCAAGTAGCTCTTGCTCCCCTCAGCTCCACCTGGCGCGACCTCCATCTTCGCCACCGACTTTCCGCCGGCCATTTGCCTCTGCGACCGACACTTTCCAGGCGCCGCGATCGACCTCATGGCCGGCCTCCCAGACGGCCACGATATCGCGCGTGCTGCGAATGTCGGCCGTGGGATCGCCGTTGACCAGCACCAGGTCCGCTCTCTTCCCCGGTGCGATCTGCCCGCGATCCTCCAGGTGGAAAGCCGCAGCCGTGGACGCGGTGGTTGCGCGCAGAGCTTCCACCGGAGTCAGTCCGGAGCGCACCAACAATTCCAACTCGCCGTGAACGCTGGCGCCTTGCGTGGTACCTGGATTGCCCGTGTCGGTACCCGCGAGAATGGGACATGCGCCGTCTTCAATTGCCGCACCGCTTGATCAGCGCCTTCGCAACTGATTTTCGCCGCCATGCCAAAGCTCCGCTTCATGGCTGCACTCGCACTGGGAGTCAGGTACGGCTTGAGCCGCGGGTCGTCGGCTAACCCCGCATCGTACCTGGTGGCGCAAATCGTCTGCAGCACGGATAACGTGGGGACCACAAAAATGTGGTGCGCGCCAGCGAGTTTGCCGAATTCCGGATCGGACGCAGGTCCGACGAACAGGTGGGCCCAGCCCATCGGCGCCCGCCTCGATCGCCTCCATGGCCTGTTGCAGCGTGCCGATGCTGCGCTTCCACATCGAGCGCGAGGCCGAAAAGCTCGAGCGCTCCGGCCTGGCCCGGCCAGAAGCGCTGCGGCAAGCCCGCCTGGCCTTGGGCGGACTGGATCCGGTGAAAGAAGAGTGCCGCCAGGCACGCGGCGTCTCCGCGCTCGAAATCGCCGAAGGAGATCGGTATCCGCATGGCGGTAGGGGCCAGATCGATTTCGGTGCTTGCCATGGTGATCCGCGAAGGCATGACGGTAGTCTTCCTTGGCGTTGCCTTTGGCGTGTTCGGGGCCGTCGCCGGAACGCGCGTCGTCCGGCATCTCCTCTACGGATCCGGGGCCTCCGACCCGCAGGTCTACGCCGCCGCCGTGCTGTTGGTGGCGGTCGTCGGCCTGTTGGCCTGCTGGGTTCCGGCGCGCCGCGCCGCTTTGGTTGAGCCTGTAATTGCTCTTAGAGAAGAGTGACGGCTGGTGAACACAAAAGAGGACAGTGCCGTTTGGCCTGGCCATTGGCCTGACTATTCGACCTGGCCGTTTGGCCTATCTCCGGCGGCAACGCCGCTGGCCTGAAATCATGATGGGCGGGGCTGTCCCACCTGGCGCGGTATAATCGTGTCTACATGCCGCTCGTAGCGGGGGACCGGCTAGGGCCCTATCAGATCGTCTCTCTCCTTGGCATCGGCGGAATGGGCGAGGTCTATCGCGCTCGTGATACGAGGCTGGACCGAATCGTCGCCGTCAAAATTCTCTCCGCCGGCATCGACAGCCCCGCGGCTCGCGAGCGGTTCGACCGCGAGGCGCGCGCCATCTCCAGCCTGAACTGTCCGAACATCTGTGCGCTCTACGATGTGGGGAATCAGGACGGGTGTGCGTACCTGGTCATGGAATATGTGGAAGGCGAGACGCTTGCCAAGCTCCTGTCCCGCGGGCCTCTCCCCATCGGCAAGGTATTGGAGTATGGCGCACAGATCGTCGACGCGTTGGACCGGGCGCACCGGCAGGGGGTGATCCACCGCGATCTCAAACCGGGCAACATCATGATCACGAAGGCGGGAGCCAAACTTCTCGACTTCGGCCTGGCGAAGATCCGATCCAGCGCCGGGTTTGCGTCGCGAACCATCGATAGGACCCACACTCTGACCGCCCAGGGCCCGCTACTCGGGACATGTCAATACCTGGCGCCCGAGTTGCTCGAAGGCAAAGAGGCGGACGCCCGATGCGATATCTTCGCGTTCGGAGCGGTGCTCTATGAAATGATCACGGGTTGCCGCGCGTTTCAGGGCAATACCGAGGCCATCACCATCGCCAACATTCTGGCGCGCGACCCACCGCCAATCCCAGCCATGCCGGAATCCACCGGCTCACGTCTCCCGGCGCTCGAACACCTGGTGCGAACCTGCCTGACCAAGGATCGGGAAGAGCGGCGCCAGACGGCCCACGATCTCCTGCTGGAATTGCAGTGGCTTGCCGAAAGCGAAGACTCTCAGCTTGAAATCCGGCCGCCGCGCACCGCCCCTCGGGCGACGCGAGCCTGGGTGATTGCGGGTGTGGCGCTGTTGCTCGCGCTGGTGGTGGCGGGTTGGATCCTGCAACGTCGTCCCTACCAGGAACCGCGCTTCATGAAGGTCTCCATACTGCCTCCGGAGCACGCGAGCTTCGTCGGCAGCAGTCTGCCGGCCCTCTCTCCGGACGGCCGCAGGCTGGCGTTCGCCGCCACCAGCGAGGGCAAGACGCAACTGTGGGTTCGCGACCTCGATTCCCTGTCTGCATGGCCGGTGGCCGGTACGGAGAGTGCCTATAACCCGTTCTGGTCGCCCCAAAACGACGCGGTCGCATTTTTCTCGGGTGGAAAGCTCAAGAAGGTGAACTTGAGGGGTGGGCCCGCGGTTGTGCTGTGCGATGCCATGCTGGGACGGGGCGGTTCCTGGAGCCGGAACGGCACGATCGTGTTTGCGCCCTCCACCAGCGATGTCCTCTATCGGGTGGCCTCCGTGGGAGGCAGCCCGGCGCCGGTCACCTCTCTCGATGGGTCGCTGGGAGAAGTTTCGCATCGTTGGCCTTGGTTCCTGCCCGACGGACGGCATTTCCTATATACCGGCCGAAGTTCGGATCCAACCAAGACCGCGATCTACGCGGCCGATCTGGAATCGAAGGAGAGGCAGCGGCTACGGACCGTCAGCTCCAACGCGGTTTATTCTCCGCCCGGCTTCCTCCTCTTCGTACGCGAGCGTACGCTGATGGCCGAGGCCTTCGATGCCGGACGTCTCCGCACCAGCGGCGAGCCGTTCCCGATTGCCGGGCAGGTGGATTCGATCACCGGGAACGTCCAGGGCAGTTTTACCGCTTCCGAGACCGGCGTTGTGGCGCACTACTCCGGCGACGCCGCTCTGAACTCGCAGCTCACTTGGTACGACCGTCGCGGGACGAAACTGGGAGCCATTGGCGAGCCCGGCACCTATGTCAAACCCGCGATCTCTCCCGACGGCGCCACGCTGGCGGTCGATCGCCTGGATCCGCAGTCGGGAACCTACGACGTCTGGTTGTATGACCTGGCGCGCGGTACTCCATCCCGCCTCACTTTCGATCCCAGGCAGGACGGCTACCCGGTTTGGTCGCCCGACGGCAGCCACATTGCTTTCGGCAGCAACCGTAGCGGCCACTTTGATCTCTATCAGAAGTCGGTTGGCACCAGCGGAAAGGAAGAACTTCTGGTGGCTTCGCCGGCGGACAAGTTTCCCAGCGATTGGTCGCGCGACGGGCGCTACCTGATCTACTATCAAATCGACCCCAAGACGAAATACGACCTTTGGGTGCTGCCCCTAGGCGGCGATGGGAAGCCGTTTCCGCTGCTGGCAAGCGAGTTTAACGAGCATCGCGCCGACCTGTCCCCGGATGGCCGGTGGTTGGCCTACACCTCCGACGAGACGTCCAGGGACGAGATTTACGTTCAGTCCTTCCCGGCACTCGGGAGCAAGTGGAAGATTTCCGTAAACGGAGGCACTCGTCCAGTCTGGAGCAGAGACGGGAAGGAACTGTTTTACATCGCCTCGGATCGCAAACTGATGGTTGCGGCGGTGAGAGCTGGAGACCGGTTTGAAACCGGTACCCCAAGGCCCCTGTTTGAGGTGCGCCAGAGCGTGACCCGCTTTTTCGACGTCAGCCCGGACGGCCGGCGCTTTCTCTTGATCGATCCGCTGCCGGAACCCGTTACGCCGCCAGTGACCTTGCTGGTCAACTGGACGGCGGCCATCAAGCACCCGTAAGGCGCCTGACCAGCCTACAATCGGGAGATGCGCCTCCGCCCGATTTTCCTGGCCCTGTCAGCCGCGATCGCATTGGCCCAGCCCCCTTCCGGCAGCATCGTGATCCAGACCAGCACGCTCCTCGATGGCAGGGGCGGCGTGCTGAAGAATCAGCAGATCGTCATCCAGGGCTCGCGGATTCAATCGGTGTCGGCGCGGAAGGAGAAGGCCACCGATGATCTGCGCGGCCTCACCGTGATGCCCGGGTGGATCGATACCCACGTCCACCTCAACCGGCACATGGACGCCAACCATAAGTCGGTGAGCGGAGGCGACAAGCCCGAAGACGCCGCGCTCTATACGGCTGGAGACGCATGGCTCACACTCGAAGACGGCTTCACTACGGTCCAAAGAGTCGGGGCGGCCATCGATGCCGTGGTGCGAGACCGGATCAATCAGGAGTGTTGCCGGGGCCGCGCATTCTGACGTCCCTCCGCCAGATCAACGATCGCAGCGGAGACCCGGAGGCCCTCCGCGCCCTGGTCCGCCTTACCAGGACGGAAGGCGCCGATCTCATCAAACTGTTCGCCACCACGGGTCTCGGCGCGGGCGGAAATCAAAGCATGGCCGATGAGCAGATCCAGGCCGTATGCAGCGAAGCTAAGGCCAGCGGGCTGCGCACGGTGGTACACGCGATCGGCGATGCCGGCGCCAAGGCGGCGGTCCTGGCAGGCTGCACTTCGATCGAGCACGGCACCTTTCTGGAGGACGCCACGCTGGACCTGATGGCGCAGCGCGGCACCTACTTCGATCCGAATTTTTCTGGTCCTGCATAACTACCTGGACAATCGGGGAAGCTACACGCACCTTGAATCGTTGAGAGGCGCCGTAATGATGCCCCACAGTTTTGCCGAGGCTGGTATTCACGTCCATGCATTCGGTGTTCCGGGAATAGAGTTCCTTTTGTTGGTGGGATCAAAGATTCCGTCTGTTGCGCACAGAACATCGTTTTCTGGGTCGAAGGAATGATTCATAATCACAAGATCGGCAAGTTCATCCAAAATGGCTGTGGTCGGAAAGCGTTCGGGTTCAAGAAGCGTCACATCGCCACGCATCGGAGCAATGAAGAAGAACCGACTCTTCTCGGTGATGCGGGAGCAGAAATGCTTCCAACCGAGTCGCAGCCGCCCGTAGGGGAGATCAGTGCCCATCAGCGGATACCACTTCGCAACGCCGATCGCGCGGACAGCTTCTTCAAGGACCTTTGCAGTCCGGATGGCCGGTAGTACAATCGGCCTGGCGTTCCGGTCACCTTTTTCCAACAGGATACGCGTGGTAAGTTTCGGCCCGGACGACAACGGAGTGCAAGGACAATCCGTCGTGTAGGACGATTGGAGACCGTCGCGAATGGTAACGACAACATCGTCCCATGGCGCGGCAATTTGAACGTCCGATCGAGAACCGCAAAAATCGCATTCGTTCCGGACCGCGCGGGTATGTGCAAAGCGTTTTAACGCTTCATCGCTAAAGCAGTCCGGGCACACGTACCGGTCTACTGTGATCTTGTCCGTAGGCATTGAAATCTCGCTTCGTTTTGGACCACAAGCTCGAAGGCCCGCGTTACTGAAACACCTCCGCCACGGGCCTCACCGTGATGTCCTCCGGGCGCAGATGTAGCGGCCATTTCTCCACGATCTTGTCCTCCTCCGTGATGGCCGCCGGCTTGGGCGAATTGTAGGTCAAGGGGGATGGGTCGTCGCTGGCGAGCAAGCGATTCAACTCCTCGCCGTTCTTCGATACCGCCACGATCACCACGCGGTCGGTCCGCAAGTAGCGGCGGATGGCGCGATTCACATCGTCGCGCGTCATTTTCGCGAGCGCCGTCTTGATCTGTTCGCCGTAGCTCGGGATCGTGTAGTAGATGCTGTCGATGGCGTACCCCAATTCGGCGCGCTTGGTCCGCGTGAGCACGTTGACGAACTTCGTGAGAAAGTCGCGCGTGCGCTCGAAGCCGTCCTGCGGGATACCCTCTTTGATCAGCTTGTCCAACTCGTACAAGGCCAGGCGCAGCGCGAACTTCGCGGACGGCGGTTCCACCGGGCGGATCCACAGTTGGAAGATCTGATAGTGCCGCGCCAGGTTGGGGTTGGGCTCCATCAGAAACATGCCCCGCGGAAAGTACTCGATGTAGGCGTAGTCGCCGTAGTTCAGCCCGCGCTTTTCCCGCATCTGGTCGTAGAGCACGCCGCCCGACATGCGGTGCTGGCCGAGGTAAGATGCCGCCAGCAGCAGCGCGGGATAATCCGGACTCTGACGCGTCACGCCGATGGGGAACCCGATCGAGTACGCCACCGAGCGCGTGTCCTTGTCCACGATCTCCACCCGGGTGCTTTCGATCAGCGCCGGCGGTTTCATCCTGGGCCGGAAGCCCGCCCCTTCCGTCAGCTTGTGGAAATCCTTCTTCATGGTCTCCACGAAGGCCGGCGGATAGCCGCCGGCGATCCCCAGAATCAGGTTCGACTGGCTATACTGCGTGCGATAGAACTGCTTGAGGTCATCCAGCGTGATCTTCTTGAGAGAGCTGACCGTGCCCACGGAGTAGTGCCCATACGGTGTGCCTTCGTAGATGTTCTGGTATAGCACTTCCTTGCCCAGTTCTTCGTCGTTGTTGCCGCGCAGTCCGACTTTCAGGTAGTTGATAGCGTCGTCTTTCACGCGCTTGAAATCGTCCTCGCGCCAGCCCGGGTCCAGGAGCAGGGCGCGCAGCAACTGGTAATACTGGTTCAGATTGTCCACGTGGGTCGCGCCGGCGAACGTGCTCATCTCCTGGTCCACCTGTGCGCTCACCGACGCGGCCATGGGGAACATCACTTCGGTGACCTGCTGGTAGGTCAAGTCCCTCGTGCCGCCCTCGGCGATCATCATGGCGGTGAGGTAAGCCAGCCCCGGTTTCCCGGCCGGATCCGCTTCCGACCCTACCGCGAACACTATCCGGAATGTCACCAGCGGCGACTTGCCCGGCAACGCCATCACACGGATTTGCGCCCACGCGCTCGATACCACCAGGAAAAAGGCGACCAGGAGTCTCATTGACCGCCTCCTGAGGCGCCGTCCGGGCCAGTCAGCGTGACGATGCTCCTTCCGCTTTCCACCAGGTATTTCGCTGCCGCCTGCTGCACGTCTTCGGGAGTCAATTGCGCGTACTGCTCAAACAACCGGTTCATCGACTCGGGAGTGCGCCGCAGCGCTACGTAACGGGCCAGGATTCCGGCGATGGCGTCACTGCTGTCCATCCGCAACGCCAGCGAATACCGCAAGCGCTTGCGCACCGCGTCCAGCCTCGCGCGATCCACGGGCTTGTCCTGAAAACCCCGGATGGCGGCCAGAATCCGGTCCCGCACAAATTCGATATCGCCGGGCTTCTTCACGCGCGCGATAATCTCAAACAGCGAGGGATCCACATTGTTCGGCGAAGAACCGGAAAGCAAATCGGCCTTCTGCTCCTGGACTACCAGGCTCTGGTACAGGTCTGAGTTCGCAGAAAACGCCAGGAATGCCAGCACATCCAGCGCCGCCGCTTCCTTGGTGGCATCGTCATAGGCCGGCGCCTTAAACGCGATGGTCACGATGGGCAGCGTGGGGCTTGGCCAGTCCACGTGGTTGGTTCGCGGCGCCTTCTGCGGGGGCTCCACCGGGATCTCCGGTTTGTAGCTGCCGTGCTTCCAGTCGCCCCAGTACTTGTCGACCAATGCCCGCGTGGGCTTGGGCTTCACGTCACCCACCACAATAATAGTGGTGTATTCCGGCCGGTAGTAGCGGTCGAAGAACTTCAGGCTGTACTCGAACTGGTTGGGCATGTCCTGAATGTCCTTCAGGAACCCCATGGTGGTGTGCTTGTAGGTGTGGCGGTCAAACGCCGTATCGTCCAGGACTTCTCCCAATTTGGAGAACGGGCTGGAACTGTTCTTGTTGTACTCGCCCAGCACGGCCAGCGTCTCCGTCTTGAATTCCGGCTCGCTGTATTTCAGGTTTTGAAACCGGTCCCCTTCCATGGCCAGCACCGTGGGAAGATCCTCCTTCGAGAACGTCGTGTAGTAACACGTGAAGTCATCGTTGGTGAAGGCGTTGGAAGCCGCTCCTATATGTTTCAGCATCTCGTCATATTTGGCGGATGGGAACTTTTCCGTCCCCTTGAACATCAGGTGTTCGAACAGGTGAGCGAACCCGGTGTGCCCCGGTTCCACCTCGTTCCGCGACCCGGTCTGCACCACGATGTACGTGGCCACGATGTTAGGGTAATCGGTCGGCACGGTGATGAGCCGCAATCCGTTGGGCAGGTCTTCCTGCGTATAGGAGTACGGGAATACTTTCAGGGGGCCTTGGGCAGCGAAGGCGGCGGCGCAGCACCCGAGCATCAACAGTTTTGAGACCATCCACTCCATTTTAGGGGTCCGCCCGCCGAAAGTCTTGTCTGGCTTGACTTGTGTCAATCTGGAATAACGATATGAAGCCCACAACACTACCCGTACCGCCCATGATCCGGATTCGCCCACGCGTCATAGGGCTCGGCGCCGCACTGGTCCTCGTAGCCGGCCTGCTGGCTCAGACCCAGCCCGCCCCGCCACCGCCCGTCGCGCCCGCCAAGGAACACCGCGAAGCCCGGCATGGAGCCACCGTCATGGACAACTACTACTGGCTTCGCGAGAAGTCGAATCCCGAAGTGATCAAGTATCTAGAGGCCGAGAACGCTTACACCGCGTCACTGACGAAAGATCTGCAGCCGTTTGCAGACGCACTCTACAAGGAGATGCTGGGCCGCATCAAGCAGACCGATCTGAGCGTTCCCGTCCGCCGCGGCTCTTATCTCTACTACTCGCGGACGGTAGAGGGCCAGCAGTACCCCATTCAATGCCGCCGGAAAGGCAGCATGGATGCGCCCGAAGAGGTCCTGCTCAATCTGAACGATCTCGCCAAGACTCACAAGTTTGTGGGGCTCGGCGGATTCCGTGTCAGTGACGATCAGAACCTGCTGGCTTACACCACCGATTTCACGGGTTTCCGGCAGTACAGCCTGCAGGTGAAGGATCTCCGCACCGGGACGACCCTCCCCGATACCATCGACCGCGTCACCTCGGTGGAATGGGCGGCCGACAACAAGACGCTTTTCCTGGTCACCGAGGACGCCGTCACCAAGCGCTCCGATCAGCTCTGGCGGCACGTTCTGGGATCCGCGAAATTCGAGCCGCTCTACCAGGAGAAGGACGATCTTTACGAGATCGAGATAGCCAAGACCCGCGACAAGCAGGTTCTCTTCCTCGGAATCGAGAGCACCGATACCACCGAGTTCCGATACCTGCGGGCCGACCGGCCGCAGGATAGTTTTCGGGTGATGCTGCCGCGCGAGAAGAAACATCGCTATTATCCGGACCACCGCGAAGGCCTCTTCTACATCCGCACCAACAAAGATGCCAAGAACTTCCGGGTGGTAACCGCGCCGGAGAACGATCCAAGCCCGAAGAGCTGGAAGGTCTTCCTCGCGCACCGCGACGATGTGCGGCTCCAAGACATCGACTTGTTCCAGGATTTCGCGGTGGCCGTGGAAAAGTCGCAGGCCGTGAACTTCCTGCGCATCCACGATTTCAAGACAGGCGCGTGGACAGCCATTCCGTTCCCGGAACCGGTCTACTCCGCGTTCCCCGGTGAGACGCCCGACTTCGAGTCGAAGACGTTCCGGTACAGCTACCAAAGCCTGATCACGCCTTCCAGCGTCTTCGATTACGACACCCAAACCGGGAAATCCAAGCTCCTGAAGCAGCAGGAGGTGCTGGGCGGTTACGACCCCACTCAGTACGTCTCCGAACGCCTGTGGGCCACGGCCCGCGATGGCGTGAAGGTGCCGCTGTCCATCGTCTATAAGAAGGGCTTCCAACACAACGGCAAGGGCCCGCTGTTCCTCTATGGCTACGGCTCCTACGGAATCGGGACGCCGGCCACATTCTCCTCGGCGCGGCTCAGTCTCCTCGATCGCGGGATGGCATATGCCATCGCCCACATCCGCGGCGGCGACGAGATGGGAGAGCAGTGGCGCGAAGACGGCATGCTCATGAAGAAGAAGAACACCTTCTTCGACTTCATCGATAGCGCCGAATACCTGATCCAGGAGAAGTGGACCTCCAAGGACCGGCTCGTCATCGAAGGCGGCAGCGCCGGCGGCCTGCTCATGGGTGCGGTGGTGAACATGCGCCCGGACCTGTTCCACGCCGTGCACGCGGCTGTGCCGTTCGTGGACGTGATGAATACCATGATGGACGCCTCGCTGCCGTTGACCACGGGCGAGTATCTGGAATGGGGCAACCCCAACGAGAAGGCCGCGTACGACTATATGAAAACCTACAGCCCTTACGACAACCTGGAGAAGCGCGCCTATCCGGCCATGCTCGTGACCACCAGTCTGAACGACAGCCAGGTGATGTATTGGGAACCCGCCAAGTATGTGGCCCGCCTGCGCACGCTGAAGACCGATCAAAACCCACTGCTGTTGAAGATCAAAATGGATCCCGCGGGCCATGGAGGAGCTTCCGGGCGTTACGACCGGCTGAAGGATCAGGCCTTCGAATACGGCTGGCTGCTCAGCCAGGTAGGAATCACCAGGTAGGCCTGAGGGCCAGACCATTTTCGAATGCCGTTTCAAGATCTGATCTACTCCGCGCGCACCGTACGCAAGAGTCCGGTCTTCGCCGCCACGGCGGTCCTCACCATCGCGCTAGGCATCGGGGCGAGTACCGCAATTTTCAGCGTCACCAACGCCGTGCTCCTGCGCCCGCTCCCGTATCGGGATCCCGGCCGCCTGGTTTTCGCGAACGTCGATCTCACGAAGCGGAATGTCCGCGACTTTCCCGTTTCCAACGCCGACTTCTTCGATCTGCGCAGTGCCACCACCACCGCGTTCGAGGAC
The DNA here is from genome assembly GCA_020073365.1 of Terriglobia bacterium. GTDB lineage: Bacteria > Acidobacteriota > Terriglobia > Bryobacterales > Bryobacteraceae > JAIQFL01. The sequence continues at coordinate 11,946 of JAIQFL010000079.1, read as the reverse complement.
GTCGCCGCTGTCTCTACCAGCGGCCCCACTGTGCTTCCACGTGAGGACGGAACCCCGGATCAGATCCGCCATGCGTTGGTAACGCCGAATATGCTCCGGCTTCTCGGCGCGAAGATCGCGTTCGGGCGGGATTTCACGGAGGCCGACGGGCAGCCGCAGCCGTCTCCCGCGACCGCACCCGGCTCGCCGGCTCCGGACTGGCGTGGTTCGGCATCCACAAGCTGCTGAGCATCGCGCCGGCCAATCTGCCGCGTCTCCAGTCGGTCTCGATCGACCCGGCGGTGCTGGCCTTCGCCGCCATCGCCGGATTGGCTGCCGCCGCCGTTTTTGGGATGGCGCCGGCGTTCCGCGCTTCGCGGCCGGATGTCGCCCAGGTGCTGCGCTCCGGCGGCCGCACTGGCGGGCTGGGCAGCGGCACGCGTTTGCGTAACGCGGCGCGAAGCCTCCCTGGCCGAGCCGGGGCGCGAGCAGATCTACGTGACCGATGGGTTCTGGGGATACCGAGCGGCCGCGCAGTGGGTCATCCGCACACGAGGCGACCCGGCGAAGTATGCCGCTGTGGTCCGGGCGGAGATGGCGAAGTTCAACCGCGGTATGGTCCTCGCGGAGCTGCAGCCCATGCAGGTATTCGTCGACCGCGCGCAGGCGGGGACGCGCTTCTCGCTGGTGCTCATCGGGATCTTCGCCGCCATCGCGGCCCTGCTCGCCGGCGTGGGACTCTACGGAGTATTGGCGACGGTGGTTCGCCAGCGCACCGCCGAGATCGGAGTGCGGATGGCCCTGGGTGCGGCGCCGGCCAGGATCTTCCAGCTCGTGGTGGGCCACGGACTGCGCCTCGGCGGGGCCGGCATTGCGGTGGGACTGGCGGCGGCTTTCGGCCTGACGCGCGTCATGAGCAGCATGTTGATCGGCGTCAAAGCGACCGATCCGGCAACCTTCGCAGCCATGGCGCTGGTGTTCCTGGCGATTGTCGCCGTGGCGTCCTGGCTGCCGGCGCGGCGCGCCGCCGGACTTGACCCGACTTCGGCTCTGCGGGACGAGTGATCCGGACACGCTCCGAAGGGCGTTCGCTCGCGGGGAGGTGCGAATGAAGACGCCGCAAGCGGGCGCAGGCCGGCTGGAGCCGGCTGACAGACGACAAAAGGCGATCGTCTGTCCCACTATGGGCCGACCTGTAAAAACCTCAAAAATGGCCTAGTTTTCCGCTAACGCGTGGAGTATACTCTTACCCAAGTCTTCTAGCCAGGGTGACAATTCGTAACACAGGAGGGATCGTATGCCACGCCGCATCGCTTTCTTGATTGCCTTTATGCTGCCAGTACTGGCAGTTTCCGGTTTCGCCCAGGAGTTTCGAGGAAGCCTGAGTGGCCGGGTGATTGACCAACAGCAGTCGGTGGTTCCCGGCGCCAGGATTACCGCGACGGAAACCGAGACCGGCGCCAAGTTCAATACCGTAACCAACACCGACGGAACCTACGTGCTGCCGTTTCTTCCGCCCGGGCCCTACTCCGTGAGTGCGGAACTGGCGGGCTTCAAGAAGTATGTCAATAGCAATGTTCGCGTAACGACCAACGAACGCGAACAGCTCGATATTCACCTTGAAATCGGCACCATCGACCAATCGGTTACGGTTTCCGCGGAAGCGTCGATGCTCGATACCGCCACGGCCTCCACCGGCCAGGTGATCAACACCCGGCAGATCGAGAACATGCCGATCAACGGCCGGGCGCCCCTGGCGCTGGCGCAATTGGCCTTCGGCGTCACGCCGAACTCCGATCCGAAGTTCTCGCGTCCGTTCGACAACGCGGGTCCATCCGGTTTCTCCATGGGCGGCGCGCCGAATCAGAGCAACGAGCTGCTGATCGACGGGTCTCCGGATACTACCCGCAACTCGCGCGTGGCTTACAACCCGCCTCCCGACGCGGTACAGGAAATCAAGGTGGAAGCCTTCCAGGCGGATGCGGCCTATGGCCATACCGGCGGCGGTTCGGTGAACGTGGTGATGCGCGGCGGGACGAATCAGATCCACGGCAGCGCTTACGAGTTCAACCAGGTCTCCAAGCTGGCCGCCACGCCATGGTTCACCAACAAGGCCGCCCAGCTTGCCGCCGACGGCACGCGAATCAGCGGTTTTAAGCCGAAGAGTATCTTCAACCAGTGGGGCTTCACGGTCGGCGGGCCGATCTGGCTGCCCAAAATCATAAACGGCAAAGACAAGCTGTTTTTCTTCTTCGGCTATGAAGGCATTCACGACTCTTTCCCCGAGCCGCAAACACAGACCGTCGCCACGGCGGCCGAACGCAAGGGGGACTTCTCGCAACTGCTCAGTGTCGGCACTACGCTTTCGAACGGGTTCAACAGTTACGCCATTTTCGATCCCCTCACCGGCGTGACGCAGAGCAACGGGCGTGTGCTGCGCGAGCAGTTCCCGGGCAACATCATCCCCACCACCAGGCTGAGCTCCATTGCCCAGAACCTGGTGGCCTTCATTCCGCTGCCCCAGCCCCTGACGGGCCAGAAGGACGGCAACCAGAACTACATCGACAGCTCGCTCCGCCATGACGTGTTCGATGGCGAACTGGGCCGCATGGACTACAACATCAGCGACCGGCACAAGCTCTTCTACAGCTTCCGCCACAACTACCGCGTGGAAGACCGAAACAATCACTACCACAACATCGCTACCGGAAACCTGCTGAACCGCATCAACTGGGGCAGCACGCTGGACGACGTGTACACCTTCTCGCCCACCACTGTGATGAACATCCGTCTGAACTGGACGCGTTTCACCGAAGCCAACGACAAGCCCAGCGCGGGCTTCGACATCACGAAACTGGGCTTCTCCAGTTCGATCGCCGCAGCCTCGCAGCACTTGGTGATGCCGATTGTCGACCTGAACCAGTTCAGCGACTGGGGCGACAATGCCGGAGACCGCACACCCTACGACACCTTCCAGCTTTTCGGCAGCCTCACCAAGATCGTGGGCAGCCACTCGCTGAAATTCGGGGGCGACGTGCGCGAATCGCGAGAGAGTGCCGCCAGCTATGGTAATTCGGCGGGGCAGTATGTTTTCCGGGAAGACTACACGAAAGGCCCGCTCGACAACTCGACGTCCGCGCCTCTCGGGCAGGACCTGGCGGCCTTCATGTTGGGCTATCCCACCGGCGGCGGCTTCGACATCAACGCCTTCCGCACCAATCAGGCCAAATACTATGCCGTTTTCGTTCAGGACGACTTTCGACCCCGTTCCAACCTGACCTTCAACCTGGGGCTGCGTTTCGAAGGCGACTTGGGCATGACCGAGCGATTCAACCGGAACGTAAGCGGCTTTGACCCGAATGCCTCGACGTCTGTCACCGCCGCCGCGGTGGCCGCGTACGCAAAGAATCCGATTACTGGCGGTGTCTCCCCCAGCCAGTTCCTCGCCAAGGGCGGCCTGCTTTTTGAAGGCCAGGGGAACGCTCGTATCTTCAATACCAAGTACGGATATTTCAGCCCGCGCTTTGGGTTCGCCTGGACGCCCGGCGGCGCCGGCCACAAGACTGTGGTCCGCGGCGGCTTCGGCGTATTTGTCGCTCCCATCGGAATCGCCGGCATCAACCAACCCGGCTTTAGCCAGAATACGGCGGTTGTCGGCTCCGCCACTACGGCCAGCCTCCGGCCCGCGGTCACCCTCGACAATCCGTTTCCCACGGGAATCCAGCAGCCGACGGGATCCAGCCTGGGCGTGTCCACCTTCCTCGGGAAGAGCATCACGTTCTTCAATCCGAATCCTCTAAACCCGTACTCCATCCGTTGGAACCTCGATATCCAGCGGCAGATCGGCAGGAGCGCGGTGGTCGAGATCGGCTACACCGGCAATCACTACGTGCACCTGCCGATCGACCAGAACCTGAGCTACACGCCGGCGCAATACCTGAGCACCTCGCCATTCCGCGATCAGCCGGTGATCGACCGAAACTCGAGCAACGTCGCGAACCCGTTTGCGGGCTTACTTCCCGGCACGAACCTCGCGGGGGCTACTGTGGGGTTCACCCAACTCCTCGGGCAATTCCCGCAGTTCACGGGCGTGACCATGTCGGCGGGGAATGGCGGCGAATCCTATTTCCACGCCCTCCAGACGCGGTTCGAGAAGCGGTTCGCGGGTGGTTTCCAGATGCAGGCCAATTATCAGTTCAGCCGGACCATGACCAAGGACCGCTACCAGAACGCCTTCGGCCCGCTCGAGAAACGGCCGGCGGATATCGACCGCCCCAACCGCTTCGTTACCAACTTCAGCTATGAGCTGCCATTTGGCAAGGGCAAACCCGTGCTGGGTGGGATGTCGGGCTTCTCCGGTGCGGTCGTGGGCCGCATCGTGGGCGGCTGGATGGTCACCACCATTTACAGCTACGAGAGTGGTGGACCGGCCGGGGACTGGGGCGATATTCTCTACTATGGAGCGCCCCTCGACTGGAATCCCAGCAATCCGGACCGGGTGTTCAACACGGCTGCTTTCGACCGTGTCTCTGGCGATCAGCTCTCCAATCACATCCGCAGCTTCCCGACCCGATTCGGGAACCTGCGGCTGCCGCCAACCAATAACTTCGACTATTCGGTAATCAAGAACACGCGCATCAAGGAGCGGCTGTTGCTGCAGTACCGCTGTGAGTTCTTCAATGGCTTCAATCACCCGGTGTTCAACGGCCCGAACCTGACTCCCACCAGCTCGGCCTTTGGGACCGTCGGCAGCGTCTACAATATAGAGCGGCACATCCAGATGGCGCTACGAATGACCTGGTAGCGATCCGGGACGGCCGGGACTCCAGGCTGACAGACGACGAAAACCGATCGTCTGTCCCACTGGGCGTCCTACGGTTCGAGGAACATCTCTCCGCAGACGGCGTCCCAATCGGCTTCCGGATAGCAAGCTGCGATGTCGGCAACGGGGACGCCGCCATCGGCCAAGGTGGGCGCGGCGCCTTCCTGGGAGAGCGCCAGTTGCAGGCGCTCCATCTCGCGCATCAGCCAGGGCCGCACTTCGGCGCCGCGGAGGAGATGGCGCACGTCGAGGGGCTCGGGCTTTACCCGGAGGTACCAGCCGCGATCGGGACCGCCGGTTTCGATGACGCGGCCATCCACCGGCGAGAGCACCCTTACGTCGGCGTCGCGCTTGTGGACGCGAAATGCCGTGCCGTTGGCATGAACGCGCGTGCCCGGTTGCGGGAGATCGACCGCATCGGGCACGCCGAGCAGGCGGCGTCCCAGGTCGTCCAGCCCCACCGTCATGGTGCCGTCCGGTTCCATGTGCGCCCAGGTGTGGCCGCGATGGTAGAAGCGGTCGAGCGGAAAGGACATGCCGAAGAAATCCTCCTCCGGTTCGCCAGCCGGCGGCAGCGGGTGCCTGGCCAGAAGCTTGGGGTGCGTTTCACACTCGCGGCAATCGAAGGCGTGCGGGCACTCGCGGCTCTTCAATTCGCCGGTGAGGACGTGGCGGCAGACGCGGTCGCACTCCGGCAGGTCGTGGAAATCGGAGCGCCAGCGGATCCGATCGACCATCTGCGCGTGCAGGGCGCAACGGGAGTGGAGGGTGGCGGCCAGCAACGTGGCCGCCACCACCAACAGCACGGTATAAAATGCGCCGAGAAAAAGATAGCTGGCGGCGCTCCAATGAAAACCATAGTTCCAGGGAAACATAATCAATACCTTCCAACCAGTTCGGGCAGCTCTTCTGGCTGCTTCACTTCATTCTTGAGTTCTCGCTCCTCGGGGAACAACTGGCAGTAGCGGAACGAGACGGAATAAACCAGTACGCCGAACGCTACCACCGCCAGGAACGTTCCGGTCTCCTGCCAGCTCGGGTAATAGGACAGGAACTTGTCGAACGCCAGCGTGGGAAGCGCCAGCGTCTGTAAGGTTTGGACGTAACGGTTCAGGGCCACGCCGAGACAAGCCAAGGTAGCGCCGGACACCAGCCAGGCGGTGCGCACACGCAGCTTGGGCGCCAGCAGAATCAGAGCCGGAAGCAGGCCGAACACCACGATTTCGGCGAACAGGATCCAGGTACCGAACGGGCGCCAACTGTAATACTGGGCCGCCGGAAAGCCGCTGCCGGGCGAAGTGCGGTTGATCCAAACGAGCGTGTCGAGGGTCTTGGCGAGCACGTAAACCGTGAGCATCAGGCCGGAGATGCGGCCCAGCAACTGCAGCACTGGGGGCCGCACCAGCCGCTTCTTCGTGATCTTCTGCACCAGCCAGGTGGTGAGCAGGATGAAACAGGGGCCCACCGCGGCGGCGGAAAGGATGAACAGGAAGAACGTGGAAGGCCACACCGCCAGGCCTTCGCGGAAAGCGAAGGGCCGGCCGCGCAACACGCCATAGAGACCGCCGAGCGAGCCCTGGTGGAAGAACGAGAGGAACGTTCCCACACCTGCCAGCACGTAGATCAGCTTGTGCAGCTCGAACTCAAACAGGAGGAACGCGGGCACCTGGCGCAGCTTGCGGTTCTGGAGCAGGATGGGCAGGTACTCGATGAGGAGCACCACCAGGTAGCAACTGATACAGAAGGTGACCTCGGTCAACATGGAGTGCACGTTGGGATACCAGAAAGTGAACCAGGAGCGCAGGGGTTGTCCCACGTCCACGGCCAGGGCGAACACCGCGCCGCTGTAGCAGACCAGCCCGATGACCACGGCGCTATTGATGACGGCACGCAGGTCGGAGATTTTAAGGATGTAGAGCAGAAAGCCGGTAAAAAAGGCGCCGGCGCCGAGCGCGATCACGGTGAGGTCGAGGAAGATCCACAATCCGAAGACGAAGCGGTTATCCATGTTGGTCTGGTTCAGGCCTTTGATGAGACACAGGCCGGCGGAATAAAGGCCGAACAATAGCATGACGACCCAGGGGGCAATCCATAGCAGGAACTTTCCGGTGGAGCAGCGTGTCACGCCGCGGGCGATGAAGTCCTTATCCACGGAGGTTCTCCTTTGGGGGGAGTGGGGCGCCTTGGTGGGACAGGCACTCTGTGCCTGTCCTGGCCGGCTGAAGCCCGCTGACAGACGACAAAAGGCGATCGTCTGTCCCACCGGATTGGGAGGCGTGGCCCGGTTTGGGGGCGTTGGCGATCTCGCGCACCCAGTCCTTCTTAGAGCGGTAATAAATCTTGGGGTCGGTGCCCAGCTTCTCGAGCAGGCGGAAACTGTCGGGGTGTTTCGCGGCCTGAGCCGTCTCGCTGGCGGCGTCGTTCAGATCGCCGAACCGGATGGCGCCGGTGGGGCAGGCCTCCACGCAGGCGGGCACGTAGTCGCCGGGTTGGATCTCTTTCAGTCCTTGAGCGGCAGCACGCTGTTTGGCGGCATGCCAACGGCCGTGGCAGAAGTTGCACTTCTCCACCACGCCGCGCATACGGGGCGCAACGTCGGGGTTCAGGGTCTTCTCCATGCCGGCGGGCCACACCGGGTCCCACCAGTTGAAGTAGCGGGCGTGATAGGGACATGCCGCCATGCAGTAGCGGCAGCCGAGGCAGCGCTCAGGCATCTGTCCCACGATGCCGGTTTGGGGATCGACATCCACCGCCTGCTGCGGGCAGACGCTGGCGCAAGGAGTATGCTCACCGCACTGCTGGCAGAGCACCGGCACGAAGGCCGACCGCTTGCCGGGATAGTCTTCGCCGTTATCCACCTTGAACACGCGAATCCAGGTGATGCCCTTGCGCTCGGTGGCGCCCGCGTGGGCTGGCGGGATGTTGTTCTCGACGGCGCAGGCCACCATGCAGGCGCCGCAGCCGTTGCAGCGATCGATGTCGATCGACATGCCGTATTTCTTTTGCGCGATCATAATCGCACCACCTTGGCGTACGCGGACCCATTTTCAGGGCGCGCCGCCACCAGGACGACGCCGGGCCGGACGCTGGAATCGATGGTGACTGCCACTTCCCGCTTCCCGTTGGGTGTTTCGAGGATGGCTCGCGCGCCGTCTGCGACACCGCACGAGGCGGCATCTGTGGGATGGAGCGCCACGCGGCTGGGAGCGAGTCGCAGGTTGGATTCCTGGTAGAGCTGGGACATGAGCGGAGACGAGAGGCACGCGATTGGTGATTCGGTGACGACCGTGAGCGGGTAGTGGGGCGGAGCGGCGTCGACGCTCTTGGGCCGGCTAAAGCCGGCTGACAGACGACGAAAGGCGATCGTCTGTCCCACTTGGGGGTCTGCCCCACCTGGCTGCTCACCAAGCCAGCTGCCACCGGCGTTCAGGGCTTTCCAAAAATTGTCGCGTGTCACCTCATTCACCGGCACCGTCCGGCCGTCGGCATAGGTGACCAGGGTGCCGCGGGCCGCCTTGTGAATCGCGGCGGCGCGCTCGCGCAACGCATCCGCAGCCGCGAGTCCCGCGATGCCGGCGATGAATTCCGGCGGGCTGGTGACGCCCGATGGCGGAGCAACCAGGGGAGCGGCGATCCGAAAAGCAGCGGCAACCGAATCGATGGCGGGTGGGATGTCATCGAGCGCCTCGGGGTAGACGGCGGCCGGCAGAACGTACTGCGCGTAGCGCGCGTAGCCGTTGCCCGACCACGCGAAGGCCACCACCACAGGATTCGCGGCGACCAATTTCCTTTCGATGGCTTCCCACGGCAGGTATTCGCCCGGCACCGATTCGTCAATCAGCAGCACGCGAATCGAGCGGTCGGGGACAGCGGCAAGTTCGGCAGCCGGTGGGGCTTTCTTCCAGGTCTCGGGAACGGGAGCCTCGCGCCGCGGACCAATCGTGCGGCCCCAACCGCCGAGCCGCACATTCAACGCGACGACCGGCTGCGACATTTCGCTGTCCACAACCAGCGCCGGTCCCTGTTCTCTCAGTTCCTTCACCAGCGACCGGATCTGCTCGGCGGACAGGCCCGTGAGGCTTGCGGTTTCCGACGGGCTCATTTCGTCCGCGACTTCCAGCACCAGTGCTTCTTCGGAGCCCGGTTTGATCGGCAACCACAGGTCGGCCAGCGACGCGGTTCGCGATTCCACGGCTTCTGCCTGAATCAACCGGAAGGCATCGCGCGCGGCGAAGACGTTGCCCGGTGTGCCCCAGCCATCCAGCAGCGGCGCTCCCAGGCTCAGGACGGTCTTCGCATTTCCCAGATTGACCGCGACCGGCGGCTCGGGCGGCGCGAGGTACAGGCCATTCTTCACCGATGCCATGGCGCGACGATAGGTCCACGAGGCCGTGCGCCCGGGCCGGAGGTCGAGTACGGCGACCCGCTCGCCGGGTCCGCACTTGGCGATCGCGCCGGCAACCGCGGTGGCGGCTTCTTTCACCGGCCCCTGCTTCAGGCGCGCCGGGTGGTACGGCAGGTGGTGCGCCGTCAATCCGAAGGGGCAAAGCCCGCCGCCAACTCCCGCCAGCGATACCGGCTGATCGCCAACGCAACGCGCGCGCACGGCGCAACCGGCGGCGCATAGCGAGCAGTTGGTGAACTTCACGCGGATCTCGCCGCGCGCCGGGCGAGGGATCCCAGGCCAGTTTTCGGACCACAACGCGGTATCCGTGATGAGCCGCCAGGGAGCCGGTGTGAAGAGGGCGCCCACAGCCGAACCACCCAGGAACTGGATTAAACCTCTGCGTGTCGTAGTCATTTGTGTCTGGCTCATTTGTGACTGGCTCATTTATGGCAATCCAGGCAACTGTGTTCGAGTTTCTGCTGGCGGTGGCAATCGACGCAATTGTCCATGGTCATTGCGGGCCGCCCGGCCGTGCCCCAGATATCGCGCGAGTAGCCACTGATGCGGTCCTCTTGATACAGGGGCAGTTTGTCCGTGGAACCCTGGTTGCCGTGGCAACTCTCGCACTTGACCTGGCCGAGCTTGACGTGCGCGATGTGGGAGAAGAAGACGTTCTCCGGTTGCCGCGCGTAGGCGGCCCACTGCGGCTCGCGTTGCGGAGTCACGTATTGGTCGATGAAGTTCTTCTCGGCCGGCGTGTCGCCCATGGGCGCGGCGTGGCAGCCGGCACACTTGTCCAGGGTGGGGATGCCCGCGAAGGTTCCGTCACCCCGGAACGCGTGGCAGTCTTCGCATTTCGCGCCGGCCTTATCCGCGTGGACCCTATGGCTGAAGTCCACCGGCTGAGGCCGGCTCTTGTAGATGACGTGCGGAAAGCCGGCCCAGCCTGCGCCCAGGGCGACGATCGCCCCGGCCACAAATGGGATCATTGCTCGCATTTCGATTCTCTTTTCCGACTCGCATAGGGCGAGAAAAACTCGTGAGACAGAGCCAGCATCCGATCGCGATCGAGATGCCGCGCCACCCCATTGGCGAATAGCCCCCCGTCGCAGGAGGACGGGCCAGGGGCACCTTGCGCGTGCGCGTCCTGCCCACATGACTGCTGCTGCAAGAACTCATTGATCAGGCGATGCTCTTCTTCCATCCAGGCGCGCGCGCCGGCGCCCTGGAGCAGGTTGTCGGTGGTCTCCGCCGCCGGAACTCCTTCGAACAGCCATCCACCGGTATACGGCTCGGTGGTGATCCGGGAAGGATCGGCGCGGAGATATACGTTGCATCTCGTGAGCAGGAAGGGATTCGGAAAGACCACTTCCAGATCGGTTCCGGCGACGGTGAGGACGGCGGTGGGCCGATGCCGCCCCGACAGCCAGACATAAGTGATGCGGTCGATGGCGCCCAGGGCCCTGCTCAGGAAGGCGTCGATACCGGCGTGGCAGGTGCCGTCATCGGTCACGTCGAGCCACATGTGATTAGCGGAATAGCGCAGCCAGCCTGGCAGCGGAGTGCCATCGACCTCTTCGGTGGGGAGACCGGGATGGGCCATTGCGAGGTACAGCTCGCAATAGCGGTAGCCGTCGTTCCCACAGCGCGAAAGTAGGGACTCGCTATACGGCACAAACTTGGCGACCGACGCCGCGCCGCAGTACTGCATCAACGATTCGCGCAGATAGGGGCACGGTCCGCAAGCGGGCTCTTCCGCCGGCTGCGAGCGGTAGACCGGGCAGGAGGCGTGGCTCGCGGAGGAGCACTTCTCGTCGGCCCGTCCGGCTTGCGCCATCGGAATCAACTTCCGAACCGGCGAGGTCCGGCAGTATTTGACCTGGGCTTCTCGGAGGAAGGGGCAGGTCATGGGGCTACCGCTCCTCTTTTTTCTTCAACTCTTCACCGCCATCGGCCATGGTGAGGCCGAGCGAGGGGGTGTGAAATGCGTGCCCGTCACCGAACGAAGAGACCAGGTCGGCCACTTCGGAGTCGAGTTTGGACAGCGATGTACTTTTCTTGCGTTTTGCGGCCAGTTCCTGAAGGATGCCGATCCCGACGGCGATGCAGCAGATCAAGGTAACCACGCCCAGCGCAATGTTTGTAATAGTCAACCAGTAAGTGGAAGGATCGTTCACGGAGACTTCTCCCTTCATTGAGCCTGATATGCACGGGGGTGGCCACGCAGAAAGGAAAGGAGTTGCGGGCAGGCGAGGGAGGGGAGTGTAGGATAACCAGATGGATTTATCTGAAAATCCGACAGGGGGTAGGGGCGGCGGTCGCGGGGGCCGGGGGAGTTGACGGAACGAACTCATTTTGGGGGGTGGGCGGACCGGGGGCGTGACGGAACGAACTCAATTCTCTGAAATCGGCGGATGGGGGAGGGGACGCGGAATTGACGGAACGAACCCAATTTGGAGGGTCGATTGGGATTCGGGTGGTGTTGGCGGAACGAACCCAATTTTGGAGCTGGCCGGATCGGGAAACGGGATCCAGATTTGCGGAACCCTCGGGGGTCACCCAAAACCGGCCATAGAGGGTCACTTCAAAACCGGCCAACGATAACCATCATTCAGGACGTTGATTTCGACACGAGGGCAGGTACCCTCGGTCGATGTGAGCAATGTCTTGAACGAGGAAAAGAAACAGCAAGTTATCGCTTTGGGGCGGCTTGGCTGGTCGCTGCGGAAGATTCAGAAGACCACCGGGGTCCGTCGAG
>JAIQFL010000494.1 GCA_020073365.1 Terriglobia bacterium | reverse complement strand
CGTCTCACGAATTCTCCGCAATTCCGCGCTGCGGGCGCGTGGGCCGAGGGTCAGCTCAAGGAGTGGGGACTTAGCAACGTGCACCTGGAAAAATGGGCCACGCCGGCCGACAACAAGATCCCCAGTTGGCAGATCACTTCCTACAGCGGCGCCATGGTCGAGCCCACCTATATGCCGATCGTCGGCGTCCCGGTGGCCTGGACGGCGGGCACCGCCGGCGCCGTGGCGGGCGAAGCCATGCTGGCTCTCATCCAGAACCAGGCCGACATGGATAAATTCCATGGAAAACTGAAGGGCAAGATTGTCCTCAACTCCGTCAACGCTGCTGGCACGCTTGGCCCACTGGAACTTCCGTTTCCGACGACACCGTTAGCCCGGCGGTACACAGACTCTGAACTGACCGACCTGGTTCCGGAACTGTTTCCCGGCGCAGGCGGTCGTGGCGGCCGTGGCGGCGCTCGTGGAGGCCGCGCCGGAGCGAATGCAAATTTGACCCCGGAAGAGTTGCAGGCCCTCCAGGCGAAGTTGCGGTCCTTCATGAAGGACGAGGGAGTCCTGCTAACCTTGCAGGCCAACGCCAGAGGCGAAAGCGGTACACTTTTCGGCGGCGGCGCGCAGAACCGCATGGACACCACCAACCTGCCCCAGGTGTCCATCACGGCAGAACACTACAACCGCATCGCGCGCTTGCTGGAGCACAGCGTCCCAGTGAAGCTCCAGTTCGACATCAGGACGCAGTTCGATACGGAGAACACCGATTCCTTCAACGTGATCGCCGAGATTCCGGGCTCGACCAAGCCCAACGAGCTGGTGATGGTCGGCGGGCACTTCGATTCGTGGCACTACGGCACGGGCGCCACCGATAACGCAGCCGGCAGTGCGATTGCAATGGAGGTGATGCGCATTCTGAAATCGCTCAATCTCAAGATGGACCGCACGGTGCGTATGGGCCTTTGGGGCGGCGAGGAACAAGGTCTGCTGGGCTCTCGCGCTTACGTGAAGGAACATTTCGCCGATCCCACGGTAATGAAGCCGACCACCGAGCACGATAACTTCTCGAGCTACTTCAATATCGACAACGGAACCGGGAGAATCCGTGGCATTTACCTGCAAGGCAACGAGATGGCGCGGCCCGTTTTTGAAAGCTGGTTTGCGGCGCTCAAGGATCTGACTCCGGGCGTGATCACGATTCGCAACACCGGCGGCACGGACCACCAGTCGTACGATGGAGTGGGCCTTCCGGGATTCCAGTTCATCCAGGATCCGATGGACTACGATACCCGCACGCATCACTCCAACATGGATGTGTATGACCGCATCCAGCAGCCCGACATGGAGCAAATGGCGATCATCGAGGCAGTGTTCGTGTACAACGCGGCCACGCGACCCGAGAAACTGCCCCGCAAGGATCTGCCACCACCGCAGCCTGCGGGTCGCGGCGGACGTGGCGGCGGCGCGGCCGCCCGCGGCGGCAATTAGGTTCACTGTTTCAGTTCAGAAGTTCGCTAACGCAATACCGCTCGCTGACGCGCGCGGCTCCGACCGAACGTATGGCTCCGATCGGAGCCACGACCGTCAGGGAGTGGTCTTCCCCACGTGTCGTCTCAGCCGCGCCATTCCCTCGCGAAACACCTCCGGGCTGGTGAGCAGGCTTACAATCAGAAACGCTTCGCATTCGAAGTCGAAGAAGAAGCCCGGTTGCACCAGGACGTCCTCGCTGGTGAGCAGTCCCAGGGTCCACTCTTCTTCGCTGCGGATTTGAGGCACCTGTACCGTGATGTACCAGCCGCCTTCCACCATCAGAATGTTGGCCGCGGATCCCGACAGCAGGTTGCGGGCGGCCACCAGGTTGTTGGCGGTGCGTTCCCGGATCTGTTGCCGCACCAATCCTCCCGCCTCCAGCAATCCCGCCGCCGCGTACTGAACCGGCGCCCCGACCGATAGATACGTGTCGGCGATCCACTCCAGTTTCTCCATCGCTTCCGTTCGCAAACTCTGCGGGCCGCTCACCACAATCCAGCCCAGTTTCATCTGCGGCAACCCCGCAATTTTCGAGAGCCCGCTCATGGAGAATGCCAGGCAGTCTTCGACTTCGGCCAACGCGTTCACGGGCCCGTCGCCCGCGAGCAGGGGATAGTCCCAGAAGACCTCGTCGGAGATCAGCGCCAAACCACGCTCCCTGGCGAGCCGTACCAGGGCTTCCAGTTCCGGCCGCTTCACGTACGACCCGGTCGGATTGTTGGGGTTCACCAATACCACGGCGCGCGTACGTTCCGACAAGGTCGCGGCGAGCGATTCCATGTCGATGGCCCATTCGCCATGGTAGGAGAGGGGATACCGCCCGACCTCCACCGATTCCATGTTCGCCAGGAAATCGAACAGCGGATAGGATGGTCGCGGCACAAGCACCTGGTCGCCCGGATTGCACAGCAACTTGAAGAGGTAGGCGTAGGCTTCGCTCGTGCTGGCGGTCAGTAGAATGCGTGAGGTGTCCACCGGGCACCCCCTGGCGGCGTAGTAGGACGCTACCGCCTGGCGAGCCTCGCTCAGTCCGGCGGGCGCGGGCTCATAGCGCAACATTCGAGGATCTTCGAAAGCGCGCAGAATCTCCGGCGGGTACGCCAAGCCTGCTCGTGTGGGGTTGGATTCGGTGAGGTCCAGGATGCGTGCTCCTGCGCGGCGCCTGGTTTCGAGGGTCTGGGTGAGGCGGTTGGGTCGGAAGTCCCAATGAAAGCGCGACGAAAACATCGGTTCTACCGAGGTGGAGCGGAGCCGGCAAGCCAGTCCCGGAAGGGCGTCCTGGCATGTGAGGCGGTTTTCCTGGCTGCGGGGGTTGAGACTGGCTGGGCAGGTCGAGGACCTGCCCCACGCGCAGCGCGCATTCCTTCAATCTCGCGAATGAGACTTATGCGAGATTTACGTCTTCGGCCTGCAAACCCTTGGGGCCCTTCTTTACCACAAATGAGACGCGGGCGCCCTCATCCAGAGAGCGATAGCCGCTGGCCGCGATGGCGGAAAAATGGACGAAGACATCTTCGCCATTCTCGCGCTGGATAAAACCAAATCCTTTTGCGGCGTTAAACCACTTTACTGTTCCTGTTTCTTTCATTCTTGCTCCTTCTCGCGATCTCACCACTACGTATTGATTGAGGATGGTACAGCCGAGATGACGAGCCAGTTCGGAAGCCCTTCCAGCGGATTCAAAAGACGTGATGCAGTTAAGACCACCTTAAGCTTAGCACGGGAATCGCCGGACACAAGCTATCTTCGTTGACAAGAAGGTGCTGCGATATTCGGCAGTCGATTCCTGGCGGATTGGCATGCTCCTTGTTCGGGAGGATCGCAGGCACGGCTGCGGAATCTGGTCGAACCGCCACCAGGCCTTCGGGAGAACTGCGGGCCGGAGACGCCAACATCGGGATGTAGACTGAAACGATGAAGAATTTGACTCCCTCCCCTTACGGGTTCGCCGTGTTTCTTGTGAGTTGCTGCCTCTTTGGCGGGGAGGTCGACGCCTACGGTCAGAACCACACCACTTGGAGCGACTATGGAGGGGCCGCGGATTCCGCGCAGTACTCGGCGCTCAAGCAGATCAATCGGTCGAACGTTAACCGGCTCGAGGTTGCCTGGAGCTACCCGACCGCAGATGGCAAGCGGTACTTGTTCAATCCGATCGTGGTCGACGGCCTGATGTATGTCCTCGCAAAGAACAATTCGATCGTGGCCCTGGATGCCTCGTCCGGCAAAGAGATCTGGACCTATGCGAGCAATCCCGCGCCGGCCATCATCACGAACCGGGGGATCAACTATTGGGAAAGCAAGGACCGCGCCGAGCGGCGCCTTCTGTTTGCCGCCGATCACTTTCTCCAGGCGGTGGATGCCCGAACCGGAAAGCCGATTCCATCATTCGGTAAGGCCGGGCGCGTCGATCTGAAGGAGGGTCTGGGGCGCGACCCAAAGACCATTACGCTCGCCCAATCCACTACGCCCGGGCGCGTGTTTGAGGACCTTCTGATTCTGGGTTCTGCAACCAACGAAGGGTACCGCTCGGCCCCCGGCGATATCCGTGCTTTCGATGTGCGCACCGGCAAGCTGGTCTGGACCTTTCACACCATCCCGCATCCCGGCGAGCTCGGATATGACACCTGGCCCGAGGACGCCTGGAAGATCGTAGGCGGCGCCAATGTCTGGAGCGAGTTTTCCCTCGATGAGAAGCGCGGCATCGTTTACGCACCGACGGCCAGCGCCAAGTACAACTTCTACGGCGCCAATCGCAAGGGAGCCAACCTCTTCGGCGACTGCCTGCTCGCGCTGGATGCCCGCACCGGCAAGCGCCTGTGGCACTTCCAAATGGTGCATCACGACATTTGGGACTATGATGACGCTACCGCGCCGAAGCTTCTGACGGTGCGGCATGGCGGTAAAAGGATCGACGTCGTGGCGCAGGTCAGCAAGCAGGGATTTGTCTGGGTGTTCAACCGGGTAACGGGCGAACCGCTGTGGCCGATCGAGGAGCGTCCGGTGCCGAAGTCCGATATGCCGGGAGAAGAGACCTGGCCTACCCAACCGTTCCCCCTGAAACCTCCGCCTTTCGCGCGCCAGAAGTTTACGGTGGAAGACCTCAGCCCGTTTATCGAGGATCCACAGGAGCGCGCCCGATTCCGCGATGAGATCCTGAGCGCGCGCAACGAGGGACTGTTCACGCCGCCCGGCCTGCGCAACACCATCCAGATGCCCGGCAACAATGGCGGCGCCAACTGGGGCGGCGCCGCGGTGGATCCCACCAACGGCACGCTGTTCGTGGTGTCCAAAGATCTTCCCGCAATACTCAAACTGGTGCCGGATAGGACTGCCCCGGACGGGGTCCGCTACACCAGCGGGTTCGGTCTCGTGACCGCCCGCAACGGGCTTTCGCCGATTGCTCCTCCGTGGTCATCCCTCACGGCCTATGACCTGAATGAAGGAACCATCAAATGGAAGATACCGCTCGGAGACGTTCCGGAGCTTGCTGCGATGGGTGTCAAAGACACCGGCTCCCATCACCCGAAAGTGGGCCCGGTTGTGACCGCCGGCGGCTTGATCTTCACCGGAACGCGGGATCGCAGGGTCCGCGCGATCGACGTGGAAACCGGAAAGACGCTCTGGGAAAAAGAGGTGGATGCCGCTCTGGAGGGCATTCCAGCGGTGTACGAGATCGCCGGCCGCGAGTACGTCGTCTTTTGTGCCTCCGCGCAGGTGGGGCTTACTCAGTCAACTCAGGGCAGGATCGCAGGAGCATATGTGGTATTTGCACTGCCGCACTCTCCTGCCGGGCGGAAATAGCTGCGACTCAACGGTCAGAGCGCCCGAAGTCCTTCGGTCAGCTCGATGCGGGTGCCGTCGGGGTCGGTGAGGAAGGCGATCTTCAGGCCGCCGAGTTGCGGCATCTCGCGGTAGGCCATGTCCATAGTGATCCCGTCGGCCTGTAACTTCGTGCAGAACGCCTCCAGGTTTTTGACCTCGAAGCCGATGTGATCGAGGGAGCGGCCCTTGGTGGGGGCCTCCGGCTGTTGCGCCTTTCGAAAATCGACTTCGCCTCCGGGGATCATGGCGGCGAGAAAATTGCCGCGCGTTCCGGGCCTGGCGCCGAAGATCTTGACGTACCAGGCGCGCAATTTCTCCGGATCGGTAGCCGAGTTGTGGATGTGATGCAGCGACACCGGAACCTGGAGCGTCGCGTCTTCCGTAAACTCCACCCTGACCTTGTCCGGAAAGTTCACCATGATCTGCTTGGTGTTGGCATTGTCCGTCGCGAGCTCGAGATTGGCAGCCGTCAGCTTCGCCTTCATATCCGCGTAGCTCTTCACCAGAAAGCCGATATGGTTCACGGTGGAACCCTCCGACCCTTCTGTCGGCGGCGTCCGCGCCTTGCCGGCCACGATGAAGATGCCGGGCAGCTTGAGCAGTTCGAGAGACCCGGTATGGGTCACTTCGGCGCCCAGCAGGCCGACCCACAGTTTTTTCTGTGCCTCCGGGTCTGCCACCATCAGGTGGATATGTCCCATGGAGACGCCGCTGTCATTCGGGGCGGGGAGTTGGGCGGAGAGGGAAGCGGCCGAGGCCGCGAAGAGCAAGAGCCAGCGCATGGGCCCTAGACTATCACGGAATTGGGCGCTTCCTGGTGGGTCATTCCGGGCGTCATTCCCGTCTTGGCGTTGATCGGTTCCACGGCGCGTCTCCTCAGGCGCCCACCCTGCGACCGCGAAACTCTCCGGCAAATTCCATGAGGAATCGATCGATCGTGATGGGAGGCCGTCCGAGCAATCCCTGGAGCACTCCGTCCAGCGCTCCGCCGCGTCCGCCGGTGTAGTATTCCTGCAGGTCGAGCAGCGCCGTCACCTGCCACTCCGGCATTCCCTGATCCATCATCGCCTTGCGTTGCGCCTCGACTGGGATGTCCACGTATCGCGCGGCAATTCCCGCGTGCCGTGAAATTCTCTCGGCGACCTCCGCGCACGTCAGCGCTTCCGGCCCGTTCAGTTCATACGTCTTCCCATCATGCTCGCCAGTTCGTAGCGCTTTTGCGGCCACAGCCGCGATGTCCCTTACATCCAGGTAGCTCGTCCGCGCATTCCCCATCGCGCCGTAAAACGCTCCCTGCGCGCGAATGCTTGGCGCGTAGTACGTCAGCACGTTCTGCAGGAAACT
>JAIQFL010000493.1 GCA_020073365.1 Terriglobia bacterium | reverse complement strand
TCCGCTGCTCCGCGCAGTTGGCCCGTTGCATTGTTCGGTGGCTTCATCGGTACTTCGGCTCCATCCGACTCCCCACTACCGTGCATGCCGGACGTGCGGCTTTCGCCTTCTCCGGCCGGACTGCCGCTTGCGCGTACAGTCGGCAATGGGGTCTCCCGGTTCGCGTGCATGCAATTTCGCGGCGTGCCAGGGCTCTCAGACTACGTGGGTCCGCCGTCCGGCTCGCGATCTAGCGCCGAAACAGCGTGTTGCCTTCCCCTTCAGACGACAGGGTCGGCGACCTCAGTTTGTAGTTTTCGAAGCTCAATACCCTGCCCGTCGTTGCCCCTGTCTACGCTTCTGACCGCACCTCGCGATGCGCTCCGCAAGACTCGGGGTCAGGATGGATTCGCTGCTCCTTTCCTGTTGGACTCTTTCATTCCTTATTGCATGCCGGTTTATCCCGGCGCTCCGTCTGTCCCACTAGTGAATCTCTGTCGCACTGCCAGAATGAATGTCCGTGGCCAGAGTGGCGGTAAGCTGGAAGCTTATGAAGGTCACGCGACGGAAACTGGCAACCGCGATGCTGAGTTCGGCAGCCGCCGCGGCGGTAGCGCAAACCCAACCCGCGGCCCCCGCGACTCCCGACGAAGAATTGAAGGCAGCCAGGGAGCGGATCAAAGTCAACAGCGAGACGCTGGCGAAACAGGCGGTGCCCATGGACACCGAACCGGCACTCCAGTTCAGGGCCTGAGGCGAGCGGAGATTTCAAACCATGGCGGCAATCGGAGAAGACGTTTTCTTTGCCACGATTCCGGAGTTGAACGCGCGGCTCACCTCCAAGGACTTCTCGGCGGAGGACCTGGCGCGGGCCTTCGCCAACCGGTTGGAACAACTGGGTCCGCGGTACAACGCACTGGCGTTACCGTTGCCGCAACAGGCCATCCACAAAGCGCAGGATGTGGATAAAGATCTCAAGCGCGGGCGGCTGCGCGGACCGCTGCAGGGAATCCCTTACGGCGTGAAGGACCTGATCAGCTTCAAGGGACAGCCGACCACGTGGGGCGCCAAGCCATACGCGGCGCAGGTATTCGACTACAACGCCACAGTGGTCGACAAACTGGATGGCGTGGGCGCGGTGCTTACGGGAAAGCTCGCCATGGTGGAGCTCGCGGGGGGCGGCGGATACCGGTACGCATCGGCGTCGCTGACGGGACCGGGGCTGAACCCCTGGGACCGGACGAGGTGGTCGGGCGGGTCTTCGAGTGGGTCGGCGGCGGCGGTGGCTGCGGGGCTGGTACCTTTCGCCCTCGGATCGGAGACGTCGGGGTCGATTGTGACGCCCGCATCCTACTGCGGGGTGACGGCGCTCCGGCCGACCTATGGGTTGGTGAGCCGGCACGGGGCGATGGCGCTTTCCTGGACGCTGGACAAGCTGGGACCTTTCGCCCACAGCGCCGAGGATTGCGGGCTGATTCTGCAAGTAATCGCGGGCAAGGACGGCAAGGATCCAGGGTCGGCGGGGAAGAGCTTCTACTACACGCCGCAATACGCGCGGCCCATGAAGGATTTGAAGGTGGGGTATGCGGCGGTGGATTTTGCGGAGAGAGCGGAAGCGTCGGCGCGGGACGCGTTCGCGGCCGCATTGGCCGTGCTGAAGGATGCGGGCGTGCAACTGGTGGAGACCAAGCTACCGGAGTTCCCGTACGGCGCGGTGCTCTCGGCGATCCTGGGGGCGGAGGAGGCGTCGATCTTCGAGATGCTGATTACCAGTGGGAAGGTGGAGGAACTGGCGGACCAGCCGCAGATTGCGGGGCTGAAGGCCAGCCTGGAAGTGCCGGCCAGGGATTACCTGAAGGCGCAGCGCATCCGGCGATTGATCCAGGACGCGTTCTCCAGACTGTTTGCGCAGGTGGATGCGCTGATCGCTCCGGGAAGGTCCGGGCCGGCGACCAAGGTGGAGCAGCGCCTGGACGCGGGCGGGACTCCGCCACCCGCGGGGACGGCTCCGGGGTTCCAGGGGATCATCCCAGCGGGGAACCTGGCGGGGCTGCCGGCGCTGGTGCTGCCGTGCGGGTTCGCGGATAAGCTGCCGGTGGCCCTGCAAGTGGTGGGGGTGCCATTCTCGGAGAATACACTGCTGGCGATCGGCAGGGAGTTTCAGGCTAGGACGGATTGGCATCGGCGGCGACCGGGGTAACAAAAATCTACACAGGCAAGAACGCCCGTGTCACCGCAACGCCACCACGGGGGAGATGCGGGTGGCTCGGCGGGCGGGGATGAAGCTGGCGAACAAGGCGATGGCTAAGAGTCCCAGCGCGACAACCGCGAAGGTCAGTGGGTCGGTGCTGCTGACACCGAACAGCAGGTTGGAGAGCAGACGCGTCAACGCGAATGCGCCCCCCAGGCCGAGCCCGATTCCGATCAGCGCCAGGCCGGCGCCTTGCCGGATCACCATGCCCAGAACGTTGCCTTGGTCCGCTCCCAGAGCCATGCGGACTCCGATCTCGTGGGTCCGCTGCGCCACCGAGTAGGCGATGATGCCGTAGATCCCCACGGCCGCCAGCAACAACGCAATGGCGGCGAACGAGGCCAGCAGCACGGTGTCGAAGCGCGGTAGGGCGACCGATTCGGAAAGCGCCTGCTGCATGGTTTCGACCTGGTTGAGGGTGACTCCGGGGTCCGCGGCCTGAACCGCGCGGCGCAGGGCCGGAGCCAGGGCGGCGCCGAGCGAGGAGCGTACCACCACGAACATGCGCCGGCCGAAATTCTGACCATATGGCATGTAATAGGCCGCGTCCGTATCCTTCTGCAGGCCCGTGTATTTGACGTCACCCACCACGCCGACAATCTCCATAAACGGGACTCGGTTATCCGGCCCGCTCTGTTTGATCAGCTTGCCAAGGGGATTCTGGTTGGGGAAGAAGTGGCGCGCCAGGCTGTCGCTGACGATGACGACCGGAGGCGAGTCCTGCTTGTCCTGCGCGGTGAAATAGCGTCCCTGGAGCAGGGGGATGCGCATGGCGTGGAAGTAATCGCCGCTGATGATGGCGTCCGATACGGCGGGATTCAACTCACCGGGGCCGAGGATTTGGCCTTGGATGGTGAAGGTATCGGCATCCGACTGACGGTCGGGAGGGAGGGAGTCGGAGAGAGCCGCCGCTTCCACGCCGGGGACGCGGCGCGCGCGATCCAGCATGTCGTCGTATAAGGTCCGGAACGCCGGAGCGTCGTTGTACTTGCGGTCGCTGGGAGAGACGGCCAGAGTCAGGATCTCCCGCGGGGGCGCTGCGAAGCCGCCGGTGACGTGATCGAGACGCTCCAGGCTGCGGAGCAGCAGTCCGGCGCCGACCATCAGCATCAGGGAAAGGGCGATCTCCGAAACCACCAACGCAGTGCGGGTGCGACGCCCGGCGCGGGGCCCAGAGGATGCCGAGCCGCGCCCGCCCTCCTTGAGGGTAGAGTTGAGGTCCGCCCGCAGGCTCTGGAGCGCCGGCGCGAGACCGAACAAGAGCCCGGTCACCACGGCGGTGAGAAGCATGAAGGCGAGCGCACGGCCATCGAGTTGCACATACCCGATGAGGGGCAGGTTCCCGGGATTCCACGCCCGCAGTAGCTGAATGCCGCCATAGGACACAGCCAGGCCCGCGGCCCCGCCCGCGACCGAAAGAAGAATGCTCTCGGTGAGCAACTGGCGAATCAGGCGCGCGCGGCCGGCACCCAGGCTGAGCCGGAGAGCCATCTCGCTTTCACGGGTGGTGGCGCGCGCCAACATAAGGTTGGCTACGTTGACCACGGCAATCAGCAGCACCAGGCCCACGGCGCCGATCAGCACCATGAGGGGGGTCCGCACGTCGCCCACAATGGCGTCGCGGAACCGTTCGACGGGAAGCGTGAGATTTCGATAATACGGGTTTTCCCGCATGATGCGCCGCCCGATGGCGTTGGTTTCAGCCTGCGCCTGTTGGATGGTGACACCGGGCTTCAGGCGTGCCACACCGCGGTAGAAGAATGGGCCGCGGCGAGTGGGGGGAACGATCCGGAGGTTGGTCCAGAGCTCCGTGTTGGCGCGCGGAAAGCGGAAGGCATCGGGCATCACGCCGACGATGGTGGCGGAGGTTCCGTTGATGGAGATCGCCTGGCCGATGACCGCAGGGCTGGCGGATAAGCGGCGGCGCCACAGCGATTCGCCGAGGACTGCAGTGGAGGGGGCGCCGGGGCGGTCTTCGCCCGGCAGGAAGACGCGGCCAAGCAGCGGGCGCACCTCCAGCGTGGAGAAAAACCCGGCGGTCACCAGCGCGCCTTGCAACTGCTCGGGCTCGCCCGTCCCCACGATATCCATGCGCCGGCTGGAGAATGCCGAGGGGTCTTCGAATGCGTGGTTCTGGGCCTTCCAATCCAAGTAGTCGGCTATACACATGGTGCCCCGCTCGAAGTTTTGCGGGGAGAAGTGCATGTAGACCAGGGTCAGCCGGCCGGCATCGGGATACGGCAGGGGGCGCAGGAGGATGCCGTAGGCCACGCTGAACATGGTGGTGTTGGCGCCAATCCCCAGGGCCAGCGCCAGAATCACGACGCAGGTGAAACCCAGGTTTTTCGAGAGTGTGCGAACGCCGTAGCGAAGGTCGTGCAGAATGCTTTCCAACATATTCCCGATCCTGATTTTCCGAACCTCTTCTTTGACCTGTTCCACGCCGCCGAGTTCACACAACGCCGCCCGTCGGGCCGCGGCGTGGCTCAGGCCGGAGCGAATCTTTTCGTCGGTCAACTGTTCCAGGTAGGCGCGCAGCTCGTCATCCAGGTCCCGTTCGACACGGGGCTTGTCGAAGAGATTTCGCCGGAGACTGAACAGGCGCGGCAATAGCGGCATGGATCACCCTCTTAGGTGGATTCGAGGGCGCTCGTCATGGCGAGGGAGATCTTCCGCCACTCGTCCGTTTCGGCTTCGAATTGGGCGCGGCCGGCGGCGGTCAAACGGTAGTATTTGGCGCGACGATTGTTCTCCGACTCTCCCCAGTAGGACTCCAGCCAGCCGGCCTCTTCCATGCGGTGCAGGGCGGGGAACAGCGATCCGGGTTTGACCTGGAATGTGCCGTTGGTGATTTGGGCGATGCGGTGCGAGATGCCGAGGCCGTGCAGCTCCTGTAGGGCAAGGGTCTTCAGGATCAGCAGGTCGAGGGTGCCCTGGAGAAGGTTGGTCTGGTTGGAGGGCATGTTCTATAGACTTTCTATATGAGAGTACCGCATGCTCGTATAGAGTGTCAATAGGGCTTCACAGATCAGCAGCTCACCCGGATCGCCGCCGCCTGAGGATCCTCCAGGCGCCCCCACGGGTGGGAGGCGTCCTCTGGGCGCGGCACGCAAAAAGGCGTGCGCCACGCATTATCGAACACGGTATACTGCCTTTCATCGCTTTTTGCTGGAGGCAGTCGATGCGGGTTGGCAGCAGGTGGCTCATCGCGGCGGCGGTGGTTGGAGTGGCGGCATTGGCCGGCGCTGCGGCCAAACGCGGCATCACGCCAGAAGACTATTTTGCATTCGAGTCCATCGGCGATGCGCACATCTCGCCGGACGGTAAGCAGGTGGCCTATGTGGTCACCACCGTGGATCAAAAAAGGAATCGGCGCGACACTGCGATTTGGGTGACCGGTGTGGACGGGCAATCTGCTCCACGCCGGCTTACGGGCGAGGGCGTCAACTCCAGCTCCCCTCGATGGAGCTCCGATGGGTCGCGGCTTGCCTTCGTTTCGAGCCGCGGCGGGCAGACACCGGAACCGGCTACGGGCTCCACGTCTACGCCGGCCGATCCACCCCGATCCCAGATCTACATCCTGCGCATGGATGGGGGAGAAGCGCAGGTGCTCACGCATTTGAAGAACGGCGTGGGCGCATTCCAGTGGGCGCCCGACGCCCAGCGCCTGGTGGCCGTGAGCCGGACCGGTCCCAGCGATGACGTGGACCCGTCGGCCCGCAGGAGCGACGTCCGGCACTACTTCCACATCTCCTACAAGTTCAACGATACCGGCTGGTACGACGACAAGCGCAGCCATCTCTGGGTGGTTGACGCCGCCACAGGCGCCGCCAAACAACTGACCACCGGCGACGACTGGAACGACTTGGACCCGCAGTGGTCCCCGAACTCCTCGCGCATCGCGTTTGTCTCCGACCGCACGGGCAAGGAGTACGACGACGGCCACAACAAGGATGTCTGGGTGATCGCGGCCGAAGGTGGACCGCTGACCCGCATCTCCGATCACGAATTCGACGACACGCAACCCCGCTGGTCGCCGGATGGCAGGCAGATTGCCTTCGCCGGGCAGACGGCGCGGCGCCAGTTTCCGAAGTTGTACATCGCTTCGGCGGCCGGCGGCGCGAGGTCCAGCCTCGCGGTGGAAGACCTGGATTTCATCCCCACCGGCCTGCAGTGGGGACCGGGAGCGAAGGAACTGCGATTCGAGTCGGGTGTGAAGGGGCAGAGCCACGTCTTTCGCGTGGACCTTAGCATCTGTAAGAAAATAAGTGTAGCAATTAAACCATTTCCGGCCTAGAATGTTCTTGTGGCCGACGAAGGTGAGATCAAGCAGCGCTTCTCTCAGTTGGAGGCTTGGCTGGATGAGCGTACGCGACGGTTGTGGGCGGCTGCGGAAAGCGTGGCCCACGGGCGGGGAGGCATATCGCTGGTGGCGCGCGCCAGTGGCGTTTCCAGGCGGGCCATCGCTG
>JAIQFL010000078.1 GCA_020073365.1 Terriglobia bacterium | reverse complement strand
CATTGGGCAGAATGGTGGTGCGTCGTCTGAGTGACTGGCCGCGCGACCACAGTGGATCGGGCAGAGATTAGCCGTATAAGTCGCCAAGTCGTACGAATGAGCCTCGTGATCGGACTACTCCCGACGAGTCGGCTTGCGTCCGTCGACTTGCAATGCCACTTGGCCGTACGACGCCCAAACCGAGCACTTGATGAGGCCGGGATCGAGAGCGCCGAATCCCTGTCGCGGAATCTCATCGCGTCAAGAAGCCAATCGGCTGCAGCTTATCTTAGACGCCGGCGCTAGTTCGCGCGCGTCCCCCTCGACCCGCCGCTAACGAGATCAGGGTCAACGGGCAGCAAGCAGCGGCCGCGGACCAGGGGGTCCGCCCCACAATTCAGTTGGCTTTCGTAACCGTCACGTCGCCGAACTTCTTCAGCGCATCGCCGATTTTGGAAGCGTCGCCCACCACCACCACCGCTGCCTGGCCGGGCGCCATGTACTTCTTTGCCGCCGACAAAACCTGGTCCGGCTCTACGGAGCGGACCCGCGTGGTATAGGTCTCCAGATAGTCGTTGGGCAGCCCGAGAGCCTTCATGCTGTTCAACTGGTTTGCCAGGCCGTCCTGCGTCTCCAGGCGCAGCACATACAGACCGGCAACGTAGTTCTTGATATTGGTCAGCTCGTCGGAACCCACGGGAGTGCTGGCCATCTGATCCAACTCGGCCAGAACCGCTTTCAACGCCGGCTCGATCACCTCGTTGCGCACCTGGGTCACGGCCTCGAAGTCGCCGGCGTCGCGGTGCGTGTCGTACTGGCTGTGGGCGTCATACGCGAAGCCCTCCTTTTCGCGAATGTTCTTGAACATTCGCGAATTGGCGCCCCCGCCCAGAATCGTGTTTCCCACCATGAGCGGAAAATACTCGGGCGTCAAGCGCGTGGGCGCCAGGCGTCCCACGTGGATATCGGCCTGTACGGAACCGGGCCGGTCCACCAGCACGATCTGCCGCTTGGGAGCGGGCGTGTCCATCTTGGGTGACGGAGGTAGCGTCTTCTGCTGCCAGGATCCGAACTGCTCCGTGATGGTCTTCATCAGGTCGGCGCGAGCGGGCAGCTTGCCGATCACGATCAGCGTGGCATTGTTCGGAAGGATGTAGGTATCGCGGAAGGTCGCGAGCACCTTGGGCTCCAGTTTTCCGACGGCGGCTTCGGTAGGCGCGATGTGCGAATAGGGCGATGACCCGTAGACCACTTCGGCCATCTTCTCCTCCGCCAGGAATCCCGGCTCCGAGCGCTCGTTCCTCAAGCTCTGAATCCGGTTTTGCTTATGAAGATTCACTTCGTCCTCGGGGAAGTTGGCGTTCCGGGAGACATCCGCCATCAACACCAGAAGTCGCGTGAGGTGCTCCGAGAGGGCCCCTCCGGACACCGTTAGGGAGTCCGCGCCCGCAGCGCCGTTGAGCGAACCGCCAATGGCGTCCGTCTCTTCCGAAATCTGGCGGGCGGTGCGGGTCTTGGTGCCTTCGGTCATCACCGACCCCACAGCTTCGGCAAGCCCCGGCATGTCTTTGGGATCGTACTTCGAGCCCCCCTGAAAATTCAAGCGTGCGGTCACCAGCGGAAAGCGGCTGTCCTCCACCAGAACTACGCCCAAGCCGTTGGGCAACTTGGTTTCGAAGACGGGAGGGAGTTTGTAACCGGGGATGGGCCCGGTCACGGGCGCCTTGGTGCGGTCTACGGTTTGCGCGGCCAGGCTGAACGCAGCCAGCGCGAATATCACGAGCGATCTCTTCGACATCACTGACCCTCCTTCTGCTGGCCCGGCGTGCCAGGCTGCGGATTGGGAGCGGGTACAATCTCCATGACGGCCCGCTTGTCAGGCGTGAGGAATTTCTTCGCGGCTGCCTGAATCTGCGCCGGCGTCACGGCCAGCATGACATCCAGCTCGGTGTTGATCAGCTCCGGATTGCCATCCGCGATGGCATACTGCGCCAGCGTCTTCGCGCGGCTCAGCGAGCCCTGCATATCCTTGATAGCGCCGGCTCGAATCTGCGTCTTCACGCGCTCCAGTTCCTTGGCGTCGAGCGGCGTGTCCTGGAGCTTGGCGATCTCTTCCTGCACCTGGTCCACAATCTGTTTGGCGGTGAAGTTGGGGTTGTACAGAATGAACATGGCGTAAGGCTCCGGATCGCGGAAATCCAGGGCGCTGGCGAACGGCCAGCCGAGCTCCGCCTCGTACTGAATGACCGATTGCTTGCCTTTCACCAGGTCCTGGCGGATCCGGGAACTGTCGCCCGCGGTGAGGATCGCATCGATCATGTGCAGGGCATAGTAATCCGGCGAGCGGCGCTTGGGGCCGGGATAACCGATCACCACGCCTGGAACGCGGGCCAGCGCGTCCTTCTGCACCTTGGTGGCCGCCTGGAATCCCGGCGGCTCCGTCATATCCGGGTGCTTGGGCTGCGGTTGCGAAGGGATATCGCCGAAGTACGTCTCGATCAGCTTCTTCGCCTCGGCGGTCTGAATATCGCCCACAATCACCAG
This sequence comes from Terriglobia bacterium, assembly GCA_020073365.1. Classification (GTDB taxonomy): domain Bacteria; phylum Acidobacteriota; class Terriglobia; order Bryobacterales; family Bryobacteraceae; genus JAIQFL01. Next base: position 35,114 of record JAIQFL010000078.1, on the reverse strand, counting down.
TGCCGCGTTGTTGGGGGCATAGTAGGTCTTGAAGAACTTCGAAACATCCGCTACGCTGGCGCCATTCAGGTCTTCGAACGACCCGATGAGAGAGTGCGAACTCTGCCAGTTGCGGTACATTACGGTAGGCCATACGTCCACAATGGCGGTGGCGTAGGGCTGGTTGTCGAAGCTCAGCCGGCGTTCCTGCTTCACCGCCTCCTTCTGGTTCTTCAGGTTCTCTTCGTTGATCGACAGGCTGCGCATGCGGTCCGATTCCAACCACAGCGCGGTGGCCAGCTTGTTGGACGGCAACACCTCGAAGTAGTCGGTGAAATCCGGGTGGGTGGAGCCGTTGAGCGTGCCGCCATTGGATTCGACCGCGGCGAAGTGCGTGCCTTTGGGCGCGTTCGCCGAACCTTCGAACATCATGTGTTCGAAAAGGTGCGCGAACCCGGTGCGGCCCTTCTCTTCCGAGCGGGCGCCGACGTCGTAAATCATGTAGACGGTCACTACCGGCACCGCGTTGTCCTTGGAGAGGATGACACGCAGGCCATTCTTCAGTTGATACTTCTCAATCGGAATGGTGACTCCCGCGCTCCTGGCCAGAAAGGCGCCGGAAAACAGCAGACTACAGGCGATTAGCTTTTTCATGGGTTTTACTTCCTACGGGCGGGCGGAAAGACAGGTTCCAACCAAAACCATGCTCTTAGAATAGCATCGCGGAACAGGCGGCCGGTTCCGGCCGCCCTGTGTTTAATCTGCGTTTACGGTAAATCGCGCGGCTATCCGCCTAAAACACGAACCGGCCGCCCAACTGTACCTGGCGTGAACGGTTGGCGGTCGCGGTAATCAGGCCGAAGGCCGAGTTCGTCGGGGCCAGGTTGGGGAACGAGAACATCGGGTGATTCATGAGGTTGAAGAACTCCGCCCGAAGTTGGAAATACATCTTGCCCTCCTGCGCCACGTCGAAGCGTTTCAGCAGCGACCCGTCCACCTGATTGGTGCTGTCGCCACGCAGGCTGGAAAAGGTGGTCGAGAAGGTCCGGATATGATAGGAGTACTGGTCGGCTGTCTTGGTATCGAAGGCCGAGGTGTTGAACGCCGGGCCATTGGTCTCGCGGGGATTGAATACCAGCGGCGCGCCCAGGTACACCACGTCCCCGATGGTCTGCGAACTGGTGCCCATGAAGGTGAAAGGCTGGCCAGTCTGTCTGGTGTAAATCGCGTTGGCATGCCACCCGCCGACCAACAGGTTGGCCGAGCGGGAACGCGCCTTAAATGGTAGCTCGTAGGTGACGGTGATGACGCCGCGGTGCGTGTGGTCGAAGACGCCTACGCGCTTCTCCGGCCGTGGATCGGTGTCGTTCAGCCATGTCGTCTCATCCATCAGCTTCGAGTAAATGTAATTTCCGAGGACCATCAGCCCCTTGGAAAACCTCCGCTGGAAGCGCACATTCAGGCTGTGGAAATAGGAGCTCCCCGCGTTCAGATTCTGCTCGATCACGCCGCCGCTTCCGGACCAGGTGCCACTGGTGTATCCCAGCGGGAACTCGGGATAGGTAGCCAGAAGCTGCGACACGGTGGTTTTGGATCCGGCGGGCGTGCCGCTCGTTACGAGGCCATTGAACGGGTTATTCGAGACGCTGGCGGTCATGGCGCTAATGACGGCCGGATCGCGAAAGGGCGAAGTGCTGAGATACTGCCGCGGGACTCCGTTGAGCTGCGTATAGTTGATGGGCGTGTGTACCGAGTGGTTGCCGATATAGGCCACCTCGAGCAGCATGTTCGCGGACAACGACTGTTGGATCCCGAAATTCCAGCGCAGCGAGTAGGGGCTCTTCATGTTGGGGTTGAGGAAGAAGATGCTCTGACCCAGGAAGGTCGCTTGTCCGGCCGAGGAGCCGGCCGGCTGCAGGAGCGCTCCGCCGGGGAAGGGGTCGCTGAACGTGACTGGCCCAGGGGTCACGTAGTTGTTGGTGCTGGGGGTCATGGCGGTGGATTGGCTGAAGCCCTGCTGATCGGTTATGGGGTCCGTGGAATACTTCCCGTTCTGAGAGAGGGTCGAGATCACGATCGGCGCGACGAACATGCCGAAGCCCGTGCGGATTACTGTCTTGCCCCCGAACCGGTTCGGAGACCACGCGATGCCTACGCGAGGGCTCACCAGGTGCGATGTGTTTTCGTAGGGCGCGCCCTTCCCGTTGGGATACAGAAGCCCGCCATTGACATTGAAGCTGCCCACCGGGATCTGCGCGATGGGGTTGCGATTGTAGGCGGCGATGGCGGCTTGCGCGATCGGATTGGGAGTGTCGAAAGCCCATCCGCTCTCCGTGCGCCCCCACTTTTCGTACGTCGGACCTTCGTGATCGAAGTGAATTCCCAGGTTCAGCGTGAGATTCCTCTTGACCCGCCAATCGTCCTGCGCATATCCGGCTGAGTAGTACGAGTACCACGAGCCAGAGGTATTGATGTCGTAGCTGCCCTGGGTAGGCAGCCCGTAAAGAAATTGGGCCATGTCCTGGCCCATGGCTTCGGCTGCCGCGGAGCTGGCGTTGTTGTTTACCCATCGGTTCCCGCCGAAATTGAACGATCCCACCGACGCGCCGAATGTGCTGGCACTCAACCGCTGCTGCCGCGCTTCTCCGCCGAACCGCAACGCGTGATTCCCCCTGAGCTTGGTCCAGCTTCCCGACAATTGGAGCGATTGGGACGGGCGCTTGGCGGCTCCCGTGGTGCCCAGGCTCTGATAAGCGGTGCTGGTATCGAAATACACGTAGGGCAAGGCCAGGCGTTGTGAATTGCCGGCCAGGTAAGCTGGGAAGCCCAGGGTAGTCGGGTCAAAGCCCGCGCTGGGGTCCGTGTTGCTCTCATAGAGGAACGTGTAGTTCAGCCGCAGATTCAGTATATTGTTGGCGTTGAGCGCGTAGACCTCGTCGAGGCTGCTGCCCCAATTCTCCTTCGAGCCGATGGTGCCGGTGGCAAGGTTCTGGAAGTAATCCCGGCTCTTCGCGAACAAAGCGTTGTGCCGCACGTTAAACGACAAGCGGCTCCTCTCGGTCATGTTGTAATCGAGCGTCCCCTCTTCGTTGTCGGCCGAGTTGGTATTGGGCGCGGTGGTGCCGTAATTGAAGTAGCCGTCGGCCAAGGATGTGGCATTGACCCCCACCACATTGGGCGTCGGAAAAAACTTCAAATACGCCGCTGCGATGGGATTGATCCGGCTCGCGGGGATCTGGTTGCCGGGAAGTGGGGAGCGGCTGATGGTTCCTCCGCTTCCCGAGACTCCGCTATAAGGATCGTAGAGTTGGGTTCCATCCACGGCCTGAATCTGCGAGAAATCGCCGCTCTTTTCGGCGGCCGTCGGAACGCTGAGGAAATTCGTGTTGGGCGTACTGTTCCGATCGTTTTGCCAGGCAAAAAACCAAAACAGCTTATCCCTGCCGTCGTACAGTTTCGGAATCCGCACCGGCCCGCCGGCCGAGCCGCCGAACTGATTGAAATGCGTCACCGGGTTCCCCAGACCCTTGGCGTTATTGAAGAAACTGTTGGCGGCCAGGTTGGAAGGCTTGTTGAACTCATACAGGCTGCCGTGGAGCGAGTTCGTTCCGGACTTCAACACCATGTTGATGGTGCCGCCGCGCGTATGGCCGAAGGCGGCGTCGGTGTCCAGAACCTTGGCGCGGACTTCCTGCACCGCGTCTTTGGGCGGGGTGTACGCGGAACGCATATCCCAGGTGGAGTTGGGCGCGCCGTTCAACAGGATCTCGCTGGATTGTGTGGGCGTCCCCGCGATGCTGAAGTTGTTCGACGAGTCATACGTGTTCATCGCTCCGGAGCTGGTGTCGTTTCCGGTGAAAGGGCTGTAGATCACCCCCATCTCCAACTGCGCCAGCATCCACGGAGATCCGCCATTGAGAGGAAGATCCTCCACATCTTTGGTGGTGATGGTGCTTCCGACCGACGCATTCTCGCTGTTGACCAGAGGCGCATCGGCCGTGACCTCGATAGACAGGCTGGTGTCGCCCACCGCCATTTGGACGTCGATTACGGGGTGCTCCCCGGCTCCCAGATGCACACCCTTTCGGACAGCCTCCTTGAAGCCCTGCGTTTTGACGGCGATATCGTAGTCTCCAGGCAGAAGGAGGGGAGCGGTGTACTGGCCGGTCGGCTCCGTGACCGCCTCCAGCTTCGTGCCGGTGTTGATTTCCGTGACGGTTACCTTGGCTCCCGGAATCGAGGCGCCCGAAGGGTCGGTGACGACGCCGCTGATGGTACCGCGGAACTCCTGCGAGAACAACGTGAGAGGAACACTCAAAGCAAGAACAGCGAGCAAATTATACTTCATGATCTCTTTCTCCAATACTATCATCGTCGCCCCAAGGTCCGTGGTCCGGAAGCCAGGCTCCCATCCGCCCTGGCCGTTGATGGCAGCATCGCCTCCGGAATTACTTACACAAGAGCCGCAAAACCGGGAGCCGCAAAACCGGGGACAGACGGAACGTTTCCGCTCCACGGAGGTCGATTCCGAGAAAACGTTCCATCTGTCCCCGGTTTAGAAAGCGCCGGTTTAGAAAGCGCGGGCCAACAGGCTGCGCCGTACCTGCAACACGCTGATCGGGTGGCGGCCTTCGGGGAAACTCACTTGGCCCGACGCGTCCTGAAAGCTTCGGAAGTCGCGCGTCTTCAACAGGCCGGCCGCGCCGGTTTGCGTGTTCGTGTAGTAGATCCACCACTCCCTACCGGCCTGGATCGCCGTGGGCGACTCGGCGAATTTCTCCGTGAAGGCGTCCGAAGACGGGCCCCACGGACCGAAAGGAGTACTTGAAGAACTGATCCGCAAATTCAACATGGGGCGTGAGTTGTCATTGTGGATCAGCACATATCGCCCGCGATCTTCCAGAATCGCGGCGTCCCGGACGCTGTAGTTCGGGTCGAACAGGAGCTCGGGATCGGAGAAGATCTCGAAGTCGCGGGTGGTGGCGTACCAGATCCTGGGATTGTTCTCGACCTCTTCCTGAAACGACTGAATAAAGTTCTTCGAGATGGTGGATGCCCACGTCACGACGAACCGGCGGCTTACCTCGTCATAAAACAGATTGGGCGATGCAAGGTCGAGTGCGTCCTCTTTGGCCATGATCTCGACATACTTCTGATCCGACCACTGGACCAGGTCCTCTGAACTCGCATAGCCGAAGCCTCTGTCGCCTTTCGATGCGGTCGCCCACACCAGGTGGAAAGTACCGTCCGGGCCCTCGACTAACCTCGGGTCCATCATTTGCTTTTGCCCGACGGTTGGGGTAGGAAGCGAGCGGCCTGTCTCGCTCCACTTATAGCCGTCGGTACTGTATTCCAAACGGAGACCGTCGGTCGCCTTACTCCCAGCGGTGGTGGCGATCCATACCGAGTCCCTGGCGATCGGCGCGGCCTTGGGGGCGCCGGATTCTTTGGCGACGACCACCGCGGAGCGAACGGTGCCGGTCTTCGGATTCCAACCGTCGATGCCGCCCAGCACATTTTCGAGCGAAAGCTCGCGCGCCTCGGCATCGGTCAGTTGATGCGCCCAGCGCACGCGCGCCTGCGTATCCCCACCCTCGCCGGTGCTATGGTATTCCCCGTAGCGCGCCGTCGGTTCGCGCTTGGGGTCGTTCCAGTTGTTCCAGCCTGCGGGGCGCACGGCTTCGGACATCTCGGTATTCAGGAAAACGGTGGCTCCGTAGGGCCGCCACGGCCGGCTCAGAAACGTCTGGACGTTGGGCTCGCTGGTGATCTTCGAGTGTGAGAAGACGTAACCGTAGTGCTGGTCCTTCGGGGTATTCGGGGCCGTGATGTAGCCATTGGCTTTGACGTGGATCTCGCAACTCTCGAAGTAAGCCGCCGATCCGCCGAAGATGAAGTCCACGGCGCCATCGATATAACAGTGGTCGAAATACTGGCGGCCGGCCTGTGCCAGCAGGGTATCCTGATAGCCCAGGAACCGGCAGTTCCGAAATACGCCGCGGTCGCTCATGATGGTGAGAGCCAGGGCCTGTCCCCGGGGGCCGGCGGAGTTCTCGAACGTGAGGTTCTCGGCGGTGAAGTCGTTCGCCTCAATGAGTACGGTCGGAGTACCGAAGGTGATCAGGGGCCGGCCGTCGGGACCCGGCAGGCCGGCGTGGACGGCGCCGGTGATCACGGTGGTTTGCGGGTCGTCGCCTTCGAGAGTCAGGAAGGTCTTTTCCGGCGGCACTATCACGCGTTCCTGGTAAGTGCCGGGCTTGACGCGGATCACGAAGCGGGTGCGGGAGTGCGCGGGGGCCGCATCTACGGCCTGCTGCACGGTTTTGAATTGCCCACTTCCGTCGGCCGCGACCACGGTCTGCGCGCGGGCGCCGGTGGCCGCCAGGGCGGAAACGGCGAGGCCTGCCAGTAGGACCGTTTGGGCTCTCATCTGAACGTTATTATCCACCATGCGGGGGTTGAACCTGCCGGCGACTCCGGGTGCTGGGGGGCAGCGAAAAAGGCCGATAGCCAATCGGCCGCAGATTGACAATCTGCCCAACGGGGCTGCACTCAGCTACGCCCGGTCTACCGTCACCAGGATCTCTTCGCCCAGGAGAAATCTGCCGCCATGCGGTTGGTCCCGGTCCAGTTCCAGGCGCTCGGCCAGCAGCTCGCTGCGTAGATACTCCTCGTGCGCCGCGATGGCCTCCGCAATCCGGGGAGATGCCCAATACGTCACCACGATGCGGTCGGAGATATCCAGGTTCAGGGCCTTGCGTTGATCCTGGATCAGGCGGTTGAAATCCCGTGCAATGCCTTCCTGCAAGAGCTCGGGAGTGAGCGTCGTGTCGAGCGCCATGAAGGTGCCTTGCTCCGAGTTGCACTTCAGGTTGGGCGGGCCGTCGTAGGAAATGATAATCTCGTCCGGCGCCAGTTCGAAGGTCTGCCCATCAGCCTCGACGGTGTAAGGGCCGCTCTTCAGGATACGCGCCGGATCGCCCTGCTCCAGCGCCTGGGCGATGGCCTTCAGGGACTTGCCGGCGCGCGGACCCAGCTTCTTGGCGTCCGGCTTGAACCGCACCTTTACCAGCTTGGTCTCGTCCTCAATGAGAACCAACTTCTTGAGGTTGGTTTCCTCCAGTATCTGTCCGGCATAGTCGGGGTTTTCGAGAACTTCGCGGTCGGCCGGATTTTTCGGGCGCACATAGAGCACGCCCAGCGGCTGGCGGATCTTGACCTTGCTCTGGGTGCGCAGGTTCAATGCCAGGTTCTTGAGGCGAATGACCGCCTCGATGCTCCGCTCCAGCGCCTCGTCGATCAGCCCGTCGTCGACCCGCGGATAAGGCGTCAGATGGACGGATTCGGGCGCCGCCGGATCGACCGAGCGCACCAGGTTCTGGTAGATCTCCTCGGTGAGGAAGGGAAGCGCCGGCGCCATCACCTTTGTGACCGTAACCAGCACGGTGTAGAGCGTCTGATACGCTTCGGACTCGCTCTTCCAGAAGCGGCGGCGCGATCGCCGGAGGTACCAGTTCGAGAACTCCTCGTCGAAGGCCTGGAACGCCTCGATCAAGCGATAGTGTTCGTAGTTCTGGAACGCGCCGTGGGCCGCGGCCACCAGCCGTTGGAGCCGCGTCAGCACCCAGCGGTCCAGCTCGTTGGTTGGGGCCGGAGCCGATCCGCTGGGCTTCCAGCCGTCGGCAGTCGCGTACATGACGAAAAAGCTATAACAGTTCCAGAACGTCAGCAGCTTACGGCGAGCTTCGGCATCGATGGTGTGGCCGACATTGGCGGCTGGATGCAAGTCGGGGAAGTTGAGATGCTGCGCGGTCTTCTGCTCGGCATAAATGTAGCGCATCACTTCGGCGCCGAACACCTCCGCGGCCTCATCGAAGGCGATGGAGTTGCCCTTGGACTTGTGCATTTCCTCGCCGCGGGCATCGCGCACCAGGGCATGCCCCAACAGGGCCTTGAACGGCGCGCGGCCGTCCATCATGGCGCTCATTGCCAGCATGGAGTAGAACCAGTTGCGGAACTGCCCCGGGAAACTCTCGAGCACCAGGTCGGCCGGAAACCAATGCTCCCAGGCCGCGCGGTCGCTCGCGTAGCCCATGGTGCTGAAGGGCACGATGCCCGCATCCAGCCAGGGATTGCCCACGTCTTCGATGCGGGCCGCCAAGCCGCCGCACTTCTCGCAGCGGATCTTCACCGCGTCCACATAGGGCCGGTGCGGCGAGTTGCCATCGAAGATGTCCCAGCCCTCCACCGCCCGGGATTGCAATTCCTCGCGGCTGCCGATCACCGTGAAGTGTTCGCACTGGCCGCAAACCCAGATGGGCAGGGAGAGCCCCCAGAAGCGCTTCTTGGAGATCATCCAGTCGCTCATGTTGCGCAGCCAGTCCAGCTCGCGCGCTTCGCCCTCCGGCGGAATCCACTGGATGGTCGGCACAACCTTCTGGATTCGGTCGCGCCAGTCCATACGGATGAACCACTCGTCCACGGGGCGGAAGACCAACTCCTCCTTACATCGCCAGCAGTGGGGGTACACGTGCGGATAGCGCTCGCGCGCCACTAGCAGCCCGGCGGCCTTCAGCGCTGCGACCACACTGTCGGCAACGTCGTTGGCCTTTTGTCCGGTGAACGGCTCGAAGCTTTCCAGAAAGACCGCGCTTTCATCCAACGGAGCGAGGAACGGAAGGTCGTTATCCTTGCCGAGCTCCTGGTCTTCGGCACCGCAACCGGGCGCAATGTGGACCAGGCCGGTGCCCTCGACCTCGCTGATCTGGCTCCAGGCGATCACCCGGTGCGACTCGGCGGAGGTCTTCCCCGCGCCGGTTTGGCCGTAGGGAAAAACACCGCCCGGAATGTTCTGCGCGCCGAGTTCGTCGAACGGCCCGCGATAGCTGATGCCCAACAGGTCGCGGCCGGGCATTTCTTCCAACACTTCGACGGGCCCACTTCCTCTCAGGATCGTGCGGATGGAGGGCAGCTTGTGGGTCTCGTGCTTGCCTTCCACCTGCAGGTCCTGCACGCGGTCGTGCTGGAAGTTCGCCTTGGCGACGTAGTATGTCCAGTCGCCGTGGCGAACCTTCAGGTAGCTCATCTCCGGATTCACTGCGACCGCCACGTTGGAGGTCAGCGTCCACGGCGTAGTGGTCCAGACCAGCAGCGCCGTGCGATCCTGCCCCTGCAACGGGAAGCGGACAAACACCGACGTGTGGGTGGTGATGCGGCGCCCTTCGGCCACCTCCATCTGGGAAAGCCCCGTGCCGCAGCGCCCGCACCACGGCATGACATCATGTCCGCGATAGATGAACCCCTCGTCGTGGCACTTTTTGAGAAACGCCCAGATGGTGTAGTTGTTCTCGTCCGAGAAGGTAAAGTAGCTGCCGCCGTACTCCGCGGAGCCAAGCTTGCGGACGATCTCGCTCGCTCGCGCCGTTTCCGTGTGGCCGCTGGGCAACTGGGCCGTGACGACGCGATCCCCGTCTTCGAGCGCGTCGCGCAACGCGAGGAGAAGCCTGGGGTCGTCCCAATCGCACCAGTAACCCAGACGGATGGATTGCTCGGTTTGCCGCGCGGCGTAGGTTAGCACGCGCTCCTTGCAGGCGCGCACGAAGTTGGCCATGCCGAAGCCGCGGATCTCGCGCTTGGTTTGGAGTCCGAGGCTCTTTTCGACCTCCACTTCCACCCACAGGCCCTGGCAATCGAAACCGTTCTGGTAGCGCAGCCGATGGCCGTTCATGGCGTGGTAGCGCTGATACATGTCTTTCAGCGAACGTCCCCAGGCATGATGCACGCCCATGGGATTGTTGGCGGTGATCGGCCCATCGAGGAAAGACCAGCGCGGGCCTTCCGCGGTCTGTTGGCGCAGCTTATCGAAAACGCGGTTCTCTTCCCAGAAGCGCAGGATCTCGCGCTCCACCGCGGGGAAATCGGGGACTCTTGGCACGGGTCGATACATGTTCCTCCATGATAACGAGGTGGGGCATGCTTTAGCTTGCCCACCGCGCGGAGTGTCGTGAAGTGTCTGGTGGGACGGGCGGTTTCGCCTGTCAAGCGGGCTGATAGCCAGGCTGAAAGCCGGCCTCTCGTTCTTCCGCGCGGGGCCGCGTTCGGCATATTTGTCACGGCTGGTGTTTGTCTATTCAAGACCCCAAAGAGTCATTATGGTAGGTATCGCTCTTCTCGTGACTGTTGAGTTGCGGCACAGTGGTCACACTGCTTGCCGCCGCCGCGGAGGGCGCGCCCGTTTCACGCTTGCCTATGGCACGTTTCTCCCCGGAAACTACGGCTTCACCTGAACGTAGGTGACGCGGATGCCTGGAACGTGCTCACCTTTCGCCCAGGGAAGCGCCTGCTTTGGCGCTGGCGATGAGCCGCTGGCCGGCGGCGGTGTGTTTCGTTGCCGTCCGTTTCTTCGTCTGACTGCAGCCTATTGCCATATCCCGCTTTACGTGCTACATTGCCATGGATTCATGTCCGACTCCGATTCAGTTCTGCGCAACTGGGACGTTCGCGCCGCCGTTCGGATCAAGCCACGACGAAATGTAACAAGCCGCACAGAACTCTTGGGCGATCCATTTCCGATCGAACTTGCACCGATCTTGAGTCACAGGCTTTTGTCAGACGCGGACTCCCAACTGATCCGGCGCGCTCTTTTGCAGTACCTGTTTTCGTATCTGACATTTACCGATCGGCTCGAGCACGAAGTGGTGAACCAGACCGCCCGCCGGTTGGCGACGGGCGCTTCGGGCCTCGACCTTGCGGCGGAATTGCGACTGGACTGCTATCGCGTTTATTGCGATGAAGCATATCACTCTCTGTTCTGCGCGGATTTAATGCAACAGATCCGCCATTTCGAGGAGTTCACCTTCGATAGCGGTGGCAATCATCCCGCGCTCGACTATTTTCACCGGCAGATCGAAGATTGCCTGCCCGAAGAGCGTCCATGGTTTGAGCTCTTTTTCGTCATCGTTTCCGAAACCCTGATCTCGGGCGTATTGTCGGGCGTTCCTCATCATGCTGCCGTGATTCCCGCCGTGCGGATGTTGGTGGCCGATCATGCGGAAGATGAAGCCGGACACCATCGGCTGTTTTCACGCGTCTGCGAAGTGGCGTGGGGCCAGGCGAGTGCAGCGTTGCGAGTGAAAATCAGTTCGCTGCTGCCGGACTTCATCGTGAACTTTCTGTCGCCAGATACACCTGCCATTCGCGCGATCCTGAGCGGACATTTCACGCAACCGGCGACCGAAGACATCATTCGCGAGTCGTATCCGGAAGAGCAATCGCGGCAGGCAGTCGCATCCGCGTCCCGAAGCACGGTGCGTCTCTTCGAACGCATCGGGATGATGGAGCGGGCGGAGACGCGGGAGGCGTTTGAGAGGCGCGGACTCTTCCTCAGGGCGGTGGGCGGCCGAACGTAACGGCCGCCGATTACCGCCGATACATCAATTTCCAGAGCATCAATTCCAGGACATCAGTTCCAGAGCATCAATTCCAGGACATCAATTCCAGGGCATCAAACATCCCTTGTCCGCTTACTGGGCGTTGGCCAGTGGAGCGAACACTGGGACTGCTGGCGCGGCCAATGGTGCCGATGCCGCCACTGGTGCGGCGGCCTGGCTCAATGGTTGCGCCCGCTGCAGCCCAGCGGGTGGCACAGAGAGTGGTGCGCCAGCCGCGATGGCTGCTTCGATGCCCGGCGGAGCGGCTACTCCGCTCGGCATCTTCACTGGCACCGCCGCTGGTACGGCGTTGCTGGCAAGCACTGGTGCTGCAGCAGCCAAGCTGCTTACCGTTTCCGACAAGTTTGTCAGTACAGTGTCAAGAGCGTCCTGGTTCAAGCGATTTCACCTCCTTTCGTCGTGAGAATATGGGGCGAACACTTGCCCCGGGAAAAAGATGAATGCCGGATGGCGCACCTGACGGGACTTGAACCCGCATCTCCCAGCCCCCAAAACTGGTGCTTTTGAGACCCCGTTGTTCGACTAATTCCACACGGCTCGAACTTCCGGCAGTGATGCCCTGGAAAGACGCTACCAGCCGTCCGAGATCGAGTTTCCAAAGTTTTCCGCTGGCGTCTTCTTGTCCAATTAAGCTACGGGTGCGCAGCACAGCAATGACTGAGCTAATATCTCACGCCCTGAACGGGATTGCAAGAAGGAAATCCATGTCAGTAAACACGGAAATCGAGGTCTGACACGGCCCGCGACCGGTTGGCGACGGAGCCGATCTGATTGACCGGTATGTTCAATAACAACAGGTCGAGTCCGTGGTCACGAGCCATGTTTGGAATAGGGAGGATACCCCAGCCACGACGGCTCTGGTAAAGGAGCCCCGCCGCATCCAGGTCCAGTAACATCCCCTCCAGATTGGCGCGGGCGAATTCGCCACGATAGCCAAGACTCGCAATCGTCCGCACATCATAACCGCAGGACCGCAAGAATGCGCGGACTGCGAGCGGGGGATAGACGGCGCTGAGGCGGGGGTTGCAATCGTAAAGAAACACCCACTCGTTCGCGGCGTTCCGGCGGGCGTCGAAGTTGACCGGACCCTGGTAGCCCTCCCGCGCCAGCATGGAGCAGAGGCGCAGGATCTGCGCGGCCAGCGGCCCGGGTAGCGGATCGTCACTCAGGAAAGACCCCGAGAAGTGATGCCGCCGGGTATCGCGATACAGTTGTCCTGCCGCCACTACGATTTCCGCCCGCTCGGGCGACTCAACCCAGCAGGTTACGCCCAGACCCTGTACATCGGCATCCTCTGGACCCTCGATCGCTTCTTGAACCAGGATCGAGATCTGCCCCCGGCGGCGCCGCTGAGCGCGCAACCACCCGGCCAGTTGCAGGTCGGAAAAGCACATGTGCGCGAGGCTCGGCGTACTTTCGATATCGACTCGCAGTTGCGACAGCTCCGGACCGGTACTCAACGAACGCGCGCGCCCCATCGTGTCCTCAAATCCGGTGGATGAAAGGCGGGCCGAGGCGTTGCCGCCCGAATCGTACGATGATTTCACATACAATGCCGCTGGTTCGGGACGGCCGGTGCGCTGGGCCCACAGCGCGGCAAGGTCGCGCCACGATGCTACGGCAGCGAACTCGGATGTCGAAAACAGCGCGGTATGGGCGTGGGGAGGCAGCCCTTCGGGCTGGCGCTCTATGGTTCGAAAGTAGTGTGCTTTATCGTGCCATCTCAATGCAAGCTCACCCATGGACCGCAACTGCTCGCCGGCTAAACGCGCGCACGTTGGCGAGACCTGGTTGAGCACCAGGGTGTACGCGTTCGGCAACTCGATCGGATCCAGACGGCTCAGATCGACTGCGGCAAACCACGGTTCGGGCGCGATCGGCAGCGGCACACCGGTATGCGCGCTAACCATGCGAATACGCTCGTTGTGGCGTTTGATCAGATGACGGTACCGAAGACTGTGCTCCTCATTTGCCACGAACAGGACCGTGCGGATGCCAGCCAGCGAGTTGTAAGCGAGGTAGCGATCCTGACATCGGTACAGGAACGTCTCTTCGGCCTCTCCGCTGTCATAGAGCAGCAGACCGGAGACAATGCCGAGCGGAGCCGCAGCGGTCGGCGAAGGGCCCGCCATGAGGCGAAAGAGCGGCAGGGCGCTAGCCGGCGCGGACACCGATTCCCACCCCTTCGGTGCTGGTGCACTCCACGAAGTCGCGTAACTCGCGCCCCACGAGGTCGAGAAATGGTCCGAGTTCCCCGCGGTTGCGCGCGATGATGCCATCGAAGTACGGGCACTCGGCAATATCCTGAAAGAGGATGTTGTGGCAGACCAGATAAGCGCCGGGCGGCATGTGAGGCAGAACGTGCCGGAAGAGGCGGCCGTAGATGGCCTTGCCGCGTTGCTCGGGATCGGGATGGGTCCGCGGGCCTTCCGCGTCGAGCACGACGAAATCGAAGGACCGGGGCGAAGCGCCGAGATACTCTTCACCCGTGGTGGTCGCCAGTTCCACCGCGTGCGCCAGACCCGATCGCTCCAGGTTGTAACGCGCCACTTCCTGCGCGCGCGGGTCGGGATCGACCAGCACCGCGTGGCCGCCATCCGCAGCGATGGCGGTGAGCGCTGCGTGGGCCCAGTAGCCGTAATACGAACCCAGAAAAATCGCCGAGCGCGGGCGGACTACATCGGCAATGGCGAAGAGCAGGCGCGCCTCCTCGGGATAAATATACGTGCGAAAGCGCCCATGATAGTGATGAGCGCGCATCTCCGCGGCCAACTCGTCGTAGCGAACCGTGTCGTACCCGGCAGAGGGCAGCAAGCCGCGACGCGCAAGCTCCCCGAGACGATCGGCAACGAACGCACCTTCGGAGACTGGGTAGCGCTTGGCGAAATGCACATCTTCCGCGGGGAGGCCGGCGGCCATAAGCGCGGGCGCCATGGCGTCGAGAAAACCGGCGAATTCCGCTCTGGCGATACCGCCCGCCTGGAACTGCTGGAACTCCGCGCACTCAGCCAGCACGGAATGAGCGATCTCGTAAATGGGTCCGACGATGGTACGCTGTGGAGTCATGGGGTCCTCTTTCGGAAGCGCTCGGGAAACTCCTGTGGCCAGGGCGCCTGCGCGATCATGCCTGTGCCGCCAAGCATGCTCCAGCACTCCTCGGCAATGTGCGGACAGAGTGGCGTGAGCATGCGCAGGAAGGCGCTGAATGCGACGCCGATGGCGGTGCGGTCCCGCGCATCGAGCGCTTTACGCCGCTTCAATGCCTCTTCTTCATATCCCTGGATTCGCTCAAACAACATTTCCAGATTGGATGCGGCGAGATGAAACATGTTCTGGCACATCGACTCGGTGGTACGTGCGACGGCGGTGGCCAGTTGACGCGCGAGCTTGCGAGTGAGCGAATAGTCCGCGTCGATGGACACATGGGTCCCCATCGAATCCACGCGCACTTCCGAGGCAATGCCGGCACACCACTTGAACACCCGGTTCAGAAATGACGAAGCGCGGCGAACCCCGTCTTCGGACCAGTTGAAATCGCTTTCGGGCGCGGCGGCGGCGAGAATGGCGAAGCGCAGCGCGTCGGCGCCATAGCGCGCGATGATGTCCTTCGGGTCCACCGCATTGCCTTCGCTCTTGCTCATTTTTCGGCCGCCAGCCTTGACCATGCCGATGGCGATCAGGGTGTCGATGGGCTCATCCAGCTCGACGACGCCGGCGCGCTTGAGGGCGCGCGCCATCATCCGCAGGTGGAAGAAGCAAGTGCGCGCCTGGTCCTCGCCGCCGATCATCACATCCACGGGCATGTACAGGCGCGCCTCCGCCTTATCGAAGGGGTCTTGCGTCGCCATGTGCTTGGCGTTCCAGTGATACCACCATGGGCTGCAGTACGTCTCCAGAGTGTCGGTATCCCGACGGGCGCTGCCCGCGCAGCGCGGGCAGGCGACGGGAGCGAAAGTGGGATGGCGGTCGAGCGGATTGCCGTGCCCATCGAGCGCGATATCGAGCGGCAACAATACAGGCAACTCCCGCTCCGGCACCGCCACGGCGCCGCAACGGGGGCAATGGATAATGGGGATCGGTGGACCCCAGTAGCGCTGCCTCGCGATGTTCCAGTCGCGGAGACGATACCGCACCGCGGGCCCGCCGGCATCGCGGGCTTTCAGGTCCTGGATCACTGATGCGGACTCGCTTTGCGCTGGACTATCGGCGAACGAAACCGCAACCCCGTCGTGTGTCCGCACATCCAGAGCGGCGGACACGGCGATTGCGATGTCCGCGCCGGTGAGCGGATGGGCGGCCTCCACCCCCAGTGCAACGAGGCCTTGAGCGTCAGCGCGAGCGTTGCGCGAGACCCGGCCGATGGCGTCGCGCACGTCCGCACTCAACAAGCCCGCCGCATCAAAGGCGGCGACTGCCGGGTGTTCCGGAGCAAGATGGATGGCAGCAATGTCCGGCACGCGAGCCGGTTCGGAAACAAACGCCGTGATGACGACCTCCGGACACCGGCGGACTGCGAAACGGACGTCAGCGCCCTCGCGGCGGCCAATCCAATCGGCGTGAATGCGCTTGATTTGAGAAGGCCAGCGTTTCAAACGGTCGAGGCTTGCGAGCATATCGTCGGCGAAGATGGCTTCGCGCACCAGCCATTGCTCGAGCGATCGCGCTTCCACCGTGGTCCCGCAACGCCAGCACGTGCCGCCGAGCGCGAGGCTATCGGCCAGCGTGAGTTCGCACGAGGGGCACCAAAGCACAGGGTAGCGCTGCCGGTATGCGAGGCCCTGCTCGAACAGTTTCAGAAACACCCATTGGACCCACCCGTAGAAGCCCTCGTCGTGATTACCGATGATGCGGCGCGTGTCATGGCTGAGACCCAGCCGCACAAAATCGCGGCGCATTTCGGCCATGACTTCCTCCGCAACTGCCTTGGGATGCCGATGCAGGTCCTGCGCGGCCAGCTCGTTTGGCAGACCGAACGAATCGAAGCCACCGGTATAGAGCACGTTGAATCCCGCCATGCGCCGGAAGCGTGCGTATACGTCGCCCATGGCGTAGTTACGGACGTGCCCCAGGTGCAGGCTGCCGTTGGCGAATGGCGGCAGCTCAATCACTACACAGTTGGGAAGATCTTCGACGGGTTCACTGTGAAAGAGCCCGGCGTCTTCCCACTGCCGTTGCCATTTCGGCTCGATTTCGGAGAAGCGGTAGGCGGCTTCGGCCATCGGTTTCGCGGAAGTAGACACGGCATTTCCTCAGGAGGCTTCGGGCGCAGCGGCAACCTCCGGCACGTATGGAATGGCGTCGGCCGTGAGCCGGGCGATCCGATCGCGTCGGATATTCTCGTCGGCAATATGTTCTACCAGAAATTCGTGCGGCGTAGCAGTGGAGCCGAGCCTGTGCCGGACCAGCGCCTGCACCTCACGCTGGGTAAGCGCCGGCCAGCGCCGCCCGTCGCAGCTCACCTCCGCGAGCGCGATCGGGCCGCCGTCATGACGCAGGATTCCGTACAGGCAGTGATAAAACCAGCAGGAACACGAACCGATCCCGTCGATCTCGATCAGGCTGGCGGGAAGTTGCCCAAACCCGTAGCTCACACCCACGCGCTCGGAGCGATGCATGCGCTCTAACTGGTCCGGCGTGAGAAACTGGACGGCGACTTCACACTCCGCGCCTCGTGCGGGCGCCAGGGTGGCGGGCACGGGGCCGAGCGTCGAGACCATGGCGGCATAGACGACATCAAAATCTCTCAGTTGGGCCCGCAACGTGGGCAGGAGCACCCCCGAATGTCCCGCGTATTTGCGCCGTAGTACGGCCGGTGATCGATTGGACCCGTATGCAAGAACGGGGAAGCGCGCCTCGGACCTCCAGGGGACTGCTCCGGGTGCAAGCACTTCACCGTCGGAAAACACAAACGATTCCGGCGGGTGCGGAAACGGATAGTCCGGCGCGAGGCGGGCGAGTTCATGAACGCTGACTGCTACCGTGTTATTCGACATAAACACGTCTCACCCGGGCTCCGATTCCACAAAGAATAGCATAAGAACTCGTGCCCGCCGCTTGCCCGATCTGCTGCGCGTCAAGCGCCACACAGCCCTCGCTGCCTAGCAGCGTGACTGCATCGCCCGGCTGCAGGCCGGGCGCATGGGTCACGTCAACGGCGGTAAGATCCATCGCGATCGCGCCCAGCATCGGCGTGATTCTGCCGGCCGCGATCACCTGGCCGCGATTCGCGAGCTGGTGCGGGATTCCATCGGCATACCCGGCGGCGAGGATCGCGATGCGCATCGGGGCAGGCGCGCGGAAGGTGCCGCGATAACCGATGGCGGCGCCGGCCGGAACGTCTTTCACTTCGAGGATGCGCACCTTCCAGGATAGGGCGGGCTCGACACGAAGGACGGGAGCGGGAGCCTCCGGTCCGGAAGATGGCGCAATATAGCCGTAGATCGCGTGGGCGGTCCGCACCATGTTTTGCCACGCGCGAGCGCGGCCGTAGGCAACCGGTACGGTCCCCGAGAGGTGACGGTATGTGAGCGAAACGCCAACCGACGCGAGCTCGGCGGCGATGCCCAGGAAGCGGCTGGTCTGCTCCTCTGTCTGAGTGCAGGAGTAATCGCCGGCGGAAGCAAAGTGGGTCATCAGCCCCTCGAGCTGCGCGTGTGAGCACGCGCTGACGGCAGCGGCGATCTCGGACGCGACGGCAAGGGTGCCCAGCCGCCAAAGACCTGTGTCGATCTTGAGATGGTACGCCGCGGTGCGGCCACGAACGCGGTTCAGATGGTCCCATTCACGAATCGCCGGTAGGGAGTGGAGAACCGGTGTCAGGTCGAAATCGATGAGAGCCGTGCGCTCGACGGGAAGAAAACCCGCCATCACGAGAATCCGCGCGTCGATTTTCGCCGCGCGCAGGGCGACGCCCTCTTCCACACTCGAAACCGCGAGCCAGCGCGCGCCTCGCGCACACAGCGCGCGTGCCACCGGGACTGCGCCATGACCACACGCGTTCGCCTTTACTACCGGGACGACCTCGACTGCCTTGCCCACGACACCGCGCACGTGGTCGAAGTTCGCGCCTATGCGCCCTAGCGAAACCTCCACCCAGCAGCGAGTTGCGCGATCGCCGGGCATCGCTCAGAGGAGGCGTTGCAACGCGGCGAGCAAGGCGTGCACATCGCCGATCGTGTTGTATCCCTGAATCGAGATCCGGATCCGGGGCTGATCGCGGAAGACGTCCACGGACACTTCGATGTTGTGCTCGAACCGCAGCCGGTTCTTGAAATCATCGGGGTTGCCTATGTGCCGGGGCAGGTTCGCGCACACCACTTGGCCGGCCCACTCGGGCGTGGAGTGATAGGGCGGTATGCCTGTAATCCGGGTGACTTCCCGTTGCGCGTAGAGGGCTAGCTCACGGCATTGAG
The DNA here is from genome assembly GCA_020073365.1 of Terriglobia bacterium. GTDB lineage: Bacteria > Acidobacteriota > Terriglobia > Bryobacterales > Bryobacteraceae > JAIQFL01. Next base: position 16,273 of record JAIQFL010000078.1, on the reverse strand, counting down.
AACGAACGGTGTCCCAATCGTATTCGGCCTGAAATGCGATAGCGTCCGGTGCGGCCAGAAACTCGGAGACGTCACGGCTGCCCTGCCATTCATGAAAATCGACGAATTTCGAGGGGCCGGGGTTCTTGGGGGCCCATCCCCAACTGACGATCAGCGGATCGAGTAGGCCCTGTGCCGAGGGGCGGGCGTAGAGAAAGGCGCATCCTTTCGGTGCGCAGACCCATTTGTGCAGAATTCCCACATAAAAATCGGGATCGAGCCTCCGTAGAGAAAGCGGAAATTGCCCCGGGACGTGCGAGCCGTCGATGATGGTCAGAATACCGGCGGCGCGCGCGCGGCGGCAGATCTCTTCCACTGGAAACAGCAGTGACGTGGGAGACGTAAAGTGGCTGAGCAGAATGACCTTGGTTCGCTCTGTCACGCCGCCCCAAAAACGATCGATGAAGTCGGCGTGCGTGGTGACCGGCACCGGAATTTCCCGGCGCACGTATGTGAACCCGAGTTTCTGGGAGGCAAAGCGGAACAGCCGGTCGATGCCACCATGCTCGTGGTCTGAAGACAGCACTTCCTCGTTTGGTCCAACGGGGATGCTGCGCGCGATGATGTTAAGACCCGTGGTGCCGTTCGACACGTAGACGAGATTGTCGCGATCGGTATCGACGTAATCGGCAAGTACGGCCCGCGCGTGGGCCAGCCGCTCCGTGGAATAGCGCGACAAGAAATCTACCGGCTGCCGCTCAAGGTCGAGCTGCCATCTTTGAAAGCTCTCGAAAACAGGACGCGGTGTCGCACCATAAGCGGCGTGGTTCAAGTACGTGATCGCAGGATCGAGCATAAAGAACTTACGCAGCGATCCATCGGGCCCGATACGCTCCGGGCTTCCCGTAAATGGACGGCCCGCAAATGCGTCAACTTGGAACAGTCGGGATTCCATTCGCCTCTTCCCTGGCGGCCGAGCCCGCCCCGGGATGCAATCGGCTTCTCATCTGGTCTTAATCAGGAAGCGCCCTGCGCGGACACAATCTGGTCAACCCGCCGAGCGATGCTGGCGACCGTAGGCTCGGCAAAGAACGCCTGTGCCGGAAATCTGATTTGAAAGGTCTTGGAAATTTGGGAAATGACCTGTGTCGCCAGGAGCGAGTGGCCACCCAGATTGAAGAAGTCGTCGTGAGGCCCAACCTCCTCAACACCCAGAAGCGATTGGTAAAGGCGGGCAACCTTTTCTTCCGTCGCACTGTGCGGCGCCGGCTTCGTCGCCACACCCGCCAGCGTGCCGGCGTCGGGCCGGGGCAACGCTCCGCGATCGATCTTGCCATTTGGATTCAGCGGCATCTTCGCAAGGGCGACGAACAGGTTCGGCATCATATAGCGCGGCAGCTTGTTCGCGAGATGGTTCCGGACCGTTTCGACCAGTGCTTGACGGGCCCCCTCGGTGAGATCGGCTGCGGGCACGAAATAGGCGATCAGACGGACATCGCCGGCGGCGGGTTCCGTTGTGATCAGAACCGCCTCTTTGACACTCGGATGTCCGCGCAGGGCTGTCTCGATTTCGCCCAACTCGATGCGTTGGCCGCGGATCTTGGCCTGATGGTCCAGGCGGCCGGCAAATTCGAGCGTTCCATCCGGTAGAAACCGGCCCAGATCTCCCGTGCGGTACAGCTTTGCCCCGGGCTCCTGAACAAAGGGGTGGTTGACGAACTTCTCAGCGGTCAAAGCGGCGTCGTTGAGGTACCCCTTTCCGACGCCAATACCTCCAAGACAGATCTCACCAACCGAACCGATCGGCAGGGGCCGTAATTTGTCATCCAACACATAGACCTCACTGTTATAGATCGGCTTTCCGATCGGTGTGGAGGTCTCCGCGTAGCGCTCGAAGTCGTGGAGCCTGTAAGAAGAAGAGACATCGGTGCTCTCGGCAGCGCCATAAACGTTGGCGATCGTCGCCTGGCATTCCCCCGACTCGGCCCAAGCCCGGATTCGCGAGGCCGAAATCGCCTCGCCGCCCAGGAAGAGCCGCCGCAGCGAGCGGAGTCTCTTCGGACCGTCGGCCGCGGCATCCTCGATCAGCGGATAGAAGGTGCTGGGGGCACAGTTGAGAATGGTGATTCGCTCTTGCTCAATGGTCTCGAGGATCGACTCGGGTTGATATTGATTCGTCGATTCCAGGTGCAGCTCTCCTCCGCTGATTAGCGGCATGGCGATGCTGCGCTGCGTAATGTCAAAGCTGAACGAACTCATCACAAGGGTCTTGTCGTTGGGCCCGATCTCAAAGTCCGTGACAAACCAGTGCACCAGATTGGTCCAACCCCGATGGCAGACGGCGGCGGCCTTCGGGCGCCCGGTGGAGCCGGATGTGAAGATCACGTAGCACATGTTTGCGGGTCCGGAGCTGACCGGCGGGTTGGAGTCTGGTACTTGCTCGATCTTTTCCCAGTCCCGGTCCAAAAGAACCACGTGAGCGCCCCGCACCCGAAGACGGTCGCCGATCGCTTCCTTGGTCAGCAGCACCTTCACGCGGACGTCCTCCGCCATGGCCTGCAGCCGCTGGCTGGGGTAGGCCGGGTCGTAAGGCACGTATGCGCCACCTGCTTTTAGTACGCCGAGGACGGCTACTATAAGCTCCGGGCAGCGGTCCAGCGCGATGCCCACAAGCGTGTCAGTCTTGACCCCCAAGGTCTGCAAGTAGTTGCCCAGGCGGTTGGCTTGTTGGTTGAGCTGCCCATACGTGAACCGCTGCCCCGCGCACACCAGGGCCGTGGCATTCGGGTTTCGTTCGGCTTGCGCCTCGAAGAGTTCATGAATCGAGCGATCGGCGGGAAAATCGTGGGCTGTGCTATTCCACTCCACCAACTGTAAGGCGCGCTCTTCCCGTGTGAGAATCTCGAGGTCCGCCAGAGCGGACTGCGTGTTCTCCAGGGCTGATTCCAACGCGCGCGTGACGTGCCGGCAAAACAGCTCTATGGTTTCCGGCTGGTAGAGTTCGGGGCTGTAGCAAGCCTGCGCGGACAGGTGGCTGCCGAGCTGTCGAAAGACCAGCGCAATATCGTGTTGAACCTCCGGCATTGGACGGTGGAGGTCCGTGAAGGTAATAGCCACGTCAAACAGCGGGCATCGATTCGGGGCCGGCTGGATGCCCAGTGCCGAGAGCAAGCTCGCCAAGGGAACGTTTTGCCGTGCGTGCGCTTCGAGGAGTGTCTGCCGGACGTTCAGAAGGAATTCCCGGAAAGTCGTCTGGTCCTCTATGTCGTTAACGATGACCAGCACATTCTGCGCATCCGGCTCGTCACTGGAGGCGAGGGCGGGGCAGCCGACGGCAATGGGGGACGACCCTGAGTAGCGGTGCAGGCAGAGGGTGACGGCCGCCGTCACGGCGGCGTACTGGAGAAAAAGCTCGCCGCCGGTGAGCGTCCTGAGCCTGCGATACACCTCACCTTCGATGTCAAAATAAAAGCTGCCGGTGCGCGGCCGAAATTCTTCGGGCCTGCGGCGCCGTAAGCGGGGGACCACCGGCTCGGCTCGCGTGGCCTGCTCCTTCCAGTATTCGATTTCCGCCGAAATATCTGTCGGGGCCAAACGGGCTTCCTTCGCTCCTGCGGTCATCATCATTTCTCCTTTTCTGCTTTCTCTCGTTGCCGCACTATCGGCTCAGAAGGTGAATTCGACGGTTGCCGCGCGCGCCAGGGCGGACTTTGCAGACAACTCCGGGCGCGGAGCTAACGGGATGTCTCGCAACTGCACGTCGGGTCGCGAAGCGGCCGCCTCAGTCACGGCACGGAGGGCTGCCACGAGGCGTTGCGCCGCGAGTTCATTCCGCCGGTCCGGCGCGTGCAGCAACCGAAGCTCTGTCGCTTCGCCGTTCCGGTATGCGCCGCAGATCAACTCCAGGTCACAGTAGGGCGGGGAAGGGAACCGCTTACTGTCGTCAACTCGCAAGCCGCCCGCCAATTCCAGATAGCCCAGATCGACGCGCGGACGAACCCGCCGGTTCGCCGATCTCCGGAAACCGGCGCTCAGGACCGGCAGGACGAAACGCCGGTGGCTCCGCGCGGCAGTCAACTTTTGCTGAGCCGCCGCGACCAGACGCCGCAAGCCGATGTCCGGGGAGGGCTGGAGGCGCAGCGGAACCGGCTGGGCGTCATCGATGGCTGCGGCAATCGCAGGGTTGTCGCGTCCCTCGGCCCACAAGGCCGCGGCATAGAGGGCCAGCAGCACGCTGGATGAATCGGCCTCGCACTGCGTTTTGAGGAACTCCAGCAGCGAATGATCCACCTTGGCCGCCTCACTTACTTCCCAGACGGGCGCGCTCCGCGGAGACGGGGACCCATTCATCGAATCCGGCAAGTGCGCAAGCTCCCGGCACCAGAACTCCTCCGCCTGCGCATATTTGGCAGCCGAGAACGCCTCAACCAGCTCGACGTCCGGTTTTTCGATTCGGTCAAACTGGCAAGCGCGGCGAAGACTTTCGATCAGGTCGGGAGCCGGCTCAGTGAGCGCCGGGCCCGCGACCTGCTCGCGCACGACGGCATTAAAGCATCGCAGGAAAGTGTCGATCTGGTCGAACGACATGCCGCGGTTCTCGAGCAGGTACAGCGACACGAAATTGAAACCCGGATCGGGCACCCAGACCGGCACGTCGAACCTGAAGAAGCATTCCTTCACCAGATCGCACGCCGTGCCGACGTTCATAGTGTCATGGGACCACGAAAAGTGATATCCCTTGATGCCATACCTTTCTTTTTGTTTCCACACGGGTGTCACCGGATCGCAGTACCAGATCAGAGGCCGGTAAAACTCGGGTTTGGTCTCCTCCAGGAAGTCCATGGTTTCATGCGCTGTTTCCAGGGTGTCTCCAGGGAAGCCGAAAAATAGGGAGGCGAACACTCGAATGCCGGCGGCTTTGAACAGCGGCACGGCCGCCAGATAGTGATGTTTGCGGGGCGTCTTATCCATGTTCGCCAGCACGCGATCGTTGGCTGATTCCAGCCCCAGAAAGACGCCCTTGCAGCCGGCCATCTTCATCAGATCGACCAGCTCTTCGTCGCAGAAGTCGGCCCGGAAGAAGCAGTGCCAGCGAAAACCGTATTTTCGCCGGATCATCATCCGCATCATGTCCTTGAAGGTGTTGAGCGGAACGTTGACCGTGTCGTCGATAAAGAACAGCCCGGTGACGGTGCCGAGATCGTGGAGCTGATCCATCTCCTGCTGTATGTAGCTGACGTTGGAGACGTCGTACTTCTCGGTTCGCAGCGGGAACGAGCAAAAGGAGCATTTGAAAGGGCAGCCCTTGGTGATACGAAGATTTACGTAACTGCCAATATCCCGCTTAGGAAACAACGAGTAGTCGATCAGGTTTTCGTGCAGAGCGTTGATCTCTCTTTCGTCGTGCGTGAGCACGAAGTCGCCGCCGTCCCGATAGGCGATATTGGGGATTTGGGCGAGGCTCGCGCCCTGTTTGAGCGCGCGCAGGATCCTAACCAGCGCTTGCTCCCCTTCGCGGCTGCGCACGTAGAGATCGGCGCCGATATAATCGAAGACGGCGCGGAGGTCGGATTCCGCCATCGACTCGGAACGCTTGGCGATGTAAGGTCCGCCGACGATGATCTTCGTCTTCGGATTGTGCTGACGGACGAAATCGACAGCCTCGATAATCGGAGTGTCGTAATTGTAAATCGTGGTCGTGATGACGGTCGTGAGGTATTGGTTCTTTTGGAGTTTCTCCCGGAGTTCGTCCTTCTGGAGCTGAAACAGGTTGACGTAGTCAAAGCTGAAGCCACGCCGGTGAAGGTAGGTCCCCAGGTACATGACTACCATCCACAGCACATCGGTGTTGTGGATTTTGCGCCGCGGGTCTTGCTCGCGTCCTTCGTAATAGAAATGGTCAAGGATGTCCATCGCCCGGTACGGCTTGCCCTGATACTCGATGAAGTTGAGGCGCAGATCGCGATAATTAGGGTGGTCGGCGCCCATTGACCGCTGCATCTCGACTTCTTTGTCGAAAGAGCCGTCATTGTAGCCGATAATCAAGCAGTCCTTAATCCCACCCTTATCCGCCGCGCGCCCACCACCGTGGAGTGGAGAAAGGAGCACGAGGTCTTCCTGTGAATGGTCCGTACATCGAACTCCCATCTGCGATCCTCCTAGCGAAGCGAGGCCACGATCTGAAATGAGTTGGTAGGAGTGACACATTCGCCCGGCGTTGCTGTCGCGCTGTAAGACAACTCGTCGAAGTCCGAAAAAAGCGTTCGGATCTGGTCCTCGTCGTCAATCATGTGCCGCGTGTGATAACCGGCGAAACGGTCGAAGTGCTCCACCAACAGGTGCGCCTTGCCGTTGTTATGGTGCGGAAACGAATCCAGGCGGCCGGAGAGCAGTTGCCGTGCGCGCCGGGCATAGCCGTCACGCAGTTCCGGGGTGGTCGCACCGCCGATCATGGCTGTCGTGACAACCGAGCCACCCGGCCGGAGTAGTTCCCGCCAGCGTTGGGTAATCATCGGTTTGTACTGGGCCTTCAGGACTGTGAGGAACTCGTCGGTAACAATCAGATCGAATGGCGCCTCCGGGACTCCGTCTTCCAGAAGGTCGCCGCGAACCGTTTTGACCGTTAGACCGTATCGATCCGCGTACCACTCGCAGGAGCGCAGTGGCGTGCGACAAATATCGTAGATCACGATCGAAGGATCCCCCTGCGCGGCTTCAATCGCGCGATGCAAGGTCGCCAGCATGCCGTAATCGGCGGCCGCCGAGATCAGAACGTTGGCTCTCGGCTTGTTTCGCAGGATTTCGCTCAGGGCGCTGTTGTAGAACCCATACCAGCTCGGCGTGGCCACCATATCGAGCAGGCGCAAATACTGCCAGGTGCCGTGATACCAGGCGCAACTTTCAACGGGCGTTTCCCTGTACCCGTCCTGCGTCTTCACCCATTCCTCCATCCCGCGGGTTTTATCGACGCAATCGGTTCTGGACCATACTTCCATGAGGGGAGCGCTTTCTCCGAGGATCGCGTGAATGGCGGCATCAAGCTGATGAAGCGTCGGAATAGCGCCGGTCGAACGACTCATACTCGCGGCAGACTGCATGTGAAATTCTCCTCCTACAGAGACACCGAATTGAAATAAGTCAGAGCCCGTTTAGTCAGTCCGGATCAGAATACTCCAATTTGCGGCGGTAATCAACACTGAATTGTTCCTGAATTCGAGAAACTTCTCCGAATCCGAATTATTCAAGACTTCAGGTGGTTACCTGAGTGAGAAAATGCACGAAACGATTTCTTGAACTACTAACGTACCTGGCGCTAACGGGTGTTAGCGGGTGGAGCTTGGGCCGGCCCCCCGCGACGGTTTCGCGGCCACCGCCAGGAACATCTGTCCGTGCATTTTCGGAAAAGATGCACGGGCAGCGAGATCGGCTTCGACCAGGCGGCGAAGGCTCTCCGCAGTCATGCCTCGTACCCGAAGCTCGTAGCTAAAAACATCAGGCAGCAGGGCAAACGGGACTTGTTGCTCGAACTCCAGCCCCGCTTGGCGAAACAGCCCGGCGTAAGCCTCGGCCTCCAGTGAGTTTCGCCGCACCAGCTCTTTTTGCTCCTGGTTGTAGATCGAGAGAAAGGTCAAGTGCCGGCAGTCGTTGTCCCAGGTGGAGACGACCAAGCGGCCGTTGGGACGCAGGCAGCGGGCCGCCTCCCTGCAAAGTTGCTGTTGGCCCTCGGCAGGGAGGTGCGCGACCGTGCCCATCATGCAAGTAACCAGATCGAAACTTTCGTCCCGAAACGGCAGGCGACGGCCGTCGCCCACCAGGTATTGCGGCCAGCGCTGGACACCCCGGTGCCTGCTGGCGTAAACCACTCCGCGCTCTTCAATGTCGATGCCGAAAGCCGCGACGCCCATGCCGGCCATGGCGGTCGGATGGCGGCCAGTGGCGGCTCCGATATCGAGCGACGTATCCAGGCGCGGCATCTGCTTGATCACTGCGAAGAGATTCACCGCTTCAAGTGCTTTTTTTCCTTCGTCTTCGGGGGGTAGGCGGTCGTACCGGGCATAAGTGAACTCGTCGTAACTCAGAGACGGGTCGCCCTGCGACTGCGCCAGGTAGTGACTCGCCAGGCAACTGTCGAGCGCTTCCAACATCCGGTTGCGCTGGGACGGGCTTACGTGTAGCTCCTTGCTGCGCGCCCTGAGAACCGCCATCAGAGAGCGGTCTACCTCATCCTGCCGGGGAATATCGGGTCCGAGCAAGCTGAGTGGAGGCGCGCCCTGCTGGTCCGGCGGCATAGCGGCAGCTCGAGTATGGGGTTCCCTGCGGCGAAGGTCCTCCAGCCGGCTGGAGACATCCCGATAATTGGGATCCCAGGCCAGCAATACGGCGTAGTGAGTGATCGCTTCGGCGATGTTTCCGCGCTCCTGGTACGAGCTAGCCAGGTTATACAGCACGCGCATCTCGTCGGCATTGATGTACTGCTCCCGCGCTCTTCGAAAGCAAGACATGGCCGCCGACTCCAGGCCCGCAGCCTGGAAACAGTCGCCCGCATTGAGCATGGCACGCAGCCGGAAAGATTCCTCACGGCCCGATTCCACGAACAGTGCTCCGGCGCGAGCAAAGTTCCCCCGCCGCCATTCGAGTCCGGCAAGCAGGAACTGGGAGCCGGTATGTGCCGGATGTGCGTTCACATCCGCTTCCAGGAGCTGGTGAGCGGCGGTCTGTGCGCAGTCTTCGCCTAACTGCTCCGCGAATTCCAGAAGCCTGGATGCGCCGTACTCCATCAGTCCATAGCGTTGATACAGACAGGTGACAGCCTCGGTGAAATCGGTTTTCGTGCGCGGAGCCGGGGCGGACTGCAGGATCCGCTGCTCGCCCGCCTCCACTTCGGCCAACGCCTGGCAGTTCGTGAGAACTGCGACTAATCGTACACACCGGTCTCCCGAACCGAAACAGAGCAAGCCGCCGTCCTCCGAAATGTAAACGGACCAGACTTCACCCGGGCTCGGATAGCGCCATAGCACGCGGCCCTCGCGGTTGAGGGCGTACACATTGCCATCAAAGCATCCCAGCACGATCAGGCGGCCGTCGGCGGTGGTGGCGGCGCCACCGATGGCCTGGCGGGTGACTCGCGGATCCAGACAGACCGAGGTGTGCTCGCTACAATCCATCTGCAGGACGCGGCCGCCACGCAGACCAACGGTCCCGCGGCGCCCGTCGCGAGAGATCCGTGTCTCATATCCGGCATCGGCGCAGGGAAATCGATGGAGCACCTTCAATCGATGGTCCACCAGCAGAACGCCCTCGTCGTATACAGTGACTAAAGCGCGCTCGCCGCCGGCCGACGCGGCCACTCCGTAGATTCCGGCGGCTCCGAAAGTCTGCTCGGCTTCGGGCACCCACTCGTCCTGGCGATGCCGGAACACTCGCACGCGGTTGTCCCAGCTTCCGACGTAGAGGAACTCTCCGCTGGACGACAGGGAAACTCCCCAAACGGGAGCTCCGATATCGTAAGACCAGAGCGCATCGCCTTGTCGCGAGAAAATTTGCACGGCTCCGCCCGCCGGCTTTTTGTTGGCGGTGCCGAAAGCGGCCACCGAGCCGTCCTCCGAGATGGCGGCGGCCCACGACTCCTCGCCTAAATCACGCCGCCACAGCACCGAGCCATTATGATTCAGCAGATAACCGGAACCGGCAACGCTGGATGCCGCTATGACGGAGAAGTTCGGAGTCGGCGCGACGGAGATAATGCTGCCGTCACACGCCGTTGACCACAAAGTTCCGTAGGGACCTGAAGCGACAGCAACTCCCACAGCGGTTCTAGAAGACGGCCACACCCAACTCGACGCTTGATTCGGGCGTGAGGAAGATGGTCGCGTCATTCTTGCCCGGCACACCCAGCATCAGGAACTCGGAAACCTCCGGCCCCATTTGCTTCGGGCCAAAGTTCAGAATACCCACGACCTGGCGTCCGATCAACTCCTCCTTCGTGTAATTGCGAAAGGCGCCGCAGGAGACGCGGAGCCCGAATTCGGGGCCGAAGTCCACGCGAAGCCGATAAGTCGGCTTGCGGGTGGCGGCATCCTCGACCTCCACAATCCTGCCCACGCGGATATCGAGAGCTTCAAAGTTGGAGAAACTTGCCTTGCTTTTCGCTGGCATTGCCTTAATCCCCGGCCCGTCCGTATTAATCTGCAATTCTTGTGCGATTTGGGGTTGCGGCGGCTCAGGCGGGCTGAAGCCCAAGTTCATATTACCTGAAACAACTCGCGGTTCGCTGGTTTCATTTCATTTTTTTCCGCTGCTTGTTTCGTTCACTTTATCACATCCGTTCCGCGCGGCAACAAAATGCTTGCGTTTCTAAGGTTGATGGTGTATTTGAATTATGTGCGTTGTCTCGCCCGGGCCGGCTATGTTGGGCTGTCACCCAGCGGGATGACGATAGCCGTGGTCCTGACCCAAGTCCTTGGTGCGTGAAATTGAAAAAAAAAGGCCAGTTTAGCTTGAGGGGTAAAAAACGAATGAGCGAACCCGACACGACAGCGAAAGAGCCGGCCGGTACCGGTGACAAAGGTAACTCCTGCGAAGCACTTCAGCAAGTGCGGGATCAGCATGCTGACCGCATTCGAAAAACAACCGATACACTTAACGACAGTCTGACTAAGACGGGCCAGGACTGGGCCGCGGTCCAAACGGCTGCCCAGAAGCAGTTCCAAGAGGATCAAGATCGGAATAGGTTTCAGGAAGTGATCGATAAGGCTAACAACGACTATTGGCAGGCCGCGCGGGAAGCCAACGAGAGCGCTGTCAAGGATTTGTATGCGGCGCACACGCACTACTTCCGGGAGGTGCGAAGGCTGCTTGCTGAAGTAGACGCCGAGTCAGGAGTTACGTGGTCTGTCTGGCTCCTGACCGGAGATCTCAACAGGGCAGCCGCGCTAGCGGCGACCGCTGGCCAGCAGTTGGCCGGTGCGGCGACTCAGTCCCAGCAAGCGTCATAGCGGACACAACTGACCCGAGCGCGGCCTGTTTCGTTTTCCCGGCCAAGCCTGCGAGGGCCAGGAGAAGCATACCCATGCTGATAGAGAAGATCGCCGGATTGTCGCTGGAGGAAAGAAGCCGCATCGAGAAGCGCCTTTCCGAGCGGATACAGGCGAGCGGCGCGGGTTCCGTAGGGGGACTGCCGGACCTGAGGCCGATTCCGCGGGACAAAGTTCGCCGCAAGCGATCCGAGTTGCAGCTCATCGCAGGCACGGAAGCGCCGCCCGGCGGTGACGAAGATGTCTACGTGTTCCCTCCGTCTTTTGACCAGGAGCGGCTGTTCTTTATCGAACTGTACGATCCGGGCAACGCTTACAACGTGCCGATGCCGGTGCCGTTCGCCCAGTCTGTCAGCGTCCCGGCGCTGGCGCGCGCCCTGCGGGAGTTAGGCGCTCGCCATGAGATTCTGCGCACGACGTTCGGGTTCCTCGAGCGGAGGCCGGTGCAGGTCGTCTCGCTCGAAAGCGGTCTTACGCTCGACGTTACCGATCTTCGCGGCACACCGCCGCAGCGGCGCTCCTTCGAGGTCCTCCGGACCAGCGCGCGGTATTCGCGGGTTCGCTTCGATCTGCTGCGCGGCCCCCTTCTAAAAGCGAACCTTTTGCGCCTGGCGGACGACGACCACTTACTCCTGCTCAATATGCATCACACGATCACCGACCTGTGGTCGGCGGGCTTGATCGTCAACGAGCTGACCGAGCTTTACCAAGCCTTCTCTCAAGGGCGCGCGCCGTCGTTGCCCGATCTGCCGCTGCAATTCGGCGACTACGCGGTGTGGCAGCGCGAGACCTTGGACGGCGATGCCATTGACAGGCGGCTCTCGTACTGGCGACAAGCGCTGGCAGGAGCGCCCCAGGTTCTCGAATTGCCTACCGACAGGGCACGCCCGAAGGTGCAGAGCACGCGGGGCGAGACTTGGCTGTTTCCGCTGGGCGCCAAGTTGACAACCGGCCTGGCGGCGCTGCACCAAAGCCGGCGCTGCACGCTGTTCCACGCGCTCGTTGCCGCTCTTGGGGCGCTACTGGGCCACTATGCGGACACCGCAGATTTGCTGATTGGCACGCCGATGTCCAACCGGATTCGTCCGGGCCTCGAGATGCTGATTGGCATGTTCGTCAACTCCGTGGCTCTGCGCGTGCGCCCCAAGCCAGCCCTCACCTTCGACGAGTTGCTCCGGCAAGTGCAGAGCACGACTCTGGACGCCTTCGACCACCAGGACCTGCCATTCGGTGTGCTCATCGAAGAGTTGCTCGAGGAGCGAAACCCGTCCCGCAGCCCGCTTTTCCAGGTGATGATCGCACACCAAAACGAGCCCTCTACCATCCAGATGTTCGCGTCCAGCCTGCCCGAAGATATCGGTGAAGGCCTCCCGGTCCAAGGCGGGACTGGTTCCGCGAAATTCGACCTGGTGCTGGGCGTGATGGAAACCGCCCGTGGTTTGTTGGCGACCTGGGAATACAATACCGATCTGTTCGAGGAGAGCACCATACGACGATGGGGACGCCGGTACCGGCAAGTACTGGAGGCGGCGGTGGCAGACCCCCGGGTCACTGTGGGCGAGCTTCGCCGGCGCATCGCCGAGTGGGACCGAAGCGAGCTTGGCCCTAACGAGCGCCCGAAGGCGTCGCGATCCTCATCCGAGCCGCCTACGGCAGCGCCCGTCCGGAACATGGCCGAGGTCGAACCAGCGCGCGTTGCGCATTTCGCAGGAACGACGGCGGCCGCGGAAGAAATCGAGAGCCTCTCGAATCAGTCGGTAGACCGGCTGCTGGAAGTCCTGCTGGAACGGCTTCCCGAAGAAACCGTACAGCGCGAAATCGATACTGTATCCGCGGGCGAGCCCGGCTTGGGACTGCCGGCCGCCCCGCTAGACGCCGGGCTTGCCAATGAGTTGCTGCTTGCCCGCCTTGATGAGCTTACCGATGTCGAGGTTGAGGACCGCCTGCTGTCCATTCTTTCCGAGCCAGCCTGACGACTGAAGACGACGGAATATGCATATGAGCCTCCAGGAACATCTTCGGCAGCTTTCTCCCGGCCACAAGCGGCAGCTCCTAGCGCGCCTGCTGCAGAGTCATTCCGCGGCCAGGGACGGGCTGCCCTACTCTTACGATCAGGAGCAAGCCTGGAGTCTGCACCGAAGCGCGCCGGACAGCTCGCGCGCCAACCTGGGCGCGGCGATTTATCTTCCCGGCGCCGCTGTTTCGGGATTGCACTCCGCTCTCGCCGACGTTATCGCGGCGCATGAGTCGCTGCGGCTTGCTTTTCGAAACGACTCCCTGCGGATTCGTCCCTTCCTGGCCGACGAGTGCCGGCTACATCCCGCAAGCTTCGATCTTCGGCCGCTCGCGGAGGCGCGCCGCGCGGAAGCGATTCACCGGATCACTCGCGAACAACTGCTTGCGCCTTTCGATCTCAACGAGGCGCCTCTGTTCCGGCTGACCCTTTTGCAACTCGAGCCGGCGCAATACCTCCTGTTTCTCACCGCACATGAGATTGTGTCGGACGCCTGGTCGTTGCTGATCCTGCTTCAGGAGATCTCGGACCGGGCGCATGCTTACGGCGGCGGTTTTCCGGCGAATGACCGGCCCGCGGCGCCCGCCTTCAGCCGGGTCGCCGCCGAGATGCGTTCGCGCCCGGACGACGACGGCCGCTTTCAATACTGGCTGGAGCGCCTGCGGGATGCTCCCGAGCCGGCCCGTCTTCCGGGCACGAATGGTCTTGCAGACAAGCGCTCGATTCTCGGACGTGTCCATTCGATCGAGGTCCCTGCGACTACCTATGCCGGGTTGCGGTCGCTCAGTTCCGAGACTGGAGACTCTCTGGTGCCCGTCCTGTTTGCGGCTTATGCCGTCTGGCTGCACCTGCGGACGGGCGCCGAAGATCTGGTCGTGGGCGTGCCTGCTCCCAATCGGGAGCAGCCGGAACGGCTCGGACTGGTCGGCCCGATCGGCGGATATCTGCCGATCCGCCTCAATCTTTCCGGCGACCCTACGTTTGCCGAGCTTCAAGGAGCCGCCTTCCCCCTGCTGAGCGAGGCCCTCGGCGGAGCGGCTCCCTCGGTGGCCGAGCTGGCTCGGAGTTTGGCGCCGGAGCGTCTGGTCGACCGCCATCCCCTATTTCGGCACACCTTTTTTCTTCAGGATTTCAGCCAGAATGGCACTGCCCGGCGGGACCTCAAGGCGATGGCCAGTTGGCAGCCGGTCGCTTTGGCGGCCCAACACGACCTATCGTTGACCTTCCTGGCCGGCCCCAATCAACTCGTTGTCCGCGCCGAATACGCCGCCGACCTTTTCGATGCGAAGACCGTTCGCGACTGGTTCGAGCAGTTCCTCGTCTTACTCGCCCAGTTGGCCGCCGCGCCGGAGCGGCCGATTTCCACGTTGCGCACGGCGGAAGATGCAACCCCACGGCGGGATGGCGCTGGCGTAACGCAATCCCAACCGCACCCCGTTCCTGCCGCTGCTTCTGTCTCTGTGAGTCGGCAGGCGGACGTGAGTGCGCCGCTGCCGCCGCCGCGCAAGGCGCCGCTGGAGTCACCGCGGCCCACGAGCGAATCCAGCGCCGGTCAGGGGGAGGACCCCATCTTTGAAGTTCTCCATGCGGCCTGGAGGGAGTTTCTGCCCGTAGATGTGGTCGGTATCGATCAAAACTTTTTCGAACTGGGCGGTCACTCGCTGCTGGCGATGCAGGTGCACTCGCTTCTGATCGAGGCTCTGGGCGTCGAGGCGCCTTTACGTCTGCAGTTTGAGGCGGCGGATCTTGGGGATCTGGCGCAGCGCGTGCGTGAAGAGATTCCCAATGTGGCCGCGGCTGTAGAATCTGCGCGGGCGTGGCTTCGCAAGCGGGGCGCCAACGGCGCCGCGAGAACCACGGCAGCCGCCCGGGCCACGGCGCCGACCCGCGAGCCAGCGGCTGCGCCGTCGCCGGCGGAGTCTCGGGACGCATTCGGGCACGCCAGATCGGATGGCGCCAACGGGGCGCTGCCTTCGGTTCCGGCGCCACGCGAGCCGGCTGCCGCGACCGGGGCCAAGTCTCCGTCGCCCGGCGTTCCTTTAGGACGGGAGGTCGGCAGGGCGCCAGCTTCGTTTGCCCAGCAGCGCCTGTGGTTCCTCGATCAACTCGATCCCGGCAGTTCCTTTTATAACCTGCACTTCGCAATGAAATTCGCCGGTCCGCTCGACCGGGCTGCCCTGCGAGGGGCGCTGAATGAGATCGTCAGCCGCCACGAGCCGCTACGGACTACGTTTGCGGCAGACGATTCCGGTACGCCTGTTCAGGTCATCCGCGAGCCCTTTGAAGTTACCCTGCCGCGGGAGGATCTGCGGCTGCTGAATGCCAGCGACAGATCCGACGCCATTAGGAAGCGTCTGATGGAAGAAGTTAACCAGCCGTTCAACTTGGCCACCGGCCCGCTGATCCGCGCGCGCCTGCTGCGAACGGCGCCTCAGGAGCATTTGCTCGCCCTGTCTCTTCACCATATCGTCGTCGACGTCTGGTCGATTCGGGTGCTCGTGGACGAGTTGCAGAAGCTCTACCAGAATTTTGGGGCGGGCCGCCCCTCTCCGCTGCCTCCGCTCAAAACGCGTTACCGGGACTTCGCGGAGTGGCAGCACGAAATGTTGCGTGGGGACCAGCTCGAAGAGCTGGTCGGGTATTGGCGGAAACAGCTTGACGGGGCTCCAGCGGTTCTCGAGTTGCCGGCCGACCGGCCGCGTCCGCCCTTCCAGAGTTTTTCGGGCGCCATGCTCAGCTTCGAGATCGATCCGCAGACCGTGCACGGGATCAGCGAGCTTGCCCGGCAGGAGCGCGCGACTCCGTTCATGGTACTCCTTGCGGGCTTCGCCGTCGTGCTTTCGCGCCACGCCCACCGGTACGATCTGGTGATTGGAGCACCTATCATTACCCGCGGACGCACTGATCTGGAGCATTTGATCGGCTTGTTCTCGAACACTTTGGTGCTGCGCCTGAATCTATCGGGTGAGCCCAGCTTCCGCGAGTTGGTGCAACGCGCGCGCAGCGTCACCGTGGACGCTTACGCTCATCAGGACCTCCCATTTGAGAAGCTGGTGGACGAGCTGCAGCCGGAGCGCAATCTCGGTCACAACCCTCTTTTCCAGGTCATGTTTTCGTACGACGTCGACAACGAGCGCGACCTCCAGGCGCCCGATGACACGCTGCCAGCGATCCATAGCGGAACCTCGAAGTTCGATTTCGGCTTGTACTGCACCCAAACCCGCCAGGGGTTGGTCTGCGCGTTCGA
>JAIQFL010000492.1 GCA_020073365.1 Terriglobia bacterium | reverse complement strand
CGTGCAGGTGAATCACGGCGGCACCGAGATGGGGCAGGGTCTCCACACCAAGATCCGGCAGATCGCCGCCGAATGCCTGGGGGTGAAGCTCGAAGCCATCCGCATCATGCCGACTCGCACCGACAAAGTGCCCAACACCTCGGCCAGCGCCGCATCGGCCTCGACCGACCTGAATGGCGCCGCGGTTGCCGACGCCTGTGCCCAACTCAGGCAAAGGCTCGCTCCGATTGCCGGCGCCATGTTGGGTTGCTCTCCGGAAGCGGCGCGTTTCGCGGACGGATGGGTATTCGCGGAAGGCGACGAACAGATGCGGCGCGTCCACTTTGCGCAGGTGGTGGAGGCAGCCTACCGGCAGCGGCTGGCGCTGTTCGCGCAAGGCTACTACCGAACCCCCGGCATCCATTTCGACCAGAAGACCGGCCGCGGAAACCCGTTCCACTATTTCGCCTACGGCGCGGCCGTCACCGAAGTGGAAGTGGACGCATTCACCGGCGGTCACCGCGTTTTGCGGACGGACATCCTGCAGGATGTGGGCGATTCGATATCGCCGCTGGTCGATCTCGGCCAGGTCGAAGGCGGCTACATCCAGGGCCTGGGATGGCTGACCATCGAAGAGTTGTTGTGGGACGCCGAAGGGCGTGTGGCGACCAACGGCGCATCGACGTACAAGCTGCCCTCGTGGTCGGAGCTGCCCGAGGTGTTTGAAGTCGCCTTTCTGGAACGGGCCGCCGAGCCGGGCGTGATCTTCGGCAGCAAGGCCATCGGCGAGCCCCCGTTGATGCTGGCGATTTCCGCGCGGGAGGCCATCCGTGACGCCATCGCGGCATTCGGCGGCGGCGGTGTGGTCACGCTGGACAGTCCCGCTACGCCCGAGCGCATCTTCCGGGCCGTAGAAGAAGCAAGGATGGCGACAGACGACGAAAAACGATCGTCTGTCCCACTGGCTGGGGACGACGAAAAACGATCGTCTGTCCCACTGGCCGGGGACGACGAAAAACGATCGCCTGTCCCACTGGCTGGGGGCGTCCGCTCGTGACGATCGGTGAGCTGAACACCCTGCCTCTCGATCGGTTCGTGGAGCAGATTGGCTGGGTCTTCGAACATTCCCCTTGGGTCGCTGAGCGGGCCTGGAAACGCCGACCCTTCGCCACCCCGGAGGCATTGCACGCCGGCATGCGCGATGAGGTGGAGCGCGCCACGCGCGAAGAACAGTTGGCCCTGCTGCGCGCACACCCCGCCCTGGGAACCCGCAACCTCGTGAGCGCCGCATCCCAAAGCGAGCAGGCCGGCGCCGGCCTGCACCAGGTAACGCTCGAGGGAGCCGAATATCTCGAACGCCTCAATTCCGATTACCACAGGAAGTTCGGCTTCCCGTTCATCTACGCCGTGAAAGGAAGCCCTCCGGCAGATATTCTATTCTCCCTGACGGTCCGCCTGGACGGGACCCCGGAAGAAGAGTTCCACGAAGCCCTCTACCAGGTTCATCGCATCGCCTGGTTCCGCCTGTCCGATTGTCTCAAAGGAGAATGAGTGCACCACTTCGCCAGCGGTTTCCAACGGAACTACTACGGCAAAGCCGACGTCATCGTCTATCGCCTGCGCAAGCCCGGCGGAGTCTTCGGCGCCAGCGTCACTATGCTGCTGTATGGCGATGCCTTCTGGCCCACTTACGCCGCCGGCGACAATACCGGCCTGGTGGCCACCGATTCGATGAAGAACTTCATCCAGTGGGAAACGCGGAATTTCACCGGCGCCGATCTGGAAACCTACTGCCGCTTTCTGGCCGGGAAGTTCCTGAGAACCTATCCGCAAACGGAGGGCATCCAGGTGGAGGCCCTGGAGATTCCGTACGACGGCGCCGTCGCGCTGGTGCCCCGCGGGACGGAGCGATCCATGGCGCGGATCGAGATTACACAAGAGGACGTGGTGGAGATCAGGTCGGGAATCTATGGCTTCAAGCTGCTCAAGCTGGGGGGCAGCGCCTTCTCCGGCTTCGTTCGCGACCAATACACCACGCTCCCGGATGTCCACGACCGGCCGCTCCACATGTGGCTCGACCTGGAATGGATCTGCCCCGAGCCGATTACCGGTCGGGTACGCGAGATCGTTCACCAGGTGTTTCGCACGTTCGAATCCGGCAGCATTCAGCAGGTGATCTACCAGATCGGGGTCAAGATGCTGGCGGATCTGCCGGCGGTCACCGAAGTGCGCCTGGAAGCCAACAACCGCACTTGGGACAAGGTATCGGAGGACGAGATCTACACCGAGCCCCGGCCGCCCTACGGCGTCCTGGGACTCACGCTGCGGAGATAAACTCGGAAAACCATGGCGCGACTCTCCACACACGTACTCGACACAGCCCACGGCAGACCGGCGCGCGGAATGAGCATCCGCCTGTACTGCTGCGAGGGCGAAACGCGGAGGCTGTTGAAGACCGCCACCACCAACCAGGACGGGCGCACCGACGGGCCGCTTCTCTCGGGCGAGCAGATACCCGCGGGCGTTTACGAACTGATCTTCTGCGTCGCGGACTACTTCGGTTCGCAAGCGATACCGTTTCTGGGCGAAGTGGTGGTGCGATTCGGGGTCGAGGATCCGGCCGGCAACTACCACGTTCCGCTGCTGGTGGCGCCGTACGGATACAGCACCTACAAGGGATCGTAATGGACCACCTCGAAGTCATCCGCCGCTGCCGGGTGCTGTCCGATTGCACGGAGGAGCCGGGGCACATTACGCGCACGTTTCTTTCGCCTCCCATGCGCGAGGTCCACCGGTTGGTTGGCGGTTGGATGGAACAGGCCGGGATGCGCGTGCGCGTGGATGCCGTGGGCAACATCCGCGGCGTGCATGGAGAGGGGCCCAGGTTGATGATCGGCTCGCATCTGGATACCGTGCCGCAGGCCGGAGCGTTCGATGGGATTCTGGGCGTCATCATCGGGGTCGCTCTGGTAGAACGGCGCCCCCCGTGCGCCATCGAGGTTGTGGGATTCTCCGAGGAGGAGGGCGTGCGGTTCGGGGTGCCCTTCATTGGGAGCCGGACGTTGGTGGGCGATCCGGTGATGGATGCCGAAGTCCTCGACGCGATTCGCGCGTTCGTGCTGGACCCCGCGCAGATTCCCGAAGCGGCGATCGGCGAGGAAGTGAAGGGCTACCTGGAGTTCCACATCGAGCAGGGACCCGTGCTGGAGAAAATGAAGCGGCCTTTAGGAGTAGTGGAAGCCATCGTGGGGCAGAGCCGGTTCGAGGTGAGCTTCCTCGGAAAGGCGAACCACGCCGGCACCACTCCCATGAACCGGCGGTCGGACGCCCTGGCTGCGGCGGGCGAATGGATCTGGACCGTGGAACGGTTGGCGAGGGAAACCCCGGACGTGGTCGCCACGGTCGGGCAACTGGAGGTGGAACCCGGAGCGCCCAATGTCATCCCAGGGCTGTTGCGGGCGAGCCTGGATGTGCGTAGCGCCAGCAACGCCACTCGCATCGAATCTGCCGGCCTGCTGCTGAGTGTGGCCGAGGCAGCCGGCGGCCGGCGAGGGGTGACGGTCAGCTATGAGCAACGCCTGGATCAACCCGCCGTCCCCATGGATCCTGCGATGGTGCGGGCGCTGTCGGTGGCCGTGAAGACCGCGGGGTACAAACTCCATCGCATGGTGAGCGGGGCGGGGCATGACGCCATGATCCTGGCGCGGAAAGTGCCGTCGGCAATCCTTTTTGTGCGTAGCCCGGGAGGTATCAGCCATCATCCGGATGAAACGGTGCTGCCGGAGGACGTGGAAGCCGCGCTGGCGGTGGGAATGCGGTTCCTTGAGAACTGGAGGCCGGCATGATCGTACGCGGCGGGTCTGTGGTGACTCCGGAGGGAATCATCCAGGCGGATCTGGCGGTCGAAGACGGGCGGATCTCGGCGATCGGGCCGGAACGGTCCGGGCCGGCGCCGGAGGTCGATGCCCGCGGGCTAACAGTGCTGCCGGGGGTGATCGACGTCCACGTGCATTTCAACGAGCCGGGGCGGACGGGGTGGGAAGGCGCGGCCACGGGGAGCCAGGCACTGGCGGCGGGGGGTGGGACGGTGTTCTTCGACATGCCGCTGAACTCCTCCCCGTGCACGGTCAGCGGCGCGTCGTTTCACGTGAAACGGAACATTTTGGAGCGGGTTTCATTCACGGATTTCGGGCTGTGGGGCGGGATCGTGCCCGGAAATTGCGACGAGTTGGAGGAACTGGCGGAGTGCGGCGTCATTGGGTTCAAAGCATTCATGGCCGACTCGGGGCTGCCCGAGTTTCCCCGGGCGGACGACCTGACGCTGTACGAGGGGATGCGGGAAGCGGCCCGTTTTGGTCTGCCGGTGGCGGTGCACGCGGAGAACCACGAACTGGTGAGGCCGCGCGGGAAAGGAACCGGCGTGCGCGACTATCTGGCGTCTCGGCCGGTGGTGGCGGAGGTCGAGGCGATCCGGCGGGCGGCGTTGCTGGCAGGCGAGGCTGGGGCCAGGCTGCACATCGTGCATGTGAGCTCGGGGCGCGGCGTGGCGGCGGCACTGGAGGCGCGGGCACGCGGGGTGGATATCTCCATCGAGACCTGCGCGCACTATCTGTACTTCACCGAGGAAGACATGGTGCGGATGGGGGCAGTGGCCAAGTGCGCGCCTCCCCTGCGGGCCGCGGCAGAGCGCGATGGGCTGTGGGCGGCGGTGCTGGGCGGGGACGTGGATATGGTGGCGTCGGACCATTCGCCGGCGCCGCTCGAGATGAAGCGGGATGAGAATTTCTTCAAGGTCTGGGGCGGCGTGGCTGGGGTGCAATCGACGCTCGCGGTGTTACTCTGCGGCCCCAGTGGGACAGACGATCGTTTTTCGTCGTCTGTCTGCCGGCCCCCGGTCGGCTCGCTCCGGGTTGGCTATCCGCCCTTGGCCCGTGTCGCGGCGCTCACCGCGGGGAATCCGGCGCGGCGCTTCGGGATCGCCAACAAGGGGAAGCTGGCGGTGGGCTACGATGCGGATTTCACGCTGGTGGACCTCCGCGCGCACTCCACCGTGACCCGCGAATCGCTGTTTCAACGGCACGGGCTCAGTCCCTATGTCGGCGCCACGTTTCGCGGGGTGGTGCGTCGCACCTTGCTGCGCGGCGAAACTATTCTCGCGGATGGGAAGATCGTGGGCGAGGCCCGCGGGAAAATGGTAACTCATGCAACGACTGGGATTCACGCGTAGCTCCTACCTACGGGATCATCTGCTGCTGACCGCCGACACTTTCGTGCGGGCGCCGCGCCCCGGCATGCAGGGCGCTACCGCGATCGTGCACGTATCGCCCGCGGTGGGCGCGGGGTTCACGGAGTACACGGCGGAATTTGAGGCAGGCGGATCGCTGGGACCGGCCGCAGGACAGCGGTTTCTCTATGTGCTCGAAGGCGAGATCAGGCTGGAGGGCAAACTGTTGGGTCCAGGCGAGTACGCTTATCTGACGGAGGGGTACGATCTCCCCATTGCGGCGCAGGATCGGGCCAGGGCGGTGGTGATCGAAAAGCCCTACCGCGCGCTCGATGGCGTCAAGCTGCCCTCGATGTTCGTGGGCGATGAGCGCCGGGTGGAAGAGAAGCCGCTGATGGACGATCGCGACCTGCAGGTGCGGGTGCTGATGCCCGACCATCCGAGCTTCGATTTCGCGGTCAACACCATGACGTACCAGCCGGGGGCCGCGCTGCCGATGGTAGAGATTCACGTGATGGAACACGGTCTGATGATGCTGGCGGGCGGGGGAATCTATCGGTTGGGAGACAACTGGTATCCGGTCACCGCGGGCGATTTCATCTGGATGGCGCCGTTCTGCCCGCAATGGTTCGGGGCGCTGGGGAAGACGCCGGCGAAATATCTGATTTACAAAGATTGGAATCGATGAAGCTCGCAATCGACACGGATCGCCTGATCGCCGAACTGGAGACGCTGGCGGAGTTCTCGGATGCGCCCTCGCCGGCGGTGACGCGCGTGGTGTTTTCGGAACAGGACCGGCGCGCGCGGGCGTATGTGAAAGGGCTATGCACAGCCGCGGGCCTTCAGGTGCGCGAAGATGCGGTGGGCAACACGTTCGCGCGGTGGGTGGGAGCGGAGCCGGAACTGGCAGCCATCGGGACGGGCTCGCACATCGATGCCATTCCCCACGCGGGGCGTTACGACGGGACGGTAGGGGTGCTGGGCGGGCTGGAGGCGATCCGCGCGCTCGAACGCAGCGGCGCGCGGCCGCGGCGGTCCATCGAACTCCTGATTTTCAGCGCCGAAGAGCCCACGCGGTTCGGCATCGGATGCTTCGGCAGCCGCATGCTGGCGGGCCTTCTGGAAGGACCGACGTTGCGAGACAAAGACGGCAAGACGCTGGAGGAGTGGCGCACGGAGGCGGGTTTCCGTGGAGACGTGAGGAGTGTGCCCCTTCCCGGCGGGTATTACGCAGGTTTCCTCGAATTGCATATCGAGCAGGGCCCGCTGCTGGAACGCGCCGGCATTCCGCTGGGCGTGGTGACGGCGATTGCCGCCCCGGCGAGTCTGCGGATGTGGATCGAAGGCGAGGGCGGGCACGCGGGAGCGTTGCTGATGCCGGACCGCCACGATGCCTTCTGTGCCGCGTCCGAGATTGTGCTGGCGGTGGAGCGCGCGGCGCGGTCGACAGGTGCGGTGGATACCGTCGGAACGGTGGGCGTCTGCGACGTGTTTCCGGGCGCGGTGAACAGC
>JAIQFL010000077.1 GCA_020073365.1 Terriglobia bacterium | reverse complement strand
TCAGCGCTGTCGAAGATT
Organism: Terriglobia bacterium; assembly: GCA_020073365.1. Taxonomy (GTDB): domain Bacteria; phylum Acidobacteriota; class Terriglobia; order Bryobacterales; family Bryobacteraceae; genus JAIQFL01. Next base: position 37,780 of record JAIQFL010000077.1, on the reverse strand, counting down.
TCCCTGCTGCTGAGTTCGATTACCGCCCCACTCCCGATGTGATGACATTCGGCGAGATCGCCCGCCATATTCTGGATGCGAGCGATGGGTTCACAGGTCTGCTTCTGGCCGGGGACGACAATTTCGCGACTCCCGATTTTCGTGAGAGGCTCAAGAAGCATATGAGGAGCGTCGAAGCGGGAGTGCCGGGCCTGGCGGCCGCCTTGCGGGAATCCATCGAGCAACGGACCGCGGAACTGGCTGCCCGGCCAGCCGGTTTCTTTTCACGCCCGATCACTCGCATGGACGGCCAGAAGGTAACCGTGCTGGAGATGCTGCAGTTGGTGAAGGAGCACGAGTTGACCCATCGGGCTCAGTTGTTCCTGTATTTGCGCATGAAGGGTATCGTCCCCGCCACCACCCGGCGCAGGATGGCGAAACCGGCCGCCCGGTAAAAAACCGACCCCGCGGCTGTAACTGGAGTTGCAAAAACGGCAGTCTATCGTATAACAGTAATATCTCGGGAGGAATTATCCATGGTGACGTGTCCGGTATGCGAAGGCGCAATCGATGTGGACGAAGAGGATGTCGACGAGGGCGACACCATCAGTTGTGATGAGTGCGGCGCGGCCCTGAAAGTCATGAGCACCGGTCCCCTGGAGTTGGAGTCGGCGGAAGAACTTGAGGAAGAAGACGAGGATGAGGAAGACTTTCTCGAAGAGGAGGAGGAAGAATCCGACGAGGACTGGAAATAGATGCCCGGCGAAATCCATGTAACAGCCGGATCTGGCGCAGCGTCGAACCATCAGGGGGATGACATGGGCAGGATTTGGGTAATTCTGGTGGCGGTCCTGCTGTTGATGGGAGTTTCCGCCGGCTTCGCGCAGAGCAACAAAAAGAAGGGTGATGAACAAACCCGCAGCGTGAAGGGAGCGGTCGTTTCGGCCGACGAAAAATCGGTGGCGGGAGCGAGGGTGCAGTTGAAGAACACCAAGACCTTGCAAATCCGTTCCTTCATCACCCAGGAAGACGGCACCTACTATTTCCATGGGCTGAGCCCTGACATCGACTACGAGATCATCGCCGACGACCACGGAGCCTCCAGCAGCACCAAGACTCTCAGTTCCTTCGATTCCAGGAAGGAAGCCATCATTAACCTCAAGTTGAATCCCAAGAAGTAGCGCTGTCAGGGAAGCCCTTTTTCGAGGAAGACCAGATCCTCTTTGTGGAGGGCCTTTCAAGCTGGGGTGCCCTCCAGACTCATGTGGACATCTTTGCGCGGCCTGAAAAGCCGCTCCACGAAAAAAAGCGTCACGCCTTGGAATCGAGGATAAACGTCGGGACGATCCCGGCGGCGGAAGAGAATCCCGTCTTGCCGGTAGACAGCCAGCTCGAGCAGCCCTGCACTTTGCCCAGGTAGGCGTGCGGGTGCACATCCACCTGCATCTCGCGAAACTCCAGTTGGCCGAAACTCATGAGCGGAAACACCGAACGCACGGATTCCACGCGCTCCTGCACCACGTAGGGCGAGCGTATGGCCTGCTTCAGCGCGCGCTCCCATTCAGGGCCATCCATCTCCCAGCCGAAGTAGGAATGCAGGTCGCTGTAGTCGTCGTTGGGCTTGAGCGCCAGGCGCTCGCGGTTTTGAGTGATGAATTCCGGAAGATCGATGGAGCGGTCCTCGTAGGTCGTCTTGCCGGCAGCAACCAGGCGGGTCCACGGCACGTGGTCGCGAATGGCCTTACGCTCCGCCGCGGGGAACTTGGCGGTCACGCTCTCGTCCGTCAGCAGTCCGAACATGGCTTTCTTGTGGGCCAACTCCGAGCGGAAGCTGTTGACCACGCACACCGCTCGATCGCGATAGGCCTGCACCAAGGGGTGCGACAGCTCGAAGCGGATCAGGAATTCCTGCACGCCCAGACGGCGGTACACCAGATTGATCTCGAAGTTTCCTTTGCGCAGCGTGTGATTCCGATATTCCAGTTGTTCGGGCGAGACGATCTCCACAGCATAACCTTCCTCGCGGAAGAAATCGCGGAACAGTTCGTACTCACTCTGGCCGGAATGATAGGCCGGCCGAAACTCCACGATGGCGATATTGGGCTTCTTCGTACCGCCGAACTGCTTGTAGGATTTCAACAGCGCCTGCAACAGGTGTTTTCTACTGCCCACCTTTGCGAGCGTGTACTTTTTGCGAAATTCCTTCACCGGCGGAATCTCGTAGAACAATTCGGCCAGCGCGTCCGCATAGCCGGCGCCGGTGGGCGAATCCGCGTTGTACTGGACGAAGTGCAGGCTCCCGTTATTCAGGTGCGTGTCCAGCCGCGCAGCCACTTCCAGGGCCTGGTAGCCGGGGTCAATCGCGGCCAACATCTTCTCCGCGGGCAACAGTTCGAGACGTGCCAGCAGGGCCGGACTGCTCAGCACCATCTGCTCCATACGATCGATGGCGCCGATGAGGGATTCGCCGGTTTTGACCATCGATTCGTACTGGCGTCGCGAAATGAAATTCGGCCGGAGAAAGGGACAGATCAATCTGCCGCCCGAAGAAAGTTTGGCGCTCTCCATTTTCTGATGGAGCGCATCGGCCCAGGCAAGGTCGCGGAACGGGCCGGTCTCTAATAGCTTGTTGTATCGTACGACTGCGTCGTCCAACTGGGACATTTCTGAGTTGAAAACCTGTTCTATAATCGAGTATCCCACAGAAGTGCGCAAAACGATAGGTTTTCGCTCATTTTCTGCAGTATAAGCTGCTTATATTCAATTAGTTACTGGATTTTTGGCGTTATTTTCACTCACTGCCCGAAAGCCGCTGCGCCTCCGTTTTTCGGCAAATTCGGCCTTTGTGCCTTCGAAAACTCCCCGGGAGTGAGCCAACGCACACTCAGCCGGAACTGGCAATCAGCCTGCTGAATGATCCGCGGGGAGGAATACGGATGTACCTTACCTCAACATGGAAACGCGGGCTCGTGGTGGGCGGCGTTGCATCGCTCGCGGCCGTGGCACTGATTGGCTGGACCCGCAAGACCGAGCTTCCGGTAGCGCCTGAACAGGCGGTCACAAATCCGACCGCGATGGGCAACCCTGAGCCGGTAAGCAGGGACATGGAGCCAGCCGGCACGAACCCCAACACCCCGGTAGTTTACGCGGCATCACCTTTTGCAGCGAGTGAGCCGGCGCCGGTAGCGCCAAGAGTCGAGCCAGTGCCGCCTGGTGTGGCAGCGGACCAAATGGCTCCCGCAGCGGCGCCGGACCCTGCCTTCGAGAACGCGGTGACTACCCAGCCAGTGGTTATGCGGCGGCAGTATTACCGATCGCGGCGTTATTACCGATCGGGGAGGCACCGCGTAGTCGTGAGACGGAGACCATTCAGCCACTCAGTTGCGATTGTTGCCGGTAGCGCTGCCGGAGGAGCGATCATCGGCGGGCTGGCGGGCGGAGGGAAGGGAGCCGGCATTGGCGCTCTGGCGGGCGGGGCCGGCGGGTTGGTCTACGACCGCTTGACGCACAAAAAGAAGGTGGTGGTGCGGTAGGCACTTTCGCCTGTCCATGGCGAGACTATGCCGAGTTAGAGTTGGCAGGCGGAAGCGCCTGCCCCACGCCACTTACTTTTTCTTTTCCTGCGCCAGCCGAACCTGGGCTTCGTCCAGCTTCTTCTTGACCTTGGCGACCTCGTCCGGATCGGCATCGGATTGAGATGCGCTCTGGTATTCCCTTAACGATGCCTGCCACTGCGCAATGGCTTCCCTGGTCTTACCCATCTTGAAGTACACATCACCCAGATGCGCATGCACGGTAGGATCCTGGCCGATGCGGTCGAGGGCCTTCTGCAGGAGCCCTTGAGCTTCGTCCAGCTTGCCTTGTCGGAAGTAGACCCAGCCCAGGCTGTCCAGGTAAGCTCCATTGTCGGGGTCTGCGTCGAGCGCTTTCTTAATCATCGTCTGAGCTTCATCCAGCCGGGTGTTGCGGTCCGCCAGCATATAGCCCAGGTAGTTCAAAGCTCCGGCATTCTCCGGATTGATCTCCAAGACCTTGCGAAACGCGGCTTCGGAAGCATCGTAGTTTTTCATGCGCTCATACATCGCGCCCCGCATGAAGTATAGGTTCTCTTTCTCGTCGTCGGAGGTGGCCAGCTTCTCGGCGTCATCCAGAGCCTTGCCCATGTCCGTGTAGCGCTTCCCCTTCTCGTAGATCTGCGCCAGCGCAATCAGCGTTTCGCGGTCGCGGTCGCCTTTCAGCAGCCCGCGGATTTCGGTGGCCGCGGCATCGATCTTGCCCTGATCGGCGAGCACCGTGGCATGCTCCATCCGGACCATGCGCGCGTCGGGATACTTCTTCAGTGCGGCCTCGGCTTCCCGCAGGGCGCTGTCGAAATCCTTGGATTGCCGGTACGTATCGATGGTCTGAACGGCCGCCTGCTGGGCGGTTTCCCGGCCGGTGAGAGTGGCGCCGCCCAATGCCGCCATCTGCTTGAATGCTTCCAGGGCTTGGGGGTACTTCTCCGCGCTGCGCGACAAAACCCCGTATTCTTCGAGCAAACCGGCGCGCCGGCGCGACTCGGCTTCCGAGTACGTCTTGCGCTCAGTATCGTCCAGGATCGCTTTCAAGGCGGTGAGCGCCTGCTCGGTCTTGCCCTCGGCCTCCAGCAGTTTCACTTCCTGATAGCGCACTTCCATGCCTTCAGCGCCCAGGGATTTGGCCTTGTTCAACGCTTCCTGGGCTTTCGCGAAATCGTGCTTGGCGCGATAGATCTCGGACATGGACATGGGAAGCTGAGGATCGCGCGGCTCATCGGCCGCCAGTTGGCCGTACAACTTGAGGGCCTCATCCAACTGGTCGGAGAACATCAGATCCTGGGCCAGCCCGCGCGCGATGCGGCCGTTGTCCGGCGCCAGTTCCATAGCCTTCCTGAGCACTTCGGCGGCGTTCTTGTAGTCGTGAAGCTGCTCGTACTGGTCGGCGAGCAGGGCCAGCGATCGCTCGTTGGGACTCTTGCTGGTGGCCGCTTTCAATTTCTCGATGGCTCGCTTGCTATCGCCCAGTTCAGCGTACAGCACGGCGGCCTGGGTCAGCGCGTCCTCGTTGTCCGGATCCGCCTGGAGCGCGGCATTAAACGCCTTCTCGGCTTCCGGGGAATTGTTGGAGATCCGGTACAGCCGTCCCAGCATCACCCAACTGTCGGCATCCTTCGGATCCTTCCCAGTGATGATCTGGTACTGCTCGATGGCGCGCTTGAGGTTGCCCTCGTCGATCTTGCCGGCGGCGTTGTCGCCGAGCGCCCGCGTGTAGATGCGCCCCAGCATGCGGCGGGCATCCAGGTTCTCCGGGTTCTGCTTCAGCATATCCTCGGCCTGGGTGGTTGCGTCGCGCAAACGGCCGCTCTGGATGTACAGATCCGTGAGTTCTTCAAAAATGATACTCGCCGAAGGATCGAGCTTCAGTGCCGCTTGGTAATGCTGGATTGCCTTGGAGACATACTCGCTCTTGCCCCCCTCGGACGCCGCCAGTTCCGCATACAGCCGGCCCATGGCAAAGTTGTAGTATGCGCCGGCTTTGTTATTGTCCGGAGCGTTGGTTGTTTCCGCCTGGGTTGAGGGGGTCTGTGCAAATACCGCGCAACTCAGGGGAACAACGAATATCAGCGCTTTGGCTAAGCGAATCATGGAGTTTAGACTTTCTTTCGACCGCCAGGAGGCACCCAGTTCGAGCCGAGGACCACCTTTTTATTGTATAACGGGGTCTCATGGCAAGGGTCCTGATAAGTGTCCGTGACCGCTGAAAAGTACCAACCCGACTGCGATGGACCTGTTCTCGCAGACGTGCCTCAGCACCCGCTGGTTGCGGTGGTTGGCCCAACTGGCTCCGGAAAGAGCGGCTTGGCCCTGGCGCTAGCGAAGGAATTCAACGGCGAGATTGTGAACTGCGACTCGCTCCAGGTCTACCGGTACTTCGATATCGGTACCGCCAAGCTGCCTTTGGAGGAGCGGCGGGTGATTCCGCACCATCTCATCGATGTCGTGGATCCGGACGAGCTTTTCACAGCCGGAGAATACGCCAGGCTGGCGCGCGACATCATCGCCGGCATTTCGGCTCGTGGACGAATCCCGGTACTGGCCGGGGGAACCGGTTTCTATCTCCGCGCCCTCCTCGACGGCCTCTTCGAAGGGCCCTCGCGCGATCAAGCGCTACGCGATCGACTGGCAGCGCGCGAGCTGAGGCGCCCTGGTTCTCTCCACCGCCTGCTCACCAGATTCGATTCGGTGGCCGCCCGGAAGATTCACCGGAATGACGTACCCAAGGTAACGCGCGCACTCGAAGTGTGCCTGTTGACGCGTCGCCCGGTCACCGACCTGTTCCGCCAGGGCCGCGATGCCCTACGCGGTTACCGCACCCTCAAACTCGGCCTGTTGCCGGACCGCGATGCCCTTTACCAACGGCTGGACCTGCGCTGCGCCGGCATGTTCGAGGCCGGCCTCGTTGAGGAGGTGCGCCACATCCTCTCATTGGGGTTCGCGGCCACCGCAAAGCCCTTCGAATCCCATGGATACAAACAGGCGCTCGAATTCATCCGCGGTGAGTTGAATCCGCGAGAGGCCGTCTTCTACGCCCGGCGCAACACGCGCCAGTACGCCAAGCGGCAGGTCACCTGGTTCCGCAGAGAGGCAGGGCTCGTGTGGCTGAAGGGATTTGGCGATGCCGGGGAGATTTACAACGCCGCCCGCGAGCGGATTACGTCCTTCTTAACCGTTAACTCAGCCAACCGGTAGCACCTTTTGGCGAGTCGCTCGTATTTACTGATGTAGTCGGATCTCGACAGCAAAAATCATCGACATTCTGAGGAGGTTCATCGTATGAAGAGGAGACTTCTGTTTTCTTTCGCATTAGCCGGGCTGGCCGTAGCGAGCGCAAAATCCTACACGGTCAATCTGTATTCACCCGCCACGGTTGGCAACACCGAGCTGAAGCCAGGCGAGTACAAAGTGGAGGTGGTGGATCAAAAAGCCGTGATCCGGAACGGCAAGATCGAGAGCGAAGCGCCCGTGAAAGTGGAGACTGGCGATGTGAAATACAATACCACCAGTGTGCGCTTCTCGAACGACGACGGTAAGATGCACATTCAGGAAATCCATATCGGCGGCACCAGGACCAAGCTCGTGTTCAACGAGTAACGTGGGACAGACGATCGCCTTTCGTCGTCTGTCAGCCGGAGGGCAGACGGTTCCGTCTGCCCTCCTCCCGAAGTGAGGCATTCCGCTGCTAAACTGAACCTACATGCAGCGTTTCCTCGCTCTGGCGGTGCTCTTCTCCGGTTCAATCCGCGCCGAAACGTCACTCGTGCTCCCATTCTTCAATTATTCGAAATCGGCGAACCTGGATTGGATCGGCGAAAGCATCGCCGAAACCGTACGGGATGCGCTGTCTTCGGAGGGACTGCTGGCGCTGGATCGCGCCGACCGCCTGGAGGCGTACCGGCGCCTCTCTATACGTCCTGGCGTGGAACTGACGCACGCTTCGATCATCAAGATTGGCGAGTCCCTGGACGCGTCGAACGTGGTATACGGCTTCTACGAGTTGCTGCCCGCCGACTCCGGCAAGCAGTCGCAGGGCTCGTTGCGCATCACCGCGCGCATCCTGGATCTCAAGCATACGCGCCAGGGGCCCAAATTCAGCGAGCTCGGGGCCCTGGAAGACTTGGCCGCCCTTGAGGCGCACCTGGGCTGGCAGGCCCTGGAGTCGTTGAGTCCCAAAACCACGCTCTCGGAGCGGGAGTTCCTCAATGCCCGTCCCCCGGTGCGCATCGATGCCGTGGAGAACTACGTGCGCGGGTTGCTGGCCACCTCGCCCGAGCAGCGCCACCGCTTCTTCACGCAGGCCGCGCGCCTGGATGAGCACTATTCCCAACCCTGTTTTCAATTGGGGAAAACCTATTGGGACAACAAAGACTACAAGATCGCAGCCGGATGGCTGGTGCGCGTTTCCCGCGCGGATCCGCATTACCGGGAAGCGCAGTTCTTCTTGGGCCTTTGCCGCTACTCCAACGGGGATTTCAGCGGCGCCGAACAGGCATTCCAACTGGTGGCGGCCACCGTTCCTTTGAACGAGGTCTACAACGATCTGGGCGCCGCACAGGCCCGGCGGAACAACACCGCCGCGGCGATCGCCAGTTTCCAGAAGGCCCTCGAAGGCGACAGCGCCGATCCCGACTATCACTTCAATCTGGGCTACACGCTCTGGCGTGCGGGGGAGTACCGGGCAGCCGTCGAGAGCTTCCGGGCAGTGGTGGCGCGCAATTCCGGCGATACCGAAGCGACGACCCTTCTGGGCCGCGCGCTGAAAGACGATGGGCCGCGGCCCGGCGATCCGAAAACCGAAAACCGCGAGCGGTTGAAGACCAACTACGACGAAGCCGCGTACCGGCAGCTCCAGGCGGAGCTGGCCAAATAGGGCAGGCTGGCGAACGGTAGCGCGCTCACAGATAGGCACTACCCAGCGAACCAAAACGGTCCCCGCCACGTTAGATTGAAAAGGCAGGAGTCTACTTTGCTCAAGATCACGCTTCCCGCATTGGTATGCGCTTCCGCGCTTTGGGCCCAAACAGCCCCTCCCAGGAACTTCACGCCCGCGAAGGGTGCGGGCATCGACTTCGACGTCAACCACATCGACAAGTCGGCGGATCCGTGTACGGACTTCTACCAGTACGCGTGCGGCACCTGGATCACGAACAATCCCATTCCGCCCGACCAGTCCAACTGGGGACGTTTCACCGAGCTGGAGGAGCGCAACCGCCAAATCCTGCGTGAAATCCTGGAAGACGCCGCCAAACCCGACCCGAAACGCGACGCCGTGACGCAGAAAATCGGCGACTATTATGCGGCATGCATGGACGTGAAGACCATTGATGCCAAAGGGCTCGGACCGTTAGAGCCGGAGCTCACTCGCATCCGTAACCTGAAGGACAAGGCGCAACTCGCGGAAGAGCTCGCCCGCCTGCATCGCACGGGCGTATCGGCGGCGTTTGAGTTCAGCTCCGGTCAGGACTTCAAAGACTCCACTTCCGTGATCGCCCAGGCAGACCAGGGCGGATTGGGCCTGCCCGATCGCGACTACTACCTCAAGGACGACCCGAAATCGGTAGAGCTGCGGAACAAATACGTGGCGCATGTTCAGCGCATGTTCGAGCTGGCCGGCGAGAAGCCCGCGCAGGCCAAAACCGACGCCGAAACCGTGCTGAAGATGGAGACGGCGCTGGCCAAAGGGTCGCTGGACAACGTTTCGCGGCGGGATCCGGAGAAGGTCTATCACAAGATGAGCAAGCAGGAACTGCAGGCCCTGACCCCCGCGTTCCACTGGAGTCAATACTTCACAGGCTCCGGCGCTCCCCAATTCCCCAACGTCAATGTAGCCTGGCCGGATTTCTTCAAGACCCTCCAGGCGGAAGTACAGAACACCAGCCTGAACGATTGGAAGACCTACCTCACCTGGCACGCGCTGCACTCCGCGGCCCGGCTGATGCCCACCGCATTCACGGAGGAGAATTTCAACTTCTACGGCAAAACGCTGACCGGCACGACGGAGATGCGCCCTCGCTGGAAGCGCTGCGTGGACTTCACCGATGGCGACTTGGGCGAAGCACTGGGCCAGAAGTACGTCGACCGTACGTTTGGCGCGGAAGGCAAGCAGCGCACCCTGAAAATGGTGGATGCGCTCGAAAAGTCGCTGGGCGAAGACATCCAGGCTCTTTCGTGGATGACCCCCGCCACCAGGCAGCAGGCGCTGATCAAGCTGAAGGCGATCGCCAACAAGATCGGGTACCCGGACCGGTGGCGCGACTATTCGAGCGTGGCGATCCAACGGGACGATGCGCTGGGGAACGACAACCGCGCCACCGAATTTGAGTTCCAGCGCCAGTTGAACAAGATCGGCAAGCCCGTGGACCGCAACGAATGGGACATGACGCCGCCCACCGTCAATGCCTACTACGACGCGCAGATGAACAATATCAACTTCCCGGCGGGCATCCTGCAGCCGCCTTTTTACAACAACAAAATCGATGACGCGGTGAACTTCGGCGGCATCGGTATGGTGATCGGCCACGAATTGACCCACGGGTTCGACGACCAGGGCCGGCAGTTCGATGCAAACGGCAACCTGAAGGACTGGTGGACTCCCCAGGACGCCAAGGAGTTCGAACAGCGCGCCGCCTGCATCGCCGACGAGTACTCGAGCTTCACCGTAGTCCCAGGCGTTCATATCAATGGCAAGCTGACGCTGGGTGAAAACACGGCCGACAATGGCGGGGTTCGCGTGGCGCTCATGGCGCTGATGAACACGCTGGGCAACCAGGCGCAGCCGAAGATCGACGGGTTCACCCCCGAGCAGCGTTTCTTCCTGTCGTTCGGCCAGATCTGGTGCGAGAACGATCGCGAAGAGGCCCTGCGGCTGCAAGTGCAGACCAACCCGCACTCCCCCGCGAGATTCCGCGTCATCGGCGTGGTGGAGAATATGCCCGAGTTTCAGAAGGCGTTCTCGTGCAAGGCGGGCCAAAAGATGGCGCCCTCGAATGCCTGCCACGTGTGGTAGCAGGGGCCTCGTGGCCTATGTGGTTTTCTTGGTACCTTAGCCCTGATGACGCAACTTTGGCTGGCTCGCCACGGCGAGACCGAATGGAGCAAGTCCGGCGCGCACACCGGGCGCACCGACCTTCCTCTCACTGATGCGGGCCGCGCAAACGCATCCGCAATGGCCCCGTTTTTGGCGGGCCGCCGCTTTTGCCTGGTCCTCACCAGCCCCCTGTCGCGCGCACGGGAGACCTGCCGCCTGGCGGGCTTGGGCGACGCGGCCGAGGTGGATCCCAACCTGAGCGAGTGGGACTACGGCGACTACGAAGGCCGCACCACGGCGGATATTCAGAAGGAAGTTCCCAACTGGTCTCTGTGGGTTTCCGGGGTTCCGCATGGAGAAACCATCGACCAGGTGGCCGCCCGGGCCGAATCGGTGATGGCGCGGGCACTTCGCGTAGACGGCGATGTGGAAGGCGACGTCGCGCTCTTCGCGCACGGCCACATCCTGCGCATCCTGACGGCCTGCTGGCTGGGGTTACCGCCCCAGGCGGGACGGCTGTTCGCTCTCGGCACGGCGTCGCTGAGCACCCTGGGGTACGAACGCGACACACGCGTCATCACGCGTTGGAATCTTTCGGTTTCGGGTTGATCAGTCCCACGCGAACGGGCTTGCTTCCGGGCGGAACCTTCATTACCTTGCAGACCAACTGCAGCGTTTCCACCGCGGAAATCACCCGCGTCAGGTTGCGATCCGCATCGGTCCCACTGAGTACCGCCACCTGACGCGACGGGGCAAACACTTCCATAACGCGGATTCTCTCAGCGCCGTTCTGGAACAGCACCACCAGCTCCTCGTCTTCCTTCAGCGCCCTCTGCATGCCGGCGATTTGCCCCAGAATGGTGGCGGCCACGTTCTCCGGTTGTGCGGGCGGAGCCGGCTCCCTGGTGGTTGCCGAGAGCAACGCCTGCTGCGCAATCTGCTTGGTTAAATCGCCCAGAGCCATCCTGGCTTGATCCTAGCACGCGCCAGCCGGTTCTTGTGCCGCTCCTGAGTCTGAGGCTGAGTTCCGCCCACCAGCGGATCGCCAATCAGGAATCCATTGCACCCGCGGCGGCCCGCCACGGGCCAATGTTGTGCGTTATCTCACAAATCTTTGGCCCGTGCGCCCCAGAGGTTTCCATTGTGCTGGCACTGTATTCGTGATAGTATCCGGCCCTCACTCCAGATTTCTCTCGGTATATAGGAGTCGTGCTTATGTTGAAGAACCTCCGTACAAAAGTGCTTTTGGGCCCGACGCTCGTTGTAGTCTGGTTGGCACCGTGGAACTTGAATGCGGCCGATTTCAAACGCGAAGTCGTCTATCAGATCATCACAGACCGGTTTTTCGATGGAAACACCGCCAACAACGACCCGCCGCAGAGCAGCGGCTTGTTTGACCCGTCCAAAACCAACTGGCAAGCCTATTGGGGCGGCGATCTCGCCGGGATCCAACAGAAGCTTTCGTATCTGGCCGGCATGGGCGTCACCGCAATCTGGATCTCGCCGCCCGTAGACAACGAAAATGTGAACATTGGCGGCTCCTCGATCGGCGCCCCGTATCATGGTTATCAGGGCCGCGACTTCAAGCGGATAGAGGAGCACTTCGGCGATTCCAGCAACTCGTGGACGGCGTTCGACAACCTGGTCACCGCTGCGCACGGACAGGGTATCAAAGTCATTGTGGATTTTGCGCCGAATCATTCCAATAACAACAACAACGGCGAATTCGGCGCTTTTTACGACAACGGCTCACTCCTGGGAAACTACACGAGCGACACCAACGGCTACTATCACCACAATCCCAATATCGGCGACTTCAACGATCGCTACCAGGATCAGTATTACACGCTGTCCAACCTGTCCGATTTCAACCAGGAGAACAGTACCGTCGACGCCTACCTGAAGAATGCTGCGCAGGTCTTCCAACAGCACAAGGTGGACGGCTTCCGTATCGATGCGATCAAGCACGCCACCTGGGGATGGCTGTATAGCTTCGTGAATTCGATCTACACCAATGCCGACACGTTCACGTTCGGCGAATGGATTGCGGACACAACCTCCGACCCCCTCTATCACGACCTGTACAAGTTTGCGAACCACTCGGGATTCTCGGCGCTCGACTTTCCGCTGTACCACGCCATCGACGATGTGTTCGCCAGGGACAACGGATTTGGCGAGATTGATGGCGTGCTCGCGCAGGAGGCGGTGAACTTCCAACAGGCCAATGATCTGGTGACGTTTATTGACAATCACGACCGGCAGCGGTTTCTCTCCATCAACAACAACCAGAACCGACTCCACGAAGCGCTGGCTTTCCTTCTGACCTGCCGGGGCGTGCCTGTGATTTATTACGGCACCGAGCAGTATTTGCATAACGACACAAACAACGGCAACGATCCGTTCAACCGGCCGATGATGACTGGTTTCGACACCAGCACAACAGCGTACAAGCTGATCCAGAAGCTGGCGGCTCTCCGCAAGGCGAACGCGGCAATTCCCGACGGCACGATTGCACAGCGCTGGATCACCAATGACGTGTACATCTACGAGCGGGCGTTCGCCGGGAGCGTGGTGCTCGTGGCGATCAACAAGAACGAGACGTCGGCGACGCCGATCGGTGGCCTGTTCACGGCACTGCCGGCCGGAACGTACAGTGACTATCTTGGTGGTCTGCTGGGCGGGTTCTCCATCACGGTGAAGAACGGGGGCGGAAACAACCCGGTGGTCGACTTTAGTCTGCCTGCGCATACGGTTGCGGTGTGGCGGTTCCAGCCAGGCAAACCCGCAACGCCGGTGCTGGCCTCCGTGGGTCCCGACGTGGCGCAACCCGGCGTGCAAGTCACATTGGCCGGCTCGTTTTCGGGGACGAACACGGTGAAGTTTGGGACGATGGTGGCAACCGTGGTCAGCTCGAATTCCAAGCAGATAGTCGCCAAGGTGCCTTCGCTAGCGAATGGGAACTACAATGTGACCGTGTGGGACTCGAGTTCGCATGTCTCGAATAGCGTGCCCTTCACGGTCCTTGGAGCGAAGCTTATTCCTGTGACGTTCACCGTCAACAATGCGGCACCGACCACCTTCGGGGACTACATTTTTCTCACGGGCAGCGCCGTGGAACTGGGGAATTGGAGCACAACCTGGGACGGCGCCGTGGGCCCGATGTTGCCGCCGAATTACCCGAACTGGTTCCTGAATGTCAGCGTGCCTGCGGGCCAGACGATCGAGTTCAAGTTCATCAAGATCGCTGGAAACGGCAGTGTGACCTGGGAAAACGGCGCTAACCACAAGTACGCAGTGCCCGCGAGCGGGACGGGTTTTGTGAACGTGGACTGGCAGAATTAGCCAGTTGGATATTCATCGCTGGTCGCACCTACGGAGGTTGAAAGCCACCGAGACCGAGAGCCGGATGGCCAACTTCGTGACGAGGCGGCCAGCCTCACGGTGCGGGCGGGGCGGAATCCTGCCTGGCCGAGACACGGCAATGTCGTGTCGCTTCCTTCGAGCGGTTACCTTCCATTCGTTGTATACTGGCCCCCGGAAGTCCGGCTTTCGAGGTGTCCATGACAATTCGTTTTACCGTGTTGGCGGCCTTTGCATCATTGGCGGTGTTCACCGCCGCCTCCCAGGAGACCCGCTCCGCCACGCGTCTCACCAACGATCATTACTTTGATTTCGAGCGCGTGAACAATGCGCAGATTTCGCCAGATGGGGCGCGCATCGTCTACACCCGCCAACAGGCCAACAAGATCGAGGACCGGTGGGATTCCTCGCTCTGGATCATGAACGCCGATGGCAGCCAGCACCGGTTTCTTGCCAAAGGCTCGAACCCCCGCTGGTCGTCCGACGGAAAACGCATCCTCTACATTAGCGATGGAGAGCCGCGCGGCCCGCAGATCTTTGTCCGCTGGATCGATACCGATGGCCCCGCCACGCAGGTCACGCACGCCACCGAGAAGGTCGCCGACGCGCGCTGGTCGCCGGACGGCAAGTCCATCGCGTTCTCCATGTTCGTGCCGGAAAAAGACACCTGGAGCATCAGCATGCCGGCCGCGCCCGAAGGGGCCCATTGGACGGGCGCGCCGCGCGTAGTGGAAACGCTGCATTACCGCCAGGATCAGGTGGGTTTCCTCGTAGACGGGCATACGCATCTGTTCGTCGTCTCGGCCGATGGCGGCGCACCCCGGCAGATCACCAGCGGCAAGTGGAGCGCAGGCGCAGGCGAATTGCGCGGCGCCGTGCCCATGGACTGGACTCCCGACAGCAGAGCCATCGTATTCGAAGCCGACCGCAGCCTGGAAGCCGATCTGCACTATCAAACCTCGGAATTGCTGGTGGCCGAGATGGCGTCGGGCGCCATTCGCGAACTGGTTGCCAAACCCGGCTCGTGGAGCCGCCCGGCGGTTTCGCCCGATGGCAAGGCCGTAGCCTTCACCGGTTACCCGCAATCGAAGCGTACGCACTCGGTGTCGGACCTGTATGTGATCCCGTTTGCCGGCGGTGAAATGCGGAAGATCAGTGGCGACTACGACCGCGACCCCCTGAACCTGCGCTGGGCGCCGGATTCGGCGGGTATCTACTTTGATGCCGACGATCATGGCTCACGCAACGTCCAGTTCGCAGCCATTGCGGGCGGCGACGTGAAGCCAGTCACTACCGGCGCTCATGTGCTGACCATGGATTCAGCCTCCAGCGACCTGATGGCCGTGGGGACGCGCACCGATCTGGAGAATCCACCCGACGTGGTGCGCTACAACCTGCGCAGGCCCGGAGAAATAACCAAGCTCACCAGCGTCAACGCGGGCTTGATGGCGGGCATGCACCTGGCAAAAACAGAGGAAATCAACTTCACTTCCAGCAGCAACGCGAAGGTGCAGGGCTGGGTTGTGAAGCCGCCTGATTTCGTCGCAACGAGAAAGTATCCCCTGATTCTGGAAATCCACGGCGGACCATTTTCCATGTACAGCGTGGCGTTCAACTACATGTTCCAGAATTTCGCCGCCAACGATTTCGTGGTCCTCTACGTCAACCCGCGCGGCAGCACCGGATATGGCACGGCCTTCTCCGGCGGCATCGACCACAACTATCCGGGGCCCGATTACGACGACCTGATGGCCGGGGTAGATGCCACTGTTGCCAAAGGCTTCATCGACACCACGCGCATGTTCGTCTCGGGTTGCAGCGGCGGCGGCGTACTTTCGAGCTGGGTGATCGGCCACACCGACCGCTTCGCGGCGGCCGCCGTGCGCTGCCCGGTCATCGACTGGCTTAGCATGACCGGCAACACCGACATTCCGCTCTTCACCTATAGCTTCTTCCAGAAGCCCTTCTGGGAAGACCCGAGCGACTGGCTATCGCATTCCTCGGTAATGACCGTGGGCAAGGTGACGACGCCGACGCTATTGATGACCGGAGTGCTCGACCGCCGCACACCCATGCCGCAAACCGAGGAATACTACGCAGCGCTGAAGGTCCGCGGCGTGCCTGTGAAATTGCTGCAATTCGAGGGCGAATACCACGGGACTGCCTCAAAGCCATCGAATTTCATCCGCACTCAGCTTTACATGATGAGCTGGTTCAAGAGGTATGCGCGCACGGAAGGGGGCAAGTCAACCTCAGTACCGACCGCCGCCGGCAGCCAAAACGAATAACTGCGAGAGGCGCACAATAGCTCCGGAACGCCAGGTGCCCGGCCGAGACCGTGGCGCACTACTTTTGCGTGCAGCGTCGACACTCATGTAGACGTTCTGAGCCCGAAGCACCATGCGTCAAGAGTGCGAAATGCGTCGGCACGAGTGCTGAGCCGCCGACGGGGCAAACACGAGTGGTGTTTGCGCCACATTTAGCCACAGGCGATCCAGGTTCGCGTTCACTGCGATTCCGCGTACACGCGCCGCACGACGTTCGGCACGGGGCCCATGCTCTCCCAATCCGGATACCTGGCCTTGAACTCGGCGCTCAGCAGCTTCCCGGCTTCTTCGACGCTGGTCCCCTTTCGCTTAAGTTCCATCGCGCGGGCCTGCAATGCTGCAAGAAATGTCCGCTCCTGGGCGATCAACGCCCCATCGCCCAGTGCTCCGTGATCCGGCACGATGAAGCGCGGCCGGAGGGCTTCCAATTGGTCCAACATGCCAAGCCAGCCTTTGACGCTCGAATCCGCGTTGGGCATGCTCGGAACCAGCTTGTTCTCCACAATGTCACCAGGAAGCAGCGTGCCATCCGGCTCCACGAAAGTCTCCTCGTCCCCGCGAGTGTGCCCCGCACCCAGCCAGAGAAGGCGCGCGGTTACCGCGCCGAGATCCAGTTTCACTTCGCGGTCGAAGACGATGTCCGGGCGTCGAAGCTTCACGTCCTGCAGAAGCTCTTTGAATTGCGCAGAACGGCCGCTGAACATCGCCAGAAACTCCGCACCGCGTGCCTGCAATTCCTCCTGCTGCACGACGGGTCGAATCAGGATCGTGCCCGGCGGAAAGGCCGCGTCGCCTGAAGCGTGCTCGGGATGGAAATGCGTGGTCGTGAGGTACAGCTTCGGACCCTTGGCCAGCTTCTGCGCTTCCTTCACCACGGTCGCGCCATTGCGCGGTCCCATTCCCGTGTCCACCACCAACGTCGCGCGATCGCCCACAATGATGCCGACATTCGGCCAACCCACGATCGCGTATACGTGCTCGGATACATGTGTCACCGAGTTCTGCGGCAAGAGCGGTTGATTCTGCGCGACCGCCATCGCCATCGCGACGGCGCCCACCGGCCCCATCTTTCGCAGCGGCATTGCCCCCTCCTTGTTCCCACGTCTGAGCCACTATACACTGTAGCGAGATCCAGGGACGAAATCCCCTGTCCGATTCAGGCAGGAGTTATTTGGCATTGTGCAGGCTATCGACCTTTCCATTTTCGCGGGCCAGGGGTGGCGGTTAGCGCTCTGTTATTTCGCCCTTCTCTCGGCGGCCCGCTTTCTCACCGCGTCAACCCACACCGCGACTACAATTACGCCCCCGATTACGATGGTCTGCCAGTAGGCATTCACGTTCATCAGGTTCAGCCCGTTCCGCAGGACTCCCATGATCAGCGCTCCCAGCAGGGTCCCGCCCACGGTCCCCACACCGCCGAAGAAGCTCGCGCCGCCGATGATCACGGCGGCGATCGCGTCAAGCTCAGCGCCCACCCCTGCCAGCGGAAAGCCGGAATTCATGCGGCCCGCCAGAACGATGGCTCCGGTGCCCGCCATGAGACCACTGAGTGCGTAAACCAGAATCAGCCGCGCGTCGACGGGAACACCCGATAGCCGGGCCGCCAGAGCGTTCCCACCGATGGCGTAGACATCGCGGCCGGCGGTGGTGCGGGTCAGAAAAACGTGAAACAGCCCGCATGAGAGAGCCACTATGATCACGGGCACCGGGACGCCTGCGAGGGAGCCGGCGCCCCAGAAACGAAAGCCGGAGGGTAGTTCGGAAATCGGAAAGCCACCCGAGATCACCAGCGCAAGCCCGCGAGCCACGTTCATCATACCGAGCGTCGGAATAAATGGATGCGGAAGCCGCAGCTTGGTGAGGAGTACGCCGTTGGTGGCGCCGAGCGCCGAACCGAGAGCCAGAGCGCCCATCAGGCTGACCGCCGGCGGGACGCCCCACTTCAACAGGAGCGCCGCCACTACGCAGGAAAGCCCGAGAATCGACCCGGCGGAAAGATCGATTCCGGCGGTAATGATCACCACGAGTTGGCCGAGCGAGAGCAGCGCATTCACGGACGACTGGCGAAAGACGTTGATCAGGTTGTCGAGCGTCAGGAAACGATCGGATAGCGTTCCCAGGACGGCCGACAGCGCCGCAAGTCCGAGCAGCGGACCGAGGCGCTGCAGCAGCGCCATCGGGCTGGCCCGGGCTTTGGGAATATCGGGCGAGGCGGCGTTCAACTCACACCCCCGGTTGCCAGCCGCACAATCCTCTCTTCGTTGGCTTCCCCTCGAGGGAGCCCACCGGCGATGCGGCCCCGGTGCATGACCAGGATGCGATCCGCCAGCCCAAGAAGCTCCTCGTGTTCGGAAGATGCCATCAGAACAGCGGCTCCGTCCCGCGCCAGAGCACGCACCAGGTCGTAAATCTCCGCCTTGGACCGCACGTCGATGCCGCGGGTAGGTTCATCCAGCAGAAATATGCGCGCGCCGGCGAACAGCCATTTGGCCAGCACCGCCTTTTGCTGATTCCCGCCGCTCAGGTACTGGACAGCCTGGTCGAGTCCCGCGCACTTGATACGCAACTCGCCCGCCAACCGCGCGGCGACACGGTTCTCATGAGCAGCTTGGATGAACACTTGCCGGCTGCCGGCGAGTGCGATGTTGTCGCGCAGCGAGGCGTTCAGGACGAGTCCCTTGGTTTTGCGGTCGTCCGCGACGAGGGCAATGCCGTGGCGGATGGCATCGATCGGGGTCCGGATACTGACCGCCCGGCCATTCACAGAGATGCGTCCCGCACCGTGCCGGCGGGCTCCAAAAATCCCTTCGAGGAGTTTCGCCCTGCCTGCGCCTGCGAGCCCCGCCAGGCCGACGATCTCGCCATGGTGGACGGTGAGGTCAACCGATCCCTCGATGCGAATCGCCTCGGTGGCTGTGGCATCGGAGGGGGGCCGAACGTCCAGGCGCTCCTTCAGCTCCGTTCCCACCATCGCGCGCACGATCGCCCCTTCACTCATCCGGGCAGTGTCTTCGGTCAGCACCCGGCGGCCGTCTCGCATGACGGTTACGCGATCGGAGATCCGGAAAATCTCCCCCAACCGGTGAGAAATATAAATTACGCTGACGCCTCGCTGGCGCAGGTTCTGGAGGGTGCGAAACAGGCATCCGGCGTCCTGGTCGGTGAGCGGGGCAGTGGGTTCATCCATGATGATCAGGCGTGCGCGAAATGCCAGTGCGCGGGCGATTTCAACCAACTGGCGCGCAGCCAGGCTCATGTCCCCAACCGGACGGCGCGGGTCGATGGGGTGGCCCAATGAGGCGAACAGTTCGCTCGCCTGCTGGTGAATGTCGCGCCAGCGCACCCATCCGCGCGCTGACGGATGGCGGCCCAGGAATATATTCTCAGCGGCGCTCAACTGCGGGACGAGGGCAAGCTCCTGATGGACGAAGCTGATCCCCAGATCCATGGCATCGCGGGGGCTGCGCAGCCGGACGGGGAGGCCTTCCCACAGCATCTGGCCGCTATCGGCGGCCATCACACCGCTGACGATGTTCATGAGCGTAGATTTGCCCGCACCATTTTCACCGGCGAGCGCGTGGATCTCCCCGGGACGGACGTCCAGATCGACATGATCGAGCACTCGTACGCCGCTGAATGATTTTGTGATGCCTTCGAGTTCCAGGAGGCTCAAAGCGTCCTCCCGATTCGCACGGATCGCAGGCCGAACGCTTCAATGGTGTCACAGCAAGTGGCGGTGTTGAAAGTTCGTGGCATGCGCGCCGGAGATCCTGACAAATGTGTTCAGGATATGGGGAGCCGGCGGGAATTGTCAAATCCAAACGGTGGGGCACGTGGCGGAAACGCTCCCTGGGCTGAGACTGGGAGCCGGGTTGACAGACGAAAGCGTCTGTCCCACATTGGTGCGTCAGCTACTTCGTGACTAACGATTCACCGGTCTCGATTTTCGCAGCCACCGGTTGATGCCTGGCAGCCGCAATGGCGGCCTTCGCCGCGCTGCCGCCCAACGCTTCGGGATGCATCGCGACATCCGCTGCGAGGCGCCCATCCTGTACCGCGCGCACGCCTTCGCTGGTGGCATCTACGCCCACTACGGCCACCTTGCCGGCGAGATTGTGAGCGGCGATTGCCTCTACTGCTCCCAGAGCCATCTGGTCGTTGGTGGCGAAGACTGCCTTCAAGTCCGGGTAGGTGGTCAGCAGATTCTCCATTACCGACATGCCCAGCGCGCGTTCGCTGTTGGCGGGCTGCACGGCAACGCACTGAATTCCCGGCGCCTTGGCAACTGCCTCGCGAAATCCGGCCAGCCGGTCCTCGTGCGTCGAGACCCCGAGGATGCCGCGGATTACCGCGACCTTGCCTTTTTCGCCGAGTAGTTTCACGATGTAGTCTCCGGCGAGTTGGCCGGCATGCTTATTATCGGAACCGACAAAGCTCAGCTTTCCCGCCCAATTTACATCCGTGTCGAAAACGATCACCGGGATTCCCGCCGCCTTGGCCCTCTCAAGCACCGGGACGATTTCGGAAGCGCCGGCGGGCGCGACGGCAATCGCGGAGACGCCCCTGGTGATCTGGTCCTCCAGGATAGCCACCTGCTGATCGATGTTGACCTCGCGCTCCGGCGCCACCACTACAAGTCGGACGTCAGGCTCGGCACGGGCCGCTTCTTCAGCGCCGGACTTCACACGCTGCCACCATTCGCTGTCGAGTGCCTTGGTGACCAGCACAATCTCGATCTTGTGAGCGCTGCTGCCCCGGCCGCAGGACAGCATCAGCAACGCACTCACAATCGCGAGCGCTGCTCTACATCGCATCGTCAGAACTTGAACCTCAGGGCAAACTGCATGATGCGCGGATCGCCCGCCAGCGACGTGATCACTCCCGGCGTGCCGCCGCTGTAATTCGTGGAGGGCAACCCGAATTGCACGGTGTTGGAAAGATTGAAGGCCTCCCACCGAAACTGAACGGATTTGGCCTCGGTGATGTAGAAAGTACGATCCAGCGAGAAATCGAAGACGCGCGTGTCCGGGCCGCGCAGGTTGTTGCGTCCCGTGTTCCCGAGGACACCGAGCGGCGGCGTAGCGAATGCGTCGGTGCCGCTGATTCCTCCGCATCCGGCATTCTTGGAGGCGTAGAACCAGCAGGTGACGGTTTCGGGCATGACCGGCTTGCCCGTCACGTTAGCCAGCGCGTTCTGCAGCCCGATATCAATCGAGCTGCTGTTGGCCGACGCAAACACGGTGAACGGACGTCCGCTGGCCAGCGTCAGCGAGCCGCTGGTCTGGAACCCGCCCACGACATACGCAAGCCATCCGTGGTTCGCCATCGGCTTGCCTTTCCCGAACGGCAGTTCATACACGTAGCTGAACACCAGCCGCTGCGGGACGTCGAAATCGCTGGGCCCGCTCCAGGTGTGGAAGTTGTATCCATTCTGGCCGAAACTGTTGGAGCCGTACGCGCTCAGGTGCTCGGCGGTGTTGTCGATCGATTTCGACCATGTGTAGGCGGCGCGGAAGGCCAGCCCGGCGCGGAACCTGCGCTCCAGCGTGAAATCCAGCCCGTGGTAGATGGCACTGCCGAGGGGGTCACGGTACTCGATCTGGCCGAAATTCGGATACGGCAGGATAGGCTGCCCGAGCGCGTTAGTGAGCACCGTGAGCCCGTTGTTGAGCGGCTGGTTCAGATCGCGCAGCGTGTTCAGGTGCGTGCTCCTGGTGCCCACGTAATCGGCCTCGACAAAAAGGCCTCCAGGCAACTCGCGTTGAATGCCGAAGCTCCACTGCTGTACGCTGCTGCTGGGAGCGTTGGGGTTGGCGCCGCGGATCTTCACGCGCTGCAGCGAAAGCTGCGAGGGGTCCAGGAAGTTCGATGGAAAGCCGCTGCTCAGCGGGAAAAGCGGAGCCAAAGCGGTGGAGGGCAGCGAGATATTGTTATTGATCAGCCCCGGCGGATTCAACGCCAGTTGGTCTTCACTCCCGATGCGCTCGAAAGGCGAATAGAAGATGCCGTACCCGGTGCGCAGCACCGTCTTGGGCGTGATCTGATACGAGAGCCCAAGCCGCGGCGCGAAATTGTGGAAATTGGGATTAACCCCCGTGCGATCGTAGATCGAGCCGTCTTTGGCGTAAATGAGCGACCCCGCGCCGGCCGGATTGAAGTTCGCCAGGTGGTTCTTCGCGTCCCAGACCGGCGTTGCGAAATCGTACCGGACGCCCAGATTCATGGCCAGCCGCGGGGTCACCTTGAAATCATCCTGGGCGAAGCCCGAGAACATCTGGAGGCGCTGATCCACGCCGAACAGGTTGGATAGCTGCGCCCCCTGCACCGCTCCGATCAGGAAGTCGGCATAGGAGTAGCCGGTGGCCGACGCGCACTGGTTGTTGGCCTGCCGCTGGCACGTGAAAATCCGGTCGAAGTTGAGCGCGCCGCGCGTGGCTGGAATGTCCTGGAACAGGTTCCGCAGGGGAGCGCGAATGTCGCCGCCGAACTTGAGCTGATGCCGCCCGGACGTCCAGGAGAGCGTGTCGGTGAACTGATACTGCTGCGTGACCTGGTGCTTCGGCAGGAAGTTCGGCGATCCGATGAACGTGTTCAGGTTGGCGAAAGTGATCA
The DNA here is from genome assembly GCA_020073365.1 of Terriglobia bacterium. Lineage (GTDB taxonomy): Bacteria > Acidobacteriota > Terriglobia > Bryobacterales > Bryobacteraceae > JAIQFL01. The sequence continues at coordinate 14,900 of JAIQFL010000077.1, read as the reverse complement.
TCGGCACGCCGCCATCGAATGCCGGATTGACGGGCACGCCTGGAACGTAGTCCGCCGTGTGGTTCAGGCCGAAGGGATCCTGCTCCGCCTGGGAATTGTCGCGCGCGAAGCCAATACGCAGCTCGTTAACCATGCGCGGGTTGAGCGTGCGCGTCCAGCCAACCGGCACCTGGTAGGCGGTCAACTGCTGCCGCCCTGCGACGAAGACGCCGTGCCGTCGGCGATGCCTCCGAAATTGCCGGGGATGAAACGGTTCCGATTGGTGAACGTGATGCGCGTGAAGACGCTGTCTTTCGGGTCCGGCTGCCAGTCGATGCGCCCCGAGTAACGCCACCCGTCGTCCATCAGGTTGGCGTTGCGAAAGAAATTGTTGAGCGCCGCTCCGGCGACCGTTTGTGCCGGGAACAGATTCATGATCCTGGTCGCCAGCGGCTCGATTTTGTTGACCGGGATCTGGTTGTTGGGGAACGGCGTGCCGGAAGATTGATCGTACAGTGTCGGATAATTAATGTGCTCCGCGGCGCCGGCAGCGGCGCTGAAATCGCCGATGCGCTCGTTGGGGGTCGGCACGGTGGTCGAACGAAGCTGACCCTTGCGGATGGTGGTGCCCTCGAAATCGAAGAACGCGAATATCTTGTTCTTCTCGACCGGCCCTCCCGCATTGCCGCCAAACTGGTTCTGGATATTCTCCGGCTTTTTCAGGCCCTGCCGATTGGAGAAGAAGTCGTTCGCGTCGAACACACGGTTGCGAATGTATTCGTATGCCAGCCCATGAACCTCGTTGGTGCCGCCTTTGGTCACCACGCTGATCGCCGCTCCGGGGTTGCGGCCGTACTCCGCCGAGTACGGATTCGTGATGATCTTGAATTCCTGAATGGTATCCACCGAGGGACGGATCACCTGTGTGGTGAGTTCCTGCACGTTCTCGGAGATCGAGTTGTTGTCGACGCCATCGAGAATGAAGTTGTTCTGGAGCGACCGGACTCCGTGAACGTTGAATCCGCCGGTGCGGCCCGCGCTGGTGCTTCCGCCCTGATCGGTGTACCGCTGCCCCTGCACGCCGGCCACGAGATTCATCAAGTCGTCCCAACTGCGCAACAGCAGCGGATACTCCGTGACGAACTTGTTATCGACGGTGGCGCCCAAGGATGCGTCCTGTGGGGAGAGCATCGGAGCGGTGGCTTCTACGGTAGTGATCGAAGTGACGGTCCCAAGGGTAAGCGTGAAGTCTTGCCGGCCTTTCTCCGCCGCATCCAGAGCGACGGTGGCGACTGCCTTCTGAAATCCCTGTTTTTCCACGGAGATCTCATAACTGCCGACGGGAAGATTGGCAAGGAAGAAATAGCCGGACGAGTTGGTCGTCACGGCCCTTTCAATCCCGGTGCTGGTGCTCCGGGCCATGACCGCCGCGTCGGCAATCACAGCATCTGAAGGATCTTTTACCAGCCCCGTAAGGCTGGCGGTATTGACCTGCCCCAGCGCCACAGCGCCGGAAGCGGCGAGAGTAATCACAAGAATATTGGCCCAAGCGCGAATCACTGTTTTCACCCCTCCTGGTTTGCGATCTAGCGAGCGTGGAAAGAGTATATCGCACAGTTTGTGTATCGAGAATAAAAATTTCATGAAAAACTTGTTTCGGAAGTATCGGGACACGGGCATCATGCCCGTTCACAACCCAAAGCACAAAATATTCGGCCCCGCCGCCACCGCCACATATTGCTTCCCCTGAACCTCGAACGTCATGGGCGACGCCTTCATCCGCACATTCGTCTCGAACCGCCACAGCGCCTTCCCATCCCGCTCATCCACCGCCTCGAATCCCCCGTTCGGTTTCCCGTAGAACACTACGCCGCCCGCTGTCGCCAGCACCCCCGACCACGTCTTGGCCTTCGCCGCCTCCGGTTGCGGCACTTCCCAAACGATCTTCCCGGTTTCGATATTCAGCGCCCGCAGAAACCGCTGTCCCGTCTGGTCCGGATAGCCCAGCGGGCTCCCGGTGCACTCCTCCAGGGCCAGGAAGTAGAACAGCCGTGTCACTGGGCTGAACGCCGCCGAGCTCCAGTTCGCCGCATCGTCCGGGCATCCTTTCGGGGTCGTCACCCGAGGGCGTCCGTCCGGCGCGATCTCCGCAGCCCAATCCACTCTCCGCAGGAACGGCCTGGCGAGCAGCAGCTCTCCGTTGGTCCGGTCCAGGACGTAGAAGAACCCGTTCCGGTCCGCGTGCAGCAGTAGCTTCCGCGGCTTCCCGCGATATGTCGCATCCACCAGCACGGGCGGCTCCGTCGCGTCCCGGTCTCTCACGTCGTGCGGCGTAAACTGGTAATGCCATTTCAGCTCGCCCGTGCGCGGATCCAATGCCAGGATACAGTTGGTGAACAAATTGTCTCCGCCCCGGTCCCGATCGTCGCCATCCGGGAAAGGGTTCCCCGTCGGCCAGTACAGCGTATCCGTGGCTTCGTCATAGGAGCCCGTCAGCCAGGTCGATCCGCCTCCCCGCAGCGGCTCGCTCCCCTGCCACGTCTCCGATCCGCGCTCGCCCTTCCGCGGCACCGTCCAGTGCCGCCAGAGCAACTCCCCGGTCTCCGCCCTGTAGCACGCGATGAATCCGCGGATGCCCTCGTCCGCCCCCGAAACCCCCGCAATCACGGTGTCTTTGACCACTAGCGGAGCCATCGTCCCCCCGTAATGCTGCGGCTCCTCCGGCATGGTCTTCTCCCACACCAGTTCGCCCGTCGCGCGGCTAAGCGCCAACAAGTGCGCGTTGTCCGTCTCGTAGAACACCTTGTCATCGCGGATCGCTACTCCGCGATTCGTCCCGAGCGACGCATCGCCGTCCAGTCCTTGAGTCTGCGGCCGCGAGTACTTCCAAATCTGGTTCCCCGTCAAAGCATCAATCGCGTACACCTGGTTCGGCCCCGTGACATACATCACGCCACCCGCTTCCAACGGCGTCACTTCCAGCCCGTAGTAAGGAATTGGGAAGATCCACTTTAGACGCAGCCCGCCGACATTCCCCCTGTGGATCTGTTTCAACCCGCTATACCGGTTCGCGCTCAAATTCCCGTTGTAAGTGAGCCAGTCCCCTGGCTCCGGCTTCCCCCATGTGTCCTGTATCCCGGCAGCCGGCCCAACCGTCACCCCAGCGTTCAAGCTCCGCACGTAACTGGCGACAGCATCCAGCTCTTCCGGCGGCAAATCGAACGCTGGCATCCCCGCATTTGGAGCCCCCCGCTGCACCATGTCCCGCAACTGCTCCACCGACTGCCCGCTCAGCCGCGGATTCCCGGCCAGCCCGGGCCCCTTGCCGCTCCCCCGAGCGTCGCTCCCATGACACCCCGCGCACCGCTCGCGGAACAACTTCCTTCCATCCGCCGGCCACAGAGCCGCCGGGAGAAGAAGAAACGCCGCCGCCACCATGGTTATCTTCAAGAGCACACCTCTTGGATCCCGGATCATCCCGGTTTTCCTGCGTGCGAGTATACACCAAGGTGCTGAAGGCGGTCTGGGCGTCTTTTACGCCCTGCTCGAATGTGCCGGCCGTCCCGGAGTGCGAGCCGGTGTAGTAGATGGGCTGACCCTGTTCCAGCAGCTCGATCGCCCGGTTGATGCGCTTCGGCTTCCAGGCCGGGGCCTTCTCGGTTTGGGCCATGGTTGTGACCACCCCCAGCATCAGACACGCGCAGACCGAGAAACAAAACAGCCTTGTTTTCAAATGTTTCATAACCTGATCTCCAAAGGATATTTTCTTGCGCCGCCTTCGGGAACGGTTCAGTCTAATACAATCCGATACCAATCAAAAGCGATACACTCTTTTGAAGCGATACACTCTTTTTGAAGGAGCACCCATGACGGAAGATCAGAAGAAGCAACAGAAGAATGATGCGCAGCCCGGCGATATCGCACGGCGCGATTTTGTAGCTCTCTCAGTGGCCGCGGGACTTGCCGCTACTGCAGGTCCGGCCGCAGCAGCAGGCCTTGAGGTCGTCGAAACCGACGTCGAGATCAAGACCCCTGACGGAGCCTGCGACGCCGCGTTCATTCACCCGAAGACCGGCGCCCATCCGGGCGTGCTGATCTGGCCCGACGCATTCGGCTTGCGGCCCTCGATGCGTGAAATAGGCAAGCGTATTGCGGCGGAGGGATATTCCGTCTTGGTGCCCAATCCCTTTTATCGCGTGGCCAAAGCTCCTTTCTCGGATGCCTCCCACTTCAGCTTCCAGAATCCGGATGACATGGCGAAGCTCCGGCCGTTGATGGTGTCGGTGAATGCGCCCGGCAACGCTGAGAAGGATGCCGTCGCTTACGTCGGCTTCCTCGACGCCCAAAAGGAGGTGAACAAGGCAAAGAAGATCGGAACTCAAGGTTACTGCATGGGTGGACCGCTCGTGGTGAGGACCGCCGCGACGCTGCCCGATCGCATCGGTGCGGGCGCGTCGTTCCACGGCGGGGGCCTGGTGACCGCCAATCCCGATAGCCCGCATTTGCTCGCGCCGAAGATCAAGGCGCGGATGTACTTCGGTATCGCGTCGAACGACGACGCGCGTCAGCCGGATGCCAAAGACAAGCTGAAGGAAGCTTTCGCAGCCGCCAAAGTTCCCGCAGAGATCGAGGTGTATGCGGGAGCGCTGCATGGCTGGTGCGTGCCGGATATGCCCATGCAGAACGGCGCGCCGATCTACAACAAGGCCGACGCCGAGCGCGCCTGGGGTAAGCTCGTGGCATTGTATAAAGCGGGCCTGGCCTAAGGCTAATTATCAGAAGCTGTGAAGGAATTGTTGGCAGGCGAAAGCGCCTGCCCCACAACGTGGGACAATCTGTAAATGCTGTCCCGCTATGCCTGCGCGCTCCTTTTCGCAGCCTCTTTTTCGCTGGCCGCGCAACCTTTCGACACCAGCCTGTACCGCGCCATGCGCTGGCGGCAGATCGGGCCCTTCCGTGCCGGCCGCGTGACCGCCGTGGCGGGCATTCCCGGCAACGCCGCCGTTTACTACATGGGCACACCCGGCGGCGGCCTCTGGAAGACCGTGGACGGCGGCGTGGTCTGGACGCCCATCTCCGATGCGGTCCCCATTTCTTCTATCGGCGCGGTGGCCGTGGCGCCCTCCAACCCCAATATCGTTTACTTCGGAACCGGCGACGTCAGCATGGTGGGCGGATCGGTCAACATGGGGAACGGCGTTTACCGATCGGCCGACGCCGGCAAGACGTGGCAGCACATCGGGCTGGATGAGACCGAGCACATCGGCAACCTGTGGATCGATCCGCGCAATCCCGACATCGTGCTGGTGGCCGCGCTGGGCCGCACCTATTCGAAGAGCGATCAACGGGGCGTCTTCAAATCCACCGATGGCGGCAAGACCTGGCGCAACGTCCTGCATAAGGACGACATCACCGGCGCTGTCGACCTGGTGTTTGCGCCCGACAATGCGAAGATCGGCTACGCTGCTATGTGGGAGCACTACACGGCGCCCGGCGGGCGGGCGGCGATCGAATCGTCGGGCTTCGCCGGCATCTACAAGACCAGCGACGGCGGCGAAAACTGGACACAGCTCACTGAAGGGCTGCCCACCGGGCGACTGGGCCGCATCGGAGTGGCTGTGGCGGCGGGTGGACAGAAAGTCTTCGCCATCGTCGCCGGCGGCGGATTTGGGGGCGGCGGTGGCGGCGGCGCGGCCGGAGGTCTCTACCGCTCCGATGACGGCGGCGCGCACTGGAGCAAGATCACGCAGGACCCGCGCATTCAGGGCAGCGGCTATTTCAGCCGCGTGTTCCTCGACCCGAAGAACTCCGAGGTGGTCTACGTTGCCCAGACCTCGCTCTACCGCTCCGACGACGGCGGCCACACCTTCATCTCGTACAAAGGAGCCCCCGGCGGCGACGACAATCACGCGCTGTGGATCGACCCGGCCGATCCCACACGCATGATCATGGCCAGCGACCAGGGCGCCACCATCAGCATGGACGGCGGAAAATCGTGGAGTTCCTGGTACAACCAGCCCACCGGCCAGATCTACCATCTCTCCACCGACAATCGCTATCCGTACTGGGTCTACGGCACGCAGCAGGACAGCGGCTCGGTGGGCACGTTGAGCCGCGGCGACTATGGCGAAATCACCTTTATGGATTGGGACCCGGTAGGCGGATACGAGTTCGGCTACATTGTTCCCGATCCGCTCAATCCCAACCTGGTCTACGCCGGCGGGCCGAGCCGCGGCGTGGTCCGCATCGACCGCACCAACCGGCAAGTGGCCACCGTCTCGCCCAGCGTCACGCGCGACAACGAATACCGCATGGCCACCAATCCACCGCTGGGCTTCTCGCCGCAGGACCCGCACATCTTCTATATGGGCGCGCAGTTCCTGCTGGAGACGCGCGATGGCGGACTACACTGGAAGGCCATCAGCCCGGACCTCACCAAACGAGCGGAGACACCGACCCCCGCGGCGGCTACCGATACTGCCGGTGCAGCCACTCCGGCAGCGCCCGCGCGGCCGCGCGCGCAGGAACAGCAGGAGACCATCGCGCCCAACAATCGCACAGCCATTAACACTTTCGCGCCCTCGCCGCTCGCCGGCGGCCTGATCTGGGCCGGCACCAACAACGGCATCATCCAGCTTACGCGCGATGGCGGCGCCACCTGGCAGAATGTATCGCCGGCGGGCCTCCCGCCGCTTTCGCAGATCAGCATGCTGGAAGCTTCCCATTTCGACGCGGCCACCGCCTACGCGGCTATCGACCGCCACGACGAGAACGATTTTCGCGCGCACTTTTACCGCACCCACGACTACGGCAAGACCTGGCAGGAAACGTCCAGCGGCATTCCCGAAGGCTGCTTCGCCCGCGTGGTGCGCGAAGACCCCGGGCGCAAGGGCCTGCTCTACGCGGGAACGGAGAACGCCGCGTTTGTTTCCTTCGACGAAGGCGATCACTGGAGCGCACTGCAGCTCAACATGCCCACCACCAGCGTCCGCGATCTGGTGGTGCATGGGGACGACCTGGTGGCCGCCACCTACGGCCGCGCCTTCTGGATTCTGGACGACCTCACGCCCCTTCGCCAGATCGACCGCACCGTATCCAGCGCGCCCACCTTTCTCTTCCGGCCCGAAAAGGCGCTGCGCGTGCGCCTGGATCTGAACCAGGACACGCCGCTGCCGCCGGAGATGCCCGCCGGCCAGAATCCGCCTGCGGGCGCGATCCTGGATTACTACCTGGCGTCCGCGCCATCGCAGGATATTACGCTCGGCATCTACGATAGCGCGGGCCAACTGGTGCGACAGTATTCCACCAAAGGTGAGAGTGAGTACGCTGTCAGTGAACCGCCGCCCAACGTGCCGGAATACTGGGTGGGACATCCCGAACCGCTCACCAGGAATTCCGGCATGAACCGTTTCGTCTGGGACCTGCGCTATGCCGCTCCGCCCGTGCTGCGTCACGAATATCCCATCTCCGCGCTGTATCAGAACACGCCGGGGCTGCCCCTGGGCGCGATGGTGACACCGGGCAACTACCGCGTCCGCCTCACCGTAAACGGCCGCACCTTCGAGCAGCCGCTGGCGGTGGCCATGGATCCGCGCGTCGACGTTTCCGACGAGGCGCTGGCCCAGCAACTCACGCTGGAACGGAAGATCCTGGACCTGGTGGCGGCCAGCTACGACTTATATCGCAAGGCCGGCGAACTGCTCCAGGGACTCGGCCAGCGCGCCGGCGGCGCCACCATCCCCTTGCTGAAAGAGTTCGAGCAGAAAGCTCAGCGCCTGCAAGGTTCCCCAGGCGGCTTCGGCGGTGGCGGCGGCCGCGGGGGACGTCAGGCGCCGGCATTCGCACCGCTCAACCGCTCCATCGGCTCGCTAGCCTCCGTGGTGGATGGCCAGGACGCCGCCCCCACGCCCGTAATGCAGGCCGCTTACGAAGGGTATTGCCGCGACCTGGCCACGGCCGCGCAGGGTTGGAACGAGCTGATGAAGACCGATCTCGCCAACCTCAACGGCGAACTGGCGAAGCAGAACCTGGGAGCCGTGCCCGCCGCGCCGCTCACCATTCCGTCCTGCAAGTAGCGGAGGGCGCCGGTCAATGATGGCGGGGCCTCATTCCACACGGGCGGACCGCCTGGTCATCGCCGACGACCTCACCGGCGCGTGCGATTCCGCGGTGCATTTCGCCGCCGCCGGGTGCTACACTGTCATGACGATCGCGCCTGAGTGCGCGCCCAGCGAAGCGCAGGTCCTGGCCTTTTCGACCGAGAGCCGCGATCTGGCCCCCGCGGAAGCGACCGGCCGCATCTGGCAACTAGCCGGCGCGATGCGCCTGCAACCAGGCGACGTCATCTTCAAGAAGATCGATTCCACGCTTCGCGGCAATACCGGCGTCGAGATCGTGGCGGCCCTGGATGCGTTCGCTGGCGAAGCAGCCGTGGTCAACCCGGCATTTCCCGCGATGGGACGTGTGGTGGAATCCGGATTCCTCCGCGTCACGACGGACGCCCGTTTCCGGCCGGTCGAGATCGCCGGATGGCTGCGCTCCCATGGCGCGGGGACGTGCCGCCACGTGGGCGCCGGCGGCATCGCCGACGCCATCGACGCCGGGGTTCGATTCGTTTCTCTGGACGCGGTGTGTCAAGACGATCTGGTGCGCATTGCCGCGGAGGTGCTGGCGCTCGGGCGGCGCATTCTGTGGGCTGGATCGGCTGGCCTGGCCGCCGCGTTGGCGTCGCACCAGGCCGGCGGGACTGCGCCGGCGATGCTGCCTCTCCATTCCGGTCCGGTTCTGTTTTGCATCGGATCCGATCATCCGGTCACCGCGGAACAGCAGCAGCACCTGTTGGAGCAACGGGACGCCCTGCTTCTCTACGCCGCTTCGACTACCGCGGAGCACGTGGCGTCCGCGCTCCGCCGAGGGCAGCACGTGGTGCTCCGCATCCCGCGAGGACAGATCGCCGCCCAACGTTTATGCGGGCTGATTTCGGGATGCCGGCCGGCGGCCCTGTTTCTCTCCGGTGGCGATACCGCCTCCCTGGTGTTCCGCGCCATCGGCGCCGAGGCCATCGAATTGCGGCGCGAGCTCATGCCTGGCGTTCCGGCAGGCATTCTCCAGGGCGGCAGCTTCGACAGCGCGCTGGTGAGCACGAAGTCCGGCGGATTCGGCGCGCCCGGCGATCTCGTTCAAATAGCGGACTACTTCCATGCATGACGACTTACCCGTAATTGGCTTGACCATGGGCGACCCCGCCGGAATCGGCCCCGAGGTCGTGTTGAAGGCGCTCGCCGATCCGGCGCTTCGATCGATTGCCAACTGGGTGGTGATCGGCGATGCGCGCGTCATCGGAATGGCCGAGCGCACCACCGGCGTTGGCTTGAGCAACGCCCGGCTGCACGACACCGGTGCTTTAGCGGGATACGAGAATTTCTCGTTCGGCCGGCTGGACGCGCGCTGCGGGGCCGCCGGCGTGGAGTACGTCCGCATCGCGACCGAACTGTGCCTGAACGGCGGGGCCGACGCGATGGTCACGGCGCCGCTGAATAAAGAAGCCGTCACGCTCACGGGGATGCCGTTTTCCGGCCACACCGAGTACATCGCGGAGTTGTGCGGCGCGGCCGAATCCCGTATGCTGCTGGCAAGCGAGCGGCTCGCCACCGTCCACGTGAGCACGCACGTGCCTCTCCGCCACGCCTGTGACTTGAACACCCAGCGCATCTTGCGGACAATCGAGCTGGGCAACGAGGCGATGAAGCTGTTGGGATTCGAAACGCCGCGAATCGCGGTTTGCGGCCTGAACCCTCATGCGGGCGAACACGGCTTGTTCGGCGACGAAGACGAGCGTTTCATCGCGCCCGCTATCGAGGCGGCACGGGCGGCCGGAATGCAGTCGAGCGGACCGCATGCCGGTGACACCGTGTTTCTTCAAGCGTCGCGCGGCGCATACGACCTGGTCGTCGCGATGTACCACGACCAGGGCCACATACCGATGAAACTGATCGATTTTGAGGGCACCGTGAACATCTCGCTCGGTATCCCGGTCATTCGCACGTCGGTGGATCACGGCACCGCGTTCGATATCGCGGGCAAAAATCTGGCCAATCCGCGCAGCATGAAGCAGGCCATGCGGATGGCGGCGCGGATGGCCACGACCCGCCGTGCGGGCCGGCTACGGGGAATTCCGACCGGTGAATAAAATGAGCTGCATTCCGCATTCCGCAGTCTGGTAGAATCCAATTCACTGAAGGTGGATTGATGAGAAACATCCTGTTCACGCTATTGGTTTCAGTCTGTGCGCCGCCACTGCTTGCCCAGGGCGCGCCGCCACAGATTTCCCCTGACCAGCCCTACACAATGGAGTATTACTACAAGGTGCAATGGGGGCATCAGCAGGAATTCCTGCAGCTCTTCCTGAAGAACCACTACCCGTTGCTCCAGAAAAACGTAGAGAGCGGCCGCATGCTTTCGGTGAGAATCGAGCAGCCGGCCAACCACGCAACCGAGGATGGGCGATGGGATTTCCGCGTTACGATCCGGTTCAAGAACTCGACCGTGGCGACAACATCCAGTCCAGACGAACAGCGCTTCATCAAGCAGCTCTGGCCCGACCAGGCGAAGTATGAAAAAGAGGAACAACGGCGGTTCGAGATTTTGATGGCCCACTGGGATCTGCCGGTGACCGACATCACACCGGCAAAGAAATAGGCGACGGATGGCGCTACAGCGGGCGGACGCCGACGCCCTCGATCTTCCCGTCGGCCGCCAGCACGATTCTCCACTCCGTTGAACCGTTCTCGAATTTCACTTCGTAGATGTCCATGCCACCCGGTCCAACACCCTTGAAGGATACCGATTGCAAGGCGCCCAGCCTGGTTATCTGGGCCTTGAGTTGCGGCACCTGCCGGCGTGTCACATCTGCCAGCTCAGGGCTCATCAGGTCGTATTTCGGCTCGCCGAGGCGCAGTTCCTCGATATTCCGCCGGAGTGCCGCCTCACTTCCCGGCTGCGGCTTTTGATCTTTGAATCTTTGCGCCACCAGGGCGGCCCTGGCTGCGGATTCTTCGGCGACTCGTTTTGCCTCGGCGTCTTCGAGCCGTTTCATCGGCCTGTCGGCCCCGCCCTGGTGCAGGATCAAGGTCGTCACTTTGCCGTTTCCATCCTTGACGAATTCCAACTGCGCATCCACGACTTTGGGGAAGAACTTCCCGTCCGATTCGGCAAACAGCGGCACTTTACCTTGCCCCGTAAGCTGGCTGATCAACTGCTCTCCTTCCACCGTGATCGTCATGTGCACGCGTGGCGACATTTCATAGAGGCCCGCATATTTCGCCAGGGTCTCCTTCGGCAACGTGATTTCCTTCCGCGCAGTCTCTTGTGGATGTTCCACCACCGTGGCGACGCGGGTAACCGTATTCAGCGTGTCGCCGGCGCGCAGGTGGTAATAGCCTTTGCCGTCGTGGTCCTTTCCATCCCAGACTGCGACCCGCTGCGGACCGTTTACGGTGATGACGTCCCCATGCACCGTGATCGAGGTGCTTTGATCGAGGCCCAGCCCCAAAAGTTCCGGATGGGCCTTCATCACCACAGCCAGATCGTTCTCACGTCCGCGAGCGTCGACGTGCTGATCGATGGTGACGTAGGTGAAAAAGCCAAAGCCGGTTTCGTGGCCCGGCGCCATCATGATGGTGTTGTCGTCCGGATTGGACGAGCCGCGAACCATATACGAGCCTTGAATGGTGGCGCCCGCCGAACCACCGCCAATCACTCCGCCGCGATCGAGAAGACTGAAGAGCTCCTTCAGCGTACGGGTGCCCAGGTAGGCATCGGCAAGACGCCAGTGGCGGCCGCCTTCGAGCCAGGCGCCGGTTGCGTCCTTGAGGGGTGCGACGAAGTCAGCCGAGTCGGCGACGGCGCGGTCGGTGGTATGCAGCACGGCGCAATGCACCGCGGCAAAAGGCCCCGGCGCCGAACAGTAGGGGGGCAACATCGCCAGAGCCGCGGGACTCGTCACGCCCGCGGTCGGGATGACCACGATGCGCGCCTTGGACCCGCCTGCCAACTCCATAAAATGCTTGTAATCGGGAGCGCCGCCGGTAATCACCAGGTACCCTTTGGCGGGACCGTGCGAGGGTGCGGCAACCGCACTCAACACCATCGTGAAGCTAATCAATGCCGAAACGCAGTTCCTGAGCGCGACGCCGAGGAAACCGGCCGGCCATTCGATCTCGTTCCATACGGACATTCACTTGTCCCCCTTTTTCACGCGGTGAAGATATTCTATGACGTGCGGCAGTCTGGTGCAATTGCGGTGAACCTGACATCACCGTGAACCTGCCTGGTCCTGCCCTATAGCTTCAGGGTGTTCACCAATTGGGAGACATCCGCCACTCGCTCTTGTTTGAGGAACGCGGCCAGTTCCCGTGCGATGCGCAAGGGCGAGCGAGGGTCCCAGAATGATGCGGTGCCGACTTGAACGGCGGTGGCGCCGGCGATCAGAAACTCGGCGGCGTCCTCACCGGTCGAGATGCCTCCGAGGCCGATCACGGGGATCTTCACGGCACGCGCGGCCTGGCACACCAGGCGCAGGGCAATCGGTTTGATGGCGGGTCCGGAGAGGCCCCCGAAACCCGCGCCGATGCGGGGGCGGCGCGTGTGCGGGTCGATGGCCAGGGCGATGAAAGTGTTCACCAGCGAGAGCGCATCGGCTCCGGAGGCTTCCGCGGCGCGCGCCAGCGGTTCGATGGCGGCGACGTTGGGGGAGAGCTTCACGATCACCGGCCTGCGGGCTACGCGCTTGACGGCCGAGACGACTTCGCCCAGCAACGCCGGGTCGCTCGAGAAGTAGATGCCGCCGTGGCTGGTGTTGGGACACGATACGTTGAGCTCATAGGCGGCCAGCCCCGGGTGGTCTTCGAGCACGCGCACCACTTCCACGTAGTCGCCGGTGTCGTAGCCGAAAACGTTGGCGAGAACGGCCGTATCGAGTTTGGCCAGCGCCGGCAGTTTCTGGCTCACGAAGGCGCGTACCCCCATGTTCTGCAGGCCGATGGAATTGATCATGCCGGCGTCGGTCTCGTAAATGCGGGGGGGCGGGTTGCCTTCGATCGGTTCGCGGGACAGGCCTTTCACCACGAAGCCGCCGAGTGCGTTGAGGTCTACCAGTTTCTCGAATTCGACGCCGTATCCGAAGGTTCCCGACGCGGCCAGAACCGGGTTTCGCAAACCGATCCCGCAGACGGAAGTGACCAGGGACGGGCCGGAGGAAGCGCTCACGGAGCGAACGCCTCGCCCAGCACGCGGCCGATGGAAGAGGATGGGGCCGCGACCCCCATCGCGCGCGCCAGCGTGGGGGCTATATCGACGGACTCCACCGGTCTTTCGAACACGCCGGGGCGGAATTGCGGGCCGTAGAAGCAGAGCGGGACACGCACATCGTAATTGTAGAGCGAGCCGTAGGAAATGCCGCGGGCCTGGCCGGACTCCTCGACATACTCGGGCTGGTAGGAGAGCATCACGTCACCCGAGCGGGTGGGATGAAAGCTATTGCGGAAGCGGCGCTCCCAAGCGTCGCCAGTGGAGCAGGCTCCGCCAGCCGTGTAGTAGTTGGCTACGGCGGGAAACCCCAGGGCAGCGCGCGCGGCTACCTCGCGAATGGGCTCGGGATCCCGAAAGCCGCTGGTGTCCAGGTACAGGAACGGGTAGAGGTACTTCTCCACGTGGCCGATTCCGGAAGCGGAGAGGCTGCGTTCCACCGCTTGGGCCAGTGCTTCCCCCTTCACCGCCATGCGGTCGCGAACGTCGGGTGTGGGTTCCGGCGGAGCTCCGTGCGCGGCGGCCAGCACCAGGTTGAAGCCCTTTTCCCCGGGCGACTTGGTGAGTTGATTCAGCAGGGATTCAATTTTTTGGTCCAAGCGCAGGGTCATTTGCTGCATCAATGGATGGCGACCGCCGATTTCGTAGCCCAGGAGGCCGGTGGAGCCGGCCAGAATGCAGAGGAGATCGAGCGAACTTCCCTGCCCGAGCTTGTCACGCGTCAGCAGTTCAGCGGCAAAGTCGAACAGCGCGTCTTGGGCGTAATACGAGGAACGATAGAGCGCCATGAATTCCCGAGGGCGGTCCGGCGAGTAGGTGAGGGTGCGCAAGGGCGGCGCATCCGGGCGGGCGTTCAGAGCCGTCCACTTCATGTCGTGGAAGCTGGCCACGGGCTTCTGGGTGTTGTAGCCGGCCAGCCAATCGGGAGGTTCGCCGAGGGTCGCGAACTCGCCGGCATCGTCCATCCAGAATTGGCGGGCGTCGGGTGTTCCGGCAAACAGCGAGCCATGCTCGGCATCGAGCGAAACCACCGCAACCTTGGCTCGTTGATCGGCGGCTACCTGCGCGGCTAAAGTGGTGGCGAGCAGGTCTTCGTCGTTGGCCGGAACAGGCTTCCGTATGGAGCGGTCATACCAGGAATCGGCAACGATCCCATGCTGCGCCGGCCAGGCGCCGGTAGCCAGGGTGGCGATGCTTGAGGCCTGGAACGTGCTCGCCAGGTGGCGGCAATCGGGAAAGTACGCGCCCTTTTCCAGGAGGCGCCGGAAACCGCCGGGCGCCAGGGGAAAGCCGGTGGAATCCAAATAGTCGGGACGGAATTGATCTAGAATTACAAGAACGAACAATTTGGGGCGAGGCGGCAGGGCCATTAAGCGGCCAGCCATCCCGCCGAGGAGACACGCACCGAACTCCCGACGGCAAATGCCCATAAAAAAAGAGTTTATCAGAGGCATTAGTAATGTTATAGTGTTAAGTTTCTTACGGGTCTTTCGCAGCCGGGCTACCCCCCCAGCCCAGAGGGAACGGCATATTGAATGAAAGAGGAAAAGAGTGTCTTGGGATTGGCCACGATTCGCCGCAATCGGGGCATCTCTTTGCAGCAGATCGCCGAATCG
>JAIQFL010000076.1 GCA_020073365.1 Terriglobia bacterium | reverse complement strand
AGCACACACCCAATGCGTCTCGCTCCCCACGTCGATCCCGGCTACATTGCGCCGCAGCACAGGGAGGCCTTCCACTTCCTGCTCGCTATTGGGTGTGATAGGGTGATCATGCTTCTCCGCCATACCTGTATCCACCTTTCTGAACACGGCAGCCCAGGTTGGCCAAACGCAGATTCTACTCTAGGGGAGTGCTCCGGGAGCCTCGCCAATGCTCAATCGCCTTCCTGGAGCCATGCTGAAATTGGGGCATACGCACCAATGGGAAATGGGCTTTAGCTGCTGCCGCGTTCTCTCGCAGGATACCCCTGCGCGAAGCGCGCGTAAAGTCACAGCCTGTTCAATCCGGCCCCGCCGGGGGCCATGCTGAAGACTGGCATGCAATGGTAGTGCCTGTCAGGTAATAGTCGGGGCCTACCCGGATCATGTCGGGATCCGAGAACTCGTCAAAGAACAGCGGGGTTCGAATACGTCCCGTTTCCGTTGTCCGCAGCCCATGACCCGGTACCGTCCTGCGCAGCTCCGGCCGCCGCGGCAATTGGGAGCGCAAGGAGACGCGAACATCATGAAGCCCAGTAACCGGCCGGATACCTGCATAACCGGCCGTCCCTCAGGCGGTGGGGTTGTCGGGACGCCAGAATGGCTCTGGCGCGGCTATAAACTCCACCGGGACCTCGGTGACCAACGTCTTCAGCCATTCGGCGCAGTACTTCATGCCGGACTGCTCAGAGAGCACGTGTCCGACGATAATCAGCGCCTTTTTCTGGCCTGCGGCGATGCAATCCTGAACGTACTCGACTACCTCCCATTCGCGGGTTTCGCCGAGGGCGAGGACTTCGATCTCCGGCCGGGCCATCATGGCGATGGCCGACATATAGCCCCAGCTCGTAGCCACCCTGTTCACCGGCATCTTTGGATCCCCGACCACGCGCATCGTACGGGCGTCCAGTTTCGTTTGCATATTCTTTGCGAACTGAGCCAGAGGCGTGCCCGGAAAACCGTACATACGGGGATTCTTGGGATCTACGTTCTTTTCCCATCCGAGTTCCTGGGCCATCCCCACTCCGATGCCGTCCGGCTGGCGGGCATGCCAATGGTCGTGAAAGTGGAACACGACCGCCTGATTCTTTTCGATGTACTCCTTCTTGGCCAGATACGTCGGGTCTTTCGCAAGGGGCTGAACGTCGTCCTGGTGCATGTATACCGGTGTTTCATGAGAGATGATCAGGTTCCTGCCGGCGTCGACGCACCGCTTTACCACCTGGAAGGTCGCCATCATCGTCGTGGCGATGGCCTTGACAGGAGTCGCGCCATCGCCGAGCACGATCTTGTCTACCGTCTGGGTTCTCCACGGCACTCCAACGTTTTGGCGGATTCTTTCGATCACCTGGTCCGCTGTGAGCGCTCCAGGAGTTTGGGGCGCGATGGTTTGCGCAGCGGAAAGTGCAAGTCCGCCGCCGACGAACGCGCGTCTGGAAGGGTTGTCAGGAACCATTTGTGCTCCCTGCATTCCCATTCTCGCCGATGTTGGTCCGGCTCGAGAGTTCTCACTTCATTAACTCTGCGAGCTTGTCCTTCACCGCGGTGCCCCAAATGTCGTACCCTTTGGCCTGTGGGTGCAGGTTGTCGGCCCTGAACGCATCTGGAAGGAAGTATCCCTTCTCATCCAGGAACCTGGCGCCGATGTCCAGGTAGAAGACGTGGCGCTGGTCGTCAAGTCTCGCAATAATGTTGTTGACCTCCGCGATTTTGTCGCGCACCGAATCTCCGGGCAGGCCACGCGGGAAGATCGCGAGCAGGAGAATCTTCGCGTTGGGAAAGTCGTTCCGCATCTCCAGCACTACAGCGCCGATGCCCTCCGCGATTTCCGCGGCGGTGGACGTGCCGGCATTGTTCGTCCCGCCACTGTTATTGGTGCCGATCATCAGCATGACCGCCTTCGGCTGGAATCCCTGGCCTTCGCCGTTTTTCAGGCCCCAGAGAACTCCTTGGGTCGTGTCGCCGGCGATGGCGAAGTTGGCAGTCTTGATGCCGCGGAAATACTTCTCGAACACCGCTTTGTTGGCCTCTCCCTGCACCCACCAGTCGGTAATCGAGTCGCCGTGAAACAGGAGATCGATATCGCCTTTCTTCGCGGTCTCGACGAAACCTTCGTGACGGGGGCCCATCCGTTGCTGGGTCTGCGTGTACGTAGCCGCGACATTCAGCCGCGGCGGATGAAGCACCAGCAGCGGTTCATACTTCTTTAAGAGGGGATTTGCCGGCGACTCATCTGAGTCGATCAACTTCTTCACCGCCTCGTTGACCTGCGTCAACTCCACTGGTGTTGGACGCAGGATCGCGACCTCGATCGGGACTGGAGCCGAGGGGCCGATCACGATGGGCGTAAGACCCATGCGACCCGGACCTTGTGGCGTGCCGGGAGCGTTCGCTGAGGTGGCCAGCGGAACCTGTGCAAGTGCGCGGCCTGCCAAAGCCACGAAAACAACAGAGACGCGAAGCAAGCGTTTCATACCGATCTCCTTCTCTTAATCGCCCCAATTCTATGCGACGGCCGTGACGGGCGCAACCGCATTCTTGTAGTCTGTCGCGGACCTCAACGCGATGCGATCTGAACCGCATCTCCCTTAAGCCCCGGCGCACTGGCCGCAAGGGTAAGAACGCCCCCAGTTCGCGAGGTTCGAACAACCACGAGCGCTTTTCCGCGAAACAGCTTGCGCTGGTTGCCCTGGTACGGCTCCTCGCTGGTCATGTCCCCGTTCCCCACGGCGGCAATGACTCCCGGGCCCTTCAGACTAAAGGTCACCTGATGTTCCGCGTTCGAGTGCGGCTGGCCGTTCGCATCAACAGCTTCCACGGTGATGAATGAAAGGTCCTGACTGTTTGCGCGAAGCGTCGTCCGGTCGGCGGTCAGGCGAACCTGGGCGGGATCGCCGAGGGTGCGCAACACGGCTTCCGCGATGGGTTTACCGCCTTGGACAGCGACCGCCTTCAACGCTCCCGGAGCATAGGGCACGCTGAAGTTGGCCTTGAACCGCTCGACGAGCGTTGTGGGCTTCGCGCCGATGAGCTTGTCGTCGAGATAGAGGCGCACCTCTTCGCCCCTGGAATAGATTTCCACGTCGAGCGGCTTCCCATCCATGCCGGGCCAAGTCCAGCTCGCGTAGACCGGCCAGCCGCCCCACCTCGTGACATACACCTCCTTGCCTGCGGGGGCGGGTTGCCGTACGCCCAGGTAAAGCTTCTCACCGCGATCCCACACGATGTTCCGGTAATGCGCGCTCGCCTTGCGGTTCCCGCAGATGTCGATGTCGCCGCAATCCGCGCCGTGACAGGGGTACGGGGCTCCGTAAGCCTCCCGGCTGGTGTCCTTCGGATCGCGGTAGTACCACCTTCCGAGGCCCGATTCGCCCAGGTAATCGATCGCGGTCCAGACGAAATCGCCGACGATATAAGCAGACTCGGTCACCATGGCCCAGTAGTCGAACGTATCTCGGGTGTACGACTCGGTGCAGGCCATGATCCGCGACGGCACGCGCTTGTGGTCCTCCACGTGGTTGTTCAGATTGTAGTTGTAGCCGCCGATATCGAGCGCCGAATACAACCCGTCCGTGTCGGTCCACTTGCCGAAAACGAAGTTCAGCGCCGAAGTGATGGGACGCGTCTTGTCCAGCCCGCGCACGTAGTCCGCCAACATTTTCGCTTCCTGGGCGCCCAGCGGCTCTCCCCGTTCCCCGACCTCGTTGCCGATGCTCCACATCACCACGGAGGGATGATTGCGGTCGCGGAGAACCATGGAATCGAGATCGCGCTGCCACCAATCCTGGAACGCCACGCTGTAATCGAACTTGTTCTTACCCCGCGACCAGCAGTCGAACGCTTCATCCATCACCAGCATTCCCAGCCTGTCGCAGGCGTCGAGGAAAGCCGGTGACGGCGGGTTGTGCGAGGCGCGAACCGCGTTGAAGCCGGACTCTTTCAGGATCTGGACCCGCCTCTCTTCGGCGCGATCGAAAGCGGCGGCCCCCAGCGGACCGTTGTCATGATGCACGCAGCCGCCGGTCATCTTCAGCGGCCTACCGTTCAGCAGAAAACCCCTTTTCGGCGGACCACTCGAGGGAGCGGATGCCAAACGGCGTTGAGACTTCGTCGACCGCCTTGCCGTCCACCACCACTTGCGTAACGACCCGGTAAAGGGCCGGGGATTCCGGCGCCCAGAGCGCGGGCTTTGCGATCGCGATCTCCTGGCTCACCTCAATGGAGCCCCCCGGCTCCACCGTGGCGCTGCTATTCGACCGCCCCACGGCGGCGCCGGACCCGGCGTAAATCACGGTTCGCAACGTGACGTTGGATTTGTTGGAGGATTCGTTCGCTAGCCGGGTTTTGACCGAGACCTTCGCCTGCGCGGCGCTCACCTCCGGAGTGGTGACGAAGACTCCCCAGGGGGCCACGTGCACCGGACCGGTCACGTTCAGCCAGACGTGCCGATAGATGCCGGAGCCGGAGTACCAGCGGGAGTTGCGCTGCTGGGATTGATCCACCCGGACGGCCAACACGTTGTTCCTGCCGGATTTCAGGTGCGGCGTGAGATCGTGCGAGAAGCTCGTATATCCGTAGGGGTGCATGCCCAGATCGTGGCCGTTGATGTATACGGTCGCGTTCATATAGATCCCCTCGAACTCGACGCTGACACGTTTGGCGCTCCAGCCCGCCGGGACGGTGAAGGTCCGCCGGTACCAACCCACACCGGCGGGAAAGAAGCCTCCGCTACCCCCCGTAGGGTTCTGAGGATCGATTTTGCCTTCGATGCTCCAATCGTGCGGCGCGTCTACGGTCCGCCAGGCGGCGGCATCGTAGGAAGGGGATTCGGCTCCGCTTGGGTCCCCCAGAAGGAATCTCCAGTCGTGATCGAACAACAGCCGCTCGCGTGGCGGCGGCTGCCGGCTGGCGGCCTCGGCGGGCCGTAAAGCGCCGGCAACGGGCAGGATCGCGCAGAATGTTCTTCGGTTCATAGTAGAGGCGTCGGTCTCATTCGAAGTTTTTTTGTCCAATGGCTTTTGTCGAGTCGATTCGACCCCCGGCACAAGTATTAAACCGTGGCCGTCACGGTTACGATTGGTGACGCGGGGCGATGATTCACCAGCGGGTGTTCGCGTCAGCTACGCCAGACTTTGTATGTTATTGATTCAAAATATCATTTCGTCTCGTAACGGTTAAGTTTTGGCATCAAACAAAACCAAACGTATAATCCTAAGACAGCGGGGCCCGGCTATTGGGTTCGCTCGGCTCCCATCTCAGCTTTGAGGGGAAAAACCTTGTTCACGAGGACACTTGCACTAAGAAGGCTCTCTCTTGTTTTGACCATCGCGGGTGCGCTTTCCGCCCAGATCCGATCGGGCTCGATCACGATAACGGGTACGGTGACGGACGCGTCGAGAGGCGTCCTGGCGAATGCGGTGGTGGAGGTCTCCAATCAGCAGACCGGAGTGACGGAGCGTAGAAAACCACAGATGCCGGATCGTATACCGTTCCCTATCTACCGGCCGGGTCCTACACGGTTTCGGTCAAGGCAACCGGGTTTGCCGTATACCGCGCAACCGGCGTCAGCCTGGAGACGGGCCAGACGATCAGAGTCGACGTCGCCCTCAAAGTGGGCACTCTCGAATCGGCCGTGGAAGTGACCGCCAGCGCGCAACAATTGCAAACGGAATCGTCCACCCTCCAGGCCACCACCCAGTCGGACATGATCCAAGCCATCCCCAACCCAACCAGAATCCGCTGTACTATGCGCTGCTTCAAAATGGCGTGGCGCCGCGCGATGCCACGGCGGATATAACCTCTCTCAATTCGTTCGGGATCGGCGTGAACGGCCGACGCGAGTTCTCCGCCGTAGGTGTAAATGGCGGACGGGCGTTCACGACCGACATCCAGTTGGACGGACTGCCGGTGATGGCGGGAGGCTACAACGAAACGTCGGTGGTGCCGAACACCGAAGGTCTGTGCCAGCGCAAATCTTCGACCCATTTTCGGTGACGCAGGTGGGAACGAATCTCTACCAGCGCGCCCCCATACCAAGCGCCATCATTCCGAATCCGACGCCATTCGCACTGAAGATGTACAGCTTCTACCCGGAGCCCGACCGCCCACCTGACGACGTCTTCAATACGAACAATTATCAGGCCACAACGGTTACCGCGGTCCGCCGCCCCTCGATCGAGAGAACTGTTTGGGAAATACTTTTCCGGCAAAGCCGAAGCTCGAGGTGTCGATCTGCCAGATCTTCTGACAGAAGTGCTGAAACGCGACATTGAGATTAGCGAGGCGTTGAAGCAGCCGAGTTGAAAGCAACCGATCCAGTGAGAAGCGCGCCGGTCACCATTCTTGGATAAGGCGTTGCATCTGCCAGCGCGGTTGGCTGACTTCCCGGCAACCAACGGGCCACCTTCCGAATGACCGGGGCACGTCGAGGAACTGCCTTACATTGCCTGCACTGCGTGGTACCCGCACATGCCGTGGACGCCTCCGCCGGGGGGCGTCGATGAGGAGCAGAGAAACACTCCCGCGAGCGGCGTGCGGTAGAGCATCCGCGTGGGGCGAAACAGGATTTGGCGCAGATCCATGGCGCCCCCGCCGACATCGCCGCCTACCAGGTTGGGGTTGCGGCGCTCCAGGGATGCGGGAGTGAGAATATGGCGCGCCAGGATGCGGGCACGGAAGCCCGGGGCAAACCGCTCGATCTGCGACTCGATCGCGTCGGTCATGTCCATGGTGGAGGCGTTGGGCACGTGGCAGTAGCCCCATGCGGTGTGCCTGCCGGCGGGGGCGCGCGAGGCGTCGAAAAGGCTCGGTTGCGTCACCAGAACAAACGGGCGCCCCGTGAACTGCGCCTCCCAGGCGGCAATCTCTTCCAGGGTTCCCCCCAGGTGCACCGTGCCGGCGCGCGCGCATTCACGGGCACGCCAGGGGATCGGGCCGTCCAGTGCCCAATCCACTTTGAACGCGCCGGGGCCGTATCGATAGCGCTGGAGCGCCCGGCGGAAGGGCTCCGGAAAACGCTCGCCGGACAGCGCGAGAAGCTGGCGCGGGGTCACGTCGCACATCACGATGGGCGCATCCGGAAGCGTCGAGACAGGCGATTCCGCGCGGATCTCGCCGCCCAGTGAGCGTAGGTAACCCGCGAGCGCGTCGCTGATGCGTTGCGCTCCGCCGCGCGGCAGGGGCCATCCGGATGTGTGTGCGAGGAGTCCCAGCACAACCCCGGCGGCAGCGCTGGGGCGAGCCTCCAGCGGCAGCAGGGAATGCGCGGCGATTCCGGCAAACAGGGCGCGGGCCCGCGGGCCGTGGAACAGACTCTCGGCCAGGGCACGGGCGGGGCGCAGGCCATAGATCCCCAACCTTGCCATCGGGAACGGATGTCGCGGGATCCGTAACAGCGGGCCCATCACATCGTGGCGGATCCGCGGCCAGGCTTCCGCCAGCGGCTCCATCAGACGTCGCCAGGCTTCGCCATCGGGACCCAGGTTCCGAGCGGTCGTATCGATGGAGCGATCCAGGAGCACGGCCGTGCCGTCTTCCAGGGGATGGGCCAGCGGGGCTCCGGGCTGGATCCACTCCAGGCCGTGCGATGCCAGTGGAAACTGCTCGAAGCACGGAGAACCGGCCGCCATCGGATGGATTGCGGAACAGACATCGTGGAGGAAACCGGGCAGCGTGAGCTCCGCGGAACGCGCTCCGCCGCCGATTTGCCGAGCGGCTTCGTACACCGTAACGTCCCGTCCCGCGCGCGCCAGGAGGATTGCAGCCGCCAGGCCGTTGGGTCCCGAACCGATCACCACGGCGCGTGTTTTCGCGGAATTGGCCAACCTTCGATATTGTAAAGGAGATGCAGAAGAAACGGCTCGGTAATAGCGATATGGAATTGACGCCGATCGGCGTTGGGGCGTGGGCCATGGGTGGAGGGGGATGGGCTTTTGCCTGGGGTCCGCAGGACGACAACGAATCCGTTGCCGCCATTCACGAGGCGCTCGATCATGGCGTGAACTGGATCGACACCGCCGCGGTGTATGGACTGGGCCATTCCGAGGAAGTGGTGGCGCGGGCGGTTGCGGGGCGGGCCAACCGGCCCTACGTCTTCACCAAATGTGAACGCACCTGGAATGAGAACCGCGAGATCCGCGGGGTCCTGAAGGCCGATTCTGTCCGCAAGGAGTGCGAGAACAGCTTGCGGCGGCTGAAGCTGGACGTGATCGACCTCTACCAGATCCATTGGCCGCACCCCGACGAGGACGTCGAGGAAGGCTGGGGCGCCCTGGTGAGGCTGAAGGAGGAAGGCAAGGTCCGCTGGATCGGCCTCTCGAATTTCGACACGCAGCAGTTGGAACGGTGCCGGAACATCGCGCCGATCACGTCATTGCAGCCGCCGTATTCGGCGATCTCGCTCGAAATCGAAAAGGAGACGCTGCCGTATTGCCAGCAGCACGGCATCGGCGTGATTGTGTATTCGCCCATGAAGTCGGGGCTGCTGACGGGAAAGATGACCAAGGAGCGTGTCGCGAACTTCCCCCCGGATGATTTCCGGAAGCGCGCCCCCGCCTTCCAGGAGCCGCAGTTGAGCCGCAATTTGGGACTGGCGGACCTGATGAAGAAGATCGGCGAGCGTCACGGCCGCTCGGCAGGCGAGGTGGCGATTGCCTGGACCCTACGGCATCCGGCAGTGACCGCCGCGATCGTGGGGATGCGGTCGGCGGAACAGGCCAGGGGAGTGCTTGGCGCCCTGGAGTTCCGGTTGAGCGCGGATGAGATCGGCGAGATCGAAGCGTTCCCGCGAGGGTAGACGGAGTAGGTGCGGGCCCAGACGAATTCGACGGAAGCACGCCGGTCCACACCGGTGCGGGGTTGCTCTCGAGTACGAAGTGCCCCAGGAGTACGCGCGTTGACCCGGCGATCAAAAATCAGCGCGATCTGATCCGGCCGTCCCACATCCAGGTGATCCAACGAATCACGCTTTCAACTGGCGGAACGACATTTGATATCCCTATCCGGCCCGGAGGTCGGCCTCCGTGAACGGCGAGGGCAAACGCCGCAACCACCGCCCGAAGAATCTCTGAAGCGCGGCTGGACCCCGGGGCGGCAGTGCGGCAGCACCGGTCACAGCAAGAAGGGGGTGGACATCCAATAGCGCCATCGCGCGCCACCCCGGTCTGAAAGAGCATGCCAAGCGGAGGAGCTCGGCTTCCACCGGAAGCGCGAGACGAGCAGCACCGTCGGCCGGGGCATGTTAGCATGGTTTCTTCCCACTACCTTGATCAAAGCCGTCAAAGGAACCAGAGACCTACTGCCCCCATCCACCGACGTGTGGAACCGCGTGGAAGCCGTTGCGCGCTCGATCTTGCGGGCCTACAACTACCACGAGATCCGCACCCCGATCCTCGAGGAGACGCAGTTGTTCGCGCGCGGTGTCGGTGAAGAAACCGACATCGTCACCAAGGAAATGTACACATTCACCGACCGCGACGAGACCTCGCTCACGCTGCGGCCCGAAAACACCGCCTCGGTGATTCGCGCCTACATCGAACATCGGCTCGACCAGCGCCCGGGTGTACAAAAGCTCTACTACATGGGCCCGATGTTCCGCCGCGAGCGGCCCCAGAAGGGACGCTACCGCCAGTTTTTTCAGATCGGCGCCGAGGCGATCGGCTCGGAATCGCCCACGGTGGATGCCGAGGTGATCGAGTTGGTGGTCGAGATCCTCAAAGGCGTGGGCCTCGGCGGATTCCAGCTTCTGATCAACTCCGTGGGCGATCCCCGTTGCCGGCCGCAATACGTGGAGCACTTGCGCCAGGAACTGAAATCCGTGGCGGCCGAGATGTGCGGCGATTGCCAGCGCCGCGCTGATACCAATCCGCTGCGCGTGCTCGATTGCAAGGTGGAAGCCGACCAGCCCATCATCGAAAGGCTGCCCAGCATCGTCGACCACCTCTGCGAGGACTGCCGCGCGCATTTCGACGCGGTGAAGCGATACCTCACCGACGCGGGCATCGATTACGAAGTCCGGGCACGGATGGTTCGCGGCTTGGATTACTACATGCGCACCACTTTCGAGGTGGTCCACGGTTCTCTCGGTGCACAGAATTCCGTGCTGGGCGGCGGCCGCTATGATGGCCTGGCCGAGTCGCTGGGCTCGAAGGTGCATTCGCCCGGGATCGGCTTTTCGATCGGCGAGGACCGCCTGGTGATGAGCGTGGAGGGCGATCAGAAGGCCGCGGCGCTCGATCTGTTCATTGCGCCGCTGGGCGAGCCGGCCGTGCGGCATGCCGCGGTGATGGCCCGCGAATTCCGGCGCGCCGGCGTGTCGGTGGAACTGGTCGAAGCCAAGTTGAAACGCGCCATGGAACTGGCCAATAAGCTGGGAGCGCGGTTCGTGCTGATCGTGGGAGAAAATGAATTGGCAGCGGGCCGTTACTCGTTCAAGAACATGTCTACGGGCAAGCAGGAGAGTGTGACACGCGACGAAATTGCCGCCAAGCTTGCCGCGGCTTCGAACTGATAACATTCAATATGGAACCTTCCGTTGCACTGGATTTTCTGGGCGACCTTCGCCGGACCCATACCTGTGGCGTGTTGCGCGCCGCGGATGAGGGCAAGACCGTTGTACTGATGGGTTGGGTTCACCGCCGCCGCGATCATGGCGGCGTGGTTTTCGTAGACCTGCGCGATCGCGATGGCATCACGCAAGTGGTGGTCCACGAAGATGTCGACCCGGCCGTTCACAGCCGTGCCGAAGCCGTACGGCCGGAGTACGTCATCGCGGTGCAAGGACACGTGGCGCCCCGCGGACCGGCGGCGCTGAACCCCCATCTGGCCACCGGCGAAATCGAGGTGGTGGCATCCAAAATCTGGATTCTGAACGAGTCGCGCACGCCGCCGTTTCCCATGGAAGACCAGGTGGACGTGAGCGAAGACGTGCGGCTGAAATACCGCTACGTGGATCTGCGGCGCCCGCACATGCAGCGCAACATCATTCTGCGGTCGAAAATTTCCTTCGCCGTGCGCGAGAGCCTGAATGCCCAGGGCTTCCTCGAAATCGAGACGCCGTTCATGACGCGCTCCACGCCGGAAGGCGCGCGCGATTACCTGGTACCCAGCCGCGTGCAGCCCGGCAGCTTCTACGCGCTGCCGCAATCGCCGCAGATTTTCAAGCAACTGCTGATGGTCAGCGGTTTCGAAAAGTATTTCCAGATCGTGCGCTGTTTCCGCGACGAGGACCTGCGCGCCGACCGCCAGCCCGAGTTCACCCAGATCGATCTGGAGATGTCCTTCCCCCAGCAGGAGCGTATCTTCGAAGTGATCGAACCGCTGATGAAACGCGTTTGCGAAGTGGCGGGGTACCGTGTGGAGCCGCCCTTCCCGCGCATCACCTATCGACAGGCGATGGAAAGCTACGGCAGCGACAAACCCGACCGGCGGATCCCGCCCATGCACACCGTGGCGGACCTGTTACCGGAGCTGGCGAATGCGGGATTGCCGCTGGTGGCGATCCAAATTCCCGCGACCGGCGCGCCGAGCCGCAAGGAGCGCGATGAGCTGAAGGCCTTCGGTCAGGAGCGCGGGCTGCGCGTCTATGACGACCCCAAGCGCCTGGAGCGCGATTACCCCGAAGCCATGGCCAAAGTCCGCGAGCGTTCCGGCGCCTGTGAAAACGATCTTTTGGTGCTGGCCACCTGGGGCGGCGAGCCGAAGGGCCATCGCCCGGAAGAGACCGTGTACCAGGCCTGCGGCCAGTTGCGCCTGCACTGCGCGCAGAAGTTCAACGACCGCCACAAACTGCTCGACCCCAGGAATTTCCAATTCCTCTGGGTGGTGGACTTCCCCATGTTCGAGTGGGATGAAGAAGAGCAGCGCTGGAACGCCGCGCACCACCCGTTCACTTCGGTGCACGACGAAGATCTCGAAAAGCTGACGGCCGATCCGGCCCGCTGCCGCGCCAAGTCGTACGACCTGGTGTTGAACGGCGTGGAACTGGGCTCCGGCTCGATTCGTATTCATCGCCGCGACGTGCAGTCGAAGGTCTTCGCCGCCCTGGGGATGAGCGATGAAGAGGCCCGCCGCCGCTTCTTCTTCCTGCTGGACGGGCTGGAATATGGTGCTCCACCGCACGGCGGAATCGCGCTGGGCCTCGACCGCCTGGTGATGATCCTGGCCGGCGAGACGTCGATCCGCGACGTGATCCCGTTCCCCAAAACGGCGCGCGGCACCGATCTGATGTGCGACGCGCCTGCGCCTGTCCCGGAGAGGCAGTTGAGGGAACTGGGCATCGCGATCCGCGGCCACGGAAAATGACGTGGGGCGGGTTTCGACCCGCTATTGGCAGTATCCACAGATGATTGACAGGCGGAAGCGCCTGTCCCACCTTATGACGAGCGAAGACGAATTGTTCCGGGAAGCGTTGGATCACCATCGTGACGGACGTCTGCAGGAGGCGAGCCAGCTCTACCTGAAGATTCTGCAAGCCCGGCCCGGCCAGGCCGACGCGCTGTACCTGCTGGGAGTCGTCGCGCATCAAACCGGCAATCACGCTCAGGCCGTCGAACTTCTTCGCCAGGCCCTCGCCGCCGCGCCGGACGACGTCCGGTGTTACAACGTCCTGGGGCTTTCCTTGATGGCACTGGGGAGGGAAGACGAGGCCGAGGTGAGCTTCGAGCGAGCCATCGCCATTGACAAATCTCCCGAGTCTTACAACAACCTGGGAAACCTCTGGAAGAACCAGGGACGCCTCGACGACGCGATTTCCGCGTACCGGAATGCCCTGGCCGAAGCGCCGGACTATGCCAACGCGCACTACAATCTCGGCAATGCCCACCGCGACAAGAGGGAACTGGAGGAGGCCGCCGAGTGTTTTCGACGGGCCGTGAACACCGATCCGGAACACGCCAACGCCCTGGTTGGCTTGGGCCAGATCCTTCAAGCACTAGGGCGTACGAAGGAGGCCGTCCCCTTTCTGGAAAGGGCTGTCGCGCTGCTGCCCGACAACGCCGAAGTGCATTGCGACCTGGCGGATGCCTTGCAGACACTGGGACAACTCGAGGGCGCCACCGCCCGTTACCGGAAATCGCTCGAATGCAACCCGAAATTATCGCGAGCCTGGTACGCGGCCGGGTGTGCGGAAAGCTCCCGGAAGGAATATGCCGCCGCAGTCGTCTGCTTCCGGAAAGCCCTGGAGACCGAACCGGAGTGGCCCGAGGCCCAACACAATCTCGGTCAGGTCCTCTTCAAGCTGGGGCAGGTGGATGAAGCGCTGGCGCTATTTCGCCAGGCTACCGATGGCGGCCATCCCGAGGTGGCGGAAGCTGCGATCGCCGTAATCATCCCCGGAGACCCGGCCAGTGACCACCAAGCCATATTGGACGCGCGGCGGACATGGGCCGAGAGCCAGCTTCCCCCGCCGCGGCCCACCGAACGATTCTCCCATCGCGAGAAATCGTGCGATCGGCCGTTGCGCGTGGGCTACCTCTCTTCCTTCTTCAAGGACCGCAACTGGATGAAGCCCGTCTGGGGCTTGATCAATCATCACGATCGCGAGCATTTTGAGGTGCACCTCTTCTCCGATGCACCCGCGTCCGCGATCCAGCATGGCTATCGCAGCCACCCCCGGGACCGGTTCCATGACATCACCGGACTTTCCAACGAGGCGGCAGCCGACCGGATCGAACAGGCCGGGATCGACCTGCTGGTGGACCTGAATGGCTACAGCGCGATGGAGCGGTTGCGGCTTCTGGCGCTCCGGCCGGCGCCGGTGATCGTGGCCTGGTTCAACATGTACGCCACTTCCGGTATGCCTTGCTACGACTACCTGGTCGGCGACCATGAGATGATTACGCCTTCAGAGGAGAAGTTCTATTCGGAAAAGATCGTGCGCGTGCCGGGCAGTCATATGACATTTGAGGTAACCTATCCGGTGCCCCCGGTGGCAAAGCCGCCGTGTGTGGCACTTCGCGCGATTACTTTCGGCTGCCTGGCTCCGCAATACAAGATCACCAAGGAAGCCGTCGCAGCATGGAGCACGATCCTGCAGCAGGTTCCGGACAGCTCGCTGATGTTGAAGAACGGTACGCTTGGCTCGCCCGGCAATCGGAAGTTTGTGCACGGCCTGTTCGAGACGCACAACATCCCTGCGGAAAGGGTTCGCTTGGACGGCCCATCGGACCACTATCGGTTCCTGAAGACATACGACGAGATTGACGTGGCACTGGACACCTTCCCCTACAACGGCGGCATCACCACGGCGGAAGCCATCTGGCAAGGGGTCCCCGTGGTCACTTTTTGGGGGGACCGGTGGGTATCGCGAAACAGCGCTTCGATCCTGCGGGCCGGAGGCCTGGGCGAGTTCGTGGGCGGCGGACTCGAAGACTATATCTCCATAGCGGTCCGGCTGGCGAATTCCCCCGGCGCGTCTGAGCATCTTTTGGAGGTTCGGCGCAATATGCGATCGCGACTCCTCCACTCTCCGGTCTGCGACACGCGAGGATTCGCCCGGAACATGGAGAGGCTTTATACCCGGATCGCGGGATTCTGATATCCCGGCGGCCCGCCGCTACTCCAGGAGTGACCACTCCCCGAGACTGAGGTCAGTGTCAGAAGCCGTGAACGGTAATTGATTAGCGGAGAGGTGTTCCTCTAGAGTTGGATCGGCATAGGTTTCTGCCATGATCCCCCGCGGTCCCGCGGATTGGCGCAACCGTGGGACGCGCGAGGGAACCCGGTTCGCTGTCAGAACTCGAAGCGCAGCACCACCTGCCCCGCGCGCGGAGCGGGGAAGCTGTTGTTCTGATTGTTACTGGTAATCGCCGTGTAATTGACAAACCCGAAACCGCCGGTCAGCAGACCGTTGGAGTAAGTTGGCGGCGCAATCCCGGGACCTCCGGTGGCGGGATTGGGCAGCGAAACATTCCGGTTGAAGATGTTGAAGAACTCTCCGCGGATCCGGATGGTCATCCGCTCGCGGATGGCGAAGGCCTTCCCGATGCTCATGGATTCGGAGGGCCGGCGCTGCCCACGAAAATCGTTGTAGTAGACATTCGCGGTTCCCCAGACGCCAGGCGCAGTGTCGCTCCATGCCGCGGGGTTTAGAATGGTTTCCTTGGTCGGGTCGAAGCAGCCGCAGTTCGGATTCTTCAGGAACAGCGGTTGGCCCGGCACGCGGAACATGCGGCTCGACTGGCCAGGCAGATAGGTTCCCAGGGCGTTGTTCGAACTGGGGGCCGCGATCAAACCGCCGCTGGCATATTGCAGCACCGCGCCAACGGTCCAATCGGCCAGCACCGAGCGGGCGTATTTGTTCTTGGCCACGAAGCCATATGCCGGCAGCCGGTAATTGGTGGTGATGGTCAGGATGTGCGGCTGCGAATAGGATGCGAGGCCCTTGAAACTGCTGCGGTTGAAAACGTTCCCGTTGCCCTCCCAGCTATCCAGGTTCTTGGAGTAGGCGTAGGATGCCGAGAAGTCGAGGCCGTGCGAATATCGCTTCGTGATCTTCGCCTGAAATGCGTCGTACCACGTGTGGCCCAGGGGGGCCCACGTTGAGCCGATGGTTCCGTACTGCGGGAAGGGCCGCAGGCTCTGGATCACCGAGCCCGTGTCGGGGAAGTTGGCGTAGGGTTTCTTGAATCCGGCCGCCACCGCTGTCGAGGAAGTGATGGACGAGGTCAACAGATTGCGGACCGTTGCGTTGGTGATGTCGAACCCCATGGCCAAGAGCGTCGCCGGGTTGACCGTGTTGTATCCCACCAGGCCGTTGGCCAGCACCCAGGCACCGCGGTTGCCGACGTAGGAGCCTTCGGCCACCAGGTTCTTGGTGAGTTCACGCTGCACCGAGAGGTTCCACTGGTTCACCCTGGGCGGCCGCCCACCGTTGGGATCGAGGACCGACGGCGCGGAGTTCGTGCCGGTGGTGGTCACCAGCAGGCCGGGATTGTACGACGCCGCATACAGATCACTTGAGTTGTAAGTGAGCCCGTTCGCCAGTTTCCCCGCCGGGAGACCATTGCCGGGCGAGGGGAAGTTGAGCGTATTGAAGCCCATCCCCTGGCTGTTGCCGCCGCCTATGTAGCTGAACGTGTTGGTGAAGCTGTAGACGAGGCCCCAACCGGCCCGGATCACCGTCTTCTCATTCAGTTGGTACGCCACGCCGATGCGCGGGCCGATCGCGTAGGGATAGGTGTCGACCAGGTCGCAATTGCAGCGGCCAGCGCCGTTCCCTTCATAGATGACGCCGCCCAAAATCCCGTTGGCGGCTGGATTGACCACGTTGCGGTTGAAACCGCTGGTGCGGGCGTTCAGTTCCCGCATGGGCTTCTGCAGATCCCACCGCAGTCCGTAATCGAGCGTGAGCTTGCGCGTGACCTTCCAGGTGTCCTGGAGGAACAAGGCCCATCCCGACTTGCGATACTGCGGAGCCGACACGTTGCCGATGCTGGCGCTGTTGTAATAGCCCAGCAAGAAGCTGCCGAAGGCGTTGCCGATGGTGGTTCCACCGGGGATGACGCCGCCGTACAGCGGTTGCGCCGTCTGCGCGGTGCTGAACCCCAGGGCGGGGCTCAGGCCGCTGGCCGACCAGTTGGTGAAGGCGTCGATCTTCCACTCGCCGCCGGTCTTGTAGGTGTGGTTCCCGTGGACCCAGGTCAGTTGCGCGAGCGCCGTGGGTTTGGTGACGTAATAGGCTCCGCGATTCGACGGCCCAAAATTCTGAGACGTGGCCGAGGGCGATTGTGACAGGCCGCCCCACGAGTTGTTGCCCACGCCGGACAGGCGGGGGAATCCAGTGCCGGGCGCGCCCACGATGCCGAGCAACCCAGCTTCATCGAAGTTGGTGTTCACCGCCGGCGAAGAGTCGGGGTTCACGTATCGCTGCACGCCAGCGCCCACGTGCAGCAGAAGGTGGGACGTCAGCGTATCGTCGAAATTCAGGCGCGCATTGGTGCCTAGAATGTGCAGCGCGCGGCGGATTGAGATCGGGTCCGGGAATCCGTCCTGCCCCACATCCTTGTCGGTGATCTCCTTGGCGTAGTAGAAAGTGACGCGGGCCGCTTGAGTCACGTTCTCGTCGATCTTAAACGACGGCAGATCCTGAACCTTGTGGAAGGGCGTCACCAGGGCATAGTTATAGGCGATGGCGCCCGGGACAGTCGGCTTAGGAAGGTAGTTCAGTATTTTCACCGCCACCGGGTCGAAACGCGATTGCGGAATCGCGTTGTTGGCGAAGGGCGTGAGCACGTAGCGGCCGCTGCTGTCGGTTACCGTCGTGCCCGGATCGTAAATCGTATTTTCCAGAATCGCCCGCCCGGCGAAATCGGTGCCCAGGTTGCGGCTTGTCAGAATGCCGCTGAAATCGCCCGCCCGGAACGCATCAGTCGGCACGGTTCCCAGGCCCAGGTTGGTCTGGCTGCGGTCGCGATACTTTTCGTAGTTGAAAAAGAAGAAGGTCCGGTTTTTGCCATTGTAGACCTTCGGGATGTACACGGGCCCGCCGAAAGAGACGCCGCCATCGAAGCGCCGCTCAAAGGGGCGGTTGTGGTGCCCCTGCCCGTCGCTGGTGTACGGAATGCCCGCGTTCAGGTCTTCGTTGGTGGCATAGAGATAGGCGCCCCCGTGAATCTGGTTGGTTCCACTGCGGGCCGTGAAGTTGAACAATCCGCCGGCCACCTGGCCGAACTCGGCCGCGAAATTGGAAGTTTGCAGGGTGAACTGCTGGACGGCCTCCACCGAGGGCTGCACTTCGTCCGAAGCGCGGCCATCGAGACCGTTATTGGATTCCTGCCCTTCGAACAGAATGCGGAAGGAGCCCGCTGGCAGTCCGTTGACGTTGATGGTGTTCCAACCGGTCATCATCGAGCCCGGCGTCAATTGGACAAACGAGAGCGGATTGCGGATCGCTCCAGCGCCGATCCCGTAGTTCATCGGCAGGGTGTTGATGGTATCGCCCGCGATCGAGCTGGATTGCTCGGCGGACTCGGTCTTTAACATGCTGGCGTCGGCGACCACTTGCACCGACTCCGTGGCAGGGCCTAGCTTCAAGGTCACGTCGACACGCGTGGTCTCCGCAACCTGCACCAGGATGTTGGATTGTTCGTATCCGGCGAAGCCGGGTTGCACCACCGAAAGGGTGTACCGGCCCACGGACAGCGACGCGATCGCGTAGTTACCGGTTTCCGTCGTGCTGGTTTCTTGCCGGACGCCGGTTCCGCTGTTGATCAGGACCACTCTAGCGCCAGGGACGACTGCACCGCTGGAGTCCACTACCGTTCCGGTAATGGTTCCGCGGTCGCTTTGAGCAAGCGCAGACGCCGTAAGCAGAACCATAGCGCCAATTACACAAAGTAGCTTCCGCAAGACGTACCTCCGACCAGAATATCCCACTTTCGCAGACCCCAGTCAACCCTATGAGACCCGATTATCCGGTATCTTAGGGTTAATGGATTAATGCCGTCGATGAAACCAGTCGCAGCCGTCATCCTCAGCGCCGGTCTCGCCTGGGCCGCCCGTCCGGACGCGGCGGTCCTCTCCCGGGTGACAGTCGACTACCCCGAGGAGGGCGCTGTTTTCCCCCCCGAGATCGTCGCGCCCACGTTTCTCTGGCGCGATGCCGCCGAAAAGGCGCGGGCGTGGCTGATCGAGGTGACCTTCGCCGACGGCTCGCCCGCCATCCGCGTCCAGTCCGCGGGCGACCGGCTGCGCATCGGCGAGATCGATGAACGCTGCGTCGCGAGCAGCAACGAACCACCCCGGCTGACGCCGCAGCAGGCCGCGGCGCGGACTTGGATTCCGGATTCCGCCGTCTGGGGCGAGATCAAGAGGCACTCGGTGGAGCATCCGGCCAGGGTGACCATTTCCGGTTTCCGTGACCGGAAACTCCACGACGCTGTTTCCCGCGGCTCGGTCGCCATTCAGACATCCAAGGACCCCGTTGGCGCACCCATCTTCTACCGCGACGTGCCGCTGATGCCTTCCGAAGTGGAGAAGGGAGTTATCAAGCCGCTGGCGCCCGCGGCCATACCACTGATCGCCTGGCGCCTGCGCGATATCTCCGAACCGCGCAGCAAGGTGGTGCTTGAGGGCATGCACACCTGCGCCAACTGCCATTCCTTCTCCGCCGACGGCAAGACCATCGGAATGGACCTCGACGGTCCGCAGAACGATAAAGGCCTCTATGCCATCAGCGCCGTCGCGCCGCGGATGGTCATACGGAACGAAGACGTCATCACGTGGAAATCCTTTCGCGACCAGCCTTCCGGCCCCATGCGGGTCGGCTTCATGTCCGCCATCTCGCCGGACGGCCGCTACGTCGTGACCACCGTGGGCGTGGATCAGGACCTGAGCCGCAATTACTACGTCGAAAACTTCAAAGACTACCGCTTTCTCCAGGTGTTCTACGCCACCCGCGGGGTCCTGACGGTTTACGACCGGACAACCGGCCGCCGCCAATCCCTTCCAGGCGCCGATGACCCCCGCTACGTGCAGACCAATGCCAGATGGAGTCCGGATGGGAAATACCTGGTGTTTGCGCGGGCGGAAGGAAAGGACGCCTATCCGGAGGGACGCAAGCCGGCCGAGTATGCCAACGATCCGAACGAAACCGAGATGCAATACGACCTCTACCGCATTCCGTTCAACGGGGGCCAAGGGGGACAGTCGGAACCGATCACGGGAGCGTCGCGCAACGGGAAGAGCAACTCCTTCCCTAGAGTTTCACCCGACGGGCGCTGGATCGTCTTCGTCCAGGCGCGCAACGGCCTGCTCATGCGCCCCGATAGCGAACTCTATATCGTGCCGGCCGCAGGCGGCGTAGCACGGCGCATGCGCGCGAATACTCCGCTCATGAACTCGTGGCACAGCTTCTCGCCCAACGGACGGTGGCTGGTGTTTTCCTCCAAGAGCCGGTCTCCATACACCCAGATGTACTTGACGCACATCGACGAAGAGGGAAACGACAGCCCGGCGATTCTGATCGAGGACAGCACCGCCGCCAACCGCGCGGTGAATCTTCCGGAGTTCGTGAACATCCCGGCCGGCGGCCTGCTGAAGATCGAGACCCCGGCCGCCGAGTTCTACACCCGCTTCGACCGCGCGTGGGAACTGAACCAGAAAGGGCAGTATGAAGCCGCCATCGCGGCCTGGCGCAGTGCGCTGGAACTCAATCCCGACGACGCCCGGGCCAACAACAACCTCGGTTTCGCGTTAGCCCGTCTGGGGAAGCTGACGGAAGCCATCGCGTGCTGGGAGACAGCCTTGCGGGCTAACGACCAGTTCCGCGAAGTCCGGGAAAATCTGGCACAAGCCCTGGAGAACCTGGGCGTCGCCGCCCTGCAAAAAGGCAGCGTCGACGAAGCCCTCCCGCTCCTGCGGCGGGCCGCGCAACTCAACCCCCAGGATGCCGCCAATCAGTACAATCTGGGACTGGCGCTGCTGCGGAAATCCAGCGTCGACGAAGCCATCGCGCAGTTCCAGAAGGCCCTCGTACTTGATCCACGGGACGCGCAGACGCACAACGACATGGCGGTCGCCCTGGCGCAGAAGAGGCGGTTCGCCGAGGCCGTAGCACATTTTCGAGAGGCCATCCTCATCGATCCCCAATTCGCTCAGGCCCAATCCAACCTGGCATGGCTGCTGGCCACCAGCCCGGAAGCCACGGTCCGCAACGGCGCCGAGGCCCTCAAACTGGCGGCGAACGCGGTCGATCTGTCCCGCGCAAAAGATCCCTCGATGCTCGATGCGCTGGCCGCCGCGTATGCCGAGACAGGCCGCTTTCCAGAGGCGGTGGAAGCAGCGCGGCGAGCGTTGGAACTGGCTACACAGCCGATGGTCCCAGCGTTGAAAGCGAGGATCGCGATGTACGAGCGGAACGAGCCTTTCCGGGAGAAGTGATCCGTGCCTGAAACACTTCGGTCTACCCTTCGGCGTCAGGGGAGATCTACCGGTTGACCCGCACAGGTCAGCAACGCGCGTCCTTTCGTCCAGGTGACGTGACGGGGACATATCGGGAGTGATTCCGCCGGGACTGGTACTGAGGGTATTCGCGGCGCCAAGGGCGTTCCTGAGGAGTAAATACGTGGCGGCCGCGGTATCTTGGCATCCGATCTTTCCCAACGCTAACGCTGTTGGATCCGGCGGTCTCGAAAACCGACTCGACGCATTCCGTGGAGAGGCCCGTCAGGCGTGTCGCAGCGCGAGTTGTGACCAGTTTATCCGGCACGCAGCGACGCATGGACCCCCTTGACAAGCCGTCCCATAAATGGGAACATCGGAAGACGTGAGGGTTTTCGGTGAGGCCGTCATCGCGGGATTTGCGAAGAGACACCCCGCCTCGCGCAAGCCTTTGCGGCGCTTTGTGACCATCGCCCGCGCCGCCGTTTGGCCGCATTTTCCGGCAGCCAAAGAGACGTTCCCGACCACGGACTACGCGCCGGCCACCGGCACGCTGATCTTCAACATCGGCGGAAACAAATACCGACTAATCGCGCGCGTCGATTTCGAGGAACAGTTGCTCGTGATCCAAACCGTTCTGACCCATCAGGAATACGACCGGGAGGACTTGTAACCATGCCCACCGCCACTTACGAAGAATTGCTGATCGAGACCGTGCCCCAGGTGATCGAGACGGAAGCGCAGTATAACCAGATCGCCCGCCGATTCGGCGACCTGGTCGGCAAAGGCCGCACCCGTTCCGCGGGAGAAACGAAACTCCTGCGCCTACTGGCCCTGCTGATCGAGGACTACGACCGTCGGCACGCACTCCCGCCTGACAATAGCCTCCCCGCCGAAAAGCTCCGGTTCCTCCTGGAGCACTCCGGGAAAGCGGCAACGGACCTGCAGCCCGTTTTCGGACAGCGCAGCCATGTGCACGAGGCTCTGACCGGGAAGCGAAGCATCAGCGCGCCGCAAGCGCGAAAACTCGGGCAACTCTTTCGAGTCAGCCCCGGACTCTTTCTCTAGAGCTCAACTCAACGCCTGGGACCATTGCATGGATGCTCGGGCACTCGGGAACTCCCAGACCGGTATCTGGGGAGTGCAGAACACGAATTACCCGCCAAAGCCAGCTTGCATCCGGGGATCCGTCGGTCGCTCGCCGAAGGGACATCACCCCCGTGAAACGCCGTTCACGTCAGTCGGCAGGGAAACCGCCCACTAACCTCTTGGCTGATTTTTGTCGCCTGCGGTCCCGAAACTGTTGCCCTGGATCGGACGATTGAGCAGGTCAATGCTGCTGCACGCCTGGAATCACACCAGATTGGTGCATAATGGTGTGATGAGAACTACAAGAAAAGCTGTGCGGCAAAGCGTCAGCCTGCCGGTGAGCGTCGCGGCCCAAGTGCGCAACATGGCCAGGAGTCGCCGCCTTAGCGCCAACCGGATGTTGGTAGAACTCATCGAAAACGGGATTCAAGCGGAAGCGGAAAAGCAGAAGGAATTTTTCGACCTCGCCGAACGCTTCCGGAACGCTACCGATCCAGAAGAGGTAAAACGGCTGGGTGAGCAGTTGGGTCGTATGGTCTTTGGCAACTGATGCCAAAAATCGAGAGCTGGGGCAATCTCCCGGCTCGCGTTCGTCAGCATCTGGTTGATCGCATGCGTGACCGATCTATCAGCGTCGCGGATCTGAATCGGCTCAGACTCTGGATCGAGACAGAGCCAGAAGTACCGGGTTCTGACCGGTACAAGGATTTCGGGTCGTTCAAGATCTGCGGCCGAGGATCGTACCCAAAGACCTTCCTGCTCCGCGGTCAAGCTCCAAAGGGTGACGCCCTCTGATCGGATCTCTCGTGAACCGACGGCCAAATGCGGAAACGATTCTCCCTGAATACGGCCGCCGGGGGTTCGTGAGATGGGCCGGGCCCTACTTTCGATCGCGCTCTTCGAGGGTGCGAATCGCAGCCGCATGCCGTTCCGCATCCCGCTCCCGGCCGCTCGACTGGTAAGCCTGCACCAGCAGGAAGTGCACCTGGCGGTCGGTCACGTCGCCGGTGTGCAGATCGAGCGCGATCTCGCCTTGTTTTGCGGCTCCAACCGCATCCCCCGTCTTCAGCAACAGGCGGGCCGATTCGAAGTGCGGGTCGCGGGAGCTCGGCGCCAGCTTCAGGGCGCGATCGATCCAATGCCGGCATTCCTCGAAGTCGCCCAATCGGAACAGCAGCCGCGAACAACTCAACAGCATATCGGTATCGAGTTGGCCCGAGACTTCGCCGAGATGGATCGCCTCCCTATAAGTCTTGAGAGCCTCTGTCGTTTGGCCCAGGCTCTCCTGGGCAAGACCCAGATAGAGCGGTGTGCGCGCATCACCCGGATTCAACTGGCGCGCCTTCTCGAGCGCCTGAATCGCCGCCGGCAACTCGTTCTGCCGATAGAACTGAAATCCATACAGGAACTGCGCGTACCAAGAGGAGGGATCCGCCGCGATGGCCTGCTCCAGGCTCTCTCGCGCCACGTCGTAACGGTTGGCCGCCATGGCCAACTTGGCTTTGAGCGTCAGGGCCGGCGCCAGCTTCGGATCCAGCCTCAGGGCTTCGTCCACGGCATTGAAAGACTCCTGGTACTTCCCGGCAACGAACAGTCGGTTGGCCCTTTGGTAGGCCGCATAGCCGGCCGAAGGCGGCGCCTGTGCGGCTGTCCAACCCGCCAGCAAAACCGCCATGAGAGCACAGAGCCACAACCTTTCCCTGGCCCCCGGCCCCCGGCCCCTGGCGCCGTACAGCACTACCTGGCCTCCTCGATCTCGATGATCCGGTCGCCCGTCACACCGGTGATCTTTTGGCTTCCGCCGCCTGGCCACCGGACCTCCACTTGTTTCACGCCCGTATGCGGACCCAGGCCGAAGCGCACCAGGGGCTCGCTGGAAGAGGCATAACCCACGCTGGTGGTGGCATGACCGTACAGCGTCCGCCCGTCGGGCAGCGTCACCGAAACCACGGCCCCGAGCCCCTGACGGTTGCTCCTCCTTCCGCGCAGCCGAACGGCCAGCCAGTGCCCGGCGCCAGTGGTGATGTTGTGAAACAGCTTCACGGGACCATCGAGCGTAGTGACGGCCACATCGATACGGCCGTCGTTATCGAAATCGGCAAAGGCCGTTCCGTGGTGCAGCGCGGGCTGCTGGAAGTCCGCTCCGGCGCCGGCCGAAACATCCTCGAATCTCCGCCCCCCGATATTGCGAAACACGCGGTTCGCCAGCGGAGCGGCCCGGCCGATGTAGCGTTCGAGCGCTGGGAAATGCGATAGGGCGAAGAACAGGTCGCGCCATCCGTCGTTGTCGAAGTCGTACATGCCAAGGCTCCAGCCGGTAAACTGGCGCGTGCTCATTTCGAGGCCGGAGCGTTGTGAGTAATCCTCGAAGAGCGATCGCCGGCCGAGATTGCGAAACAGGAGGAATCCGTCGTTGATCATGCCCGAGACCACCAGGTCGGGCCAACCGTCGTTGTCGAAGTCGCGGAAGTCCACCCCCATGCCCGCGAAGTCGGCTCCGTCTCCGCGGAGTGCCACGCCCGCTTCCAGGCCGATCTCGCGAAAGGTCCCATCGCCCTGGTTGCGGAACAGAAAATGCCGCACGGAATCGTTGGCTACGAACACGTCGGTGAATCCGTCGCCGTCGAGATCGGCGAAGGCGACTCCCATTCCCTTGCCGATGTGCCGGGCGATTCCCGAGCTCTCCGAGACGTCCGTGAAGGTGCCGTCGCGGTTGTTGTGGAACAGTTGGTTGGGGAGCCCCGGGTACTCCTTCGGATGACAATAAAACCGGCTCTGCCGAGCGCCGCACGCCGGTTCGGTGGCCGGGTCCCATACAACATAGTTGGAGACGAAAAGGTCGAGCCAGCCATCGTTGTCGTAATCCAACCAGCCCGCGGAGATGGACCACATCTTGCCGCGTTTGGGGTCGATGCCGGCGAGCCCCGCCTTGGCCGTCACGTCGGCGAAGCGGCCATCGCCCAGGTTGCGGTAGAGGATGTTGCGATTGACGCCCGCGACGAAAATGTCGCACAGACCGTCGTTATCGAAATCGGCGGTCGCCACCGCCATCGAGTAGCCTTCTCCGCTCACGCCGGCCCTGGCGGTGACATCCGTGAAGGTGCCATCGCAGTTGTTGCGGTACAGGCGGTTGGAAAACTCGGGGCCGCTCTTGCGCAACTCGGGAATCGTGGCGCCGTTGGTGAAGAAGAGGTCCATGCAGCCATCGTTGTTGAAGTCGAACGCCGCAACACCGCCGGGCATCAGTTCCACCTGGTGGAACCGGCCGGTGGCAGCATTCTTCAAGCGGAAGTCCAGGCCGGCTTTCTTAGCGATCTCTTCGAACCGGATTTGCGCAATTGCCGGGCGGAGCATCGATACGGCGATGGCGAGTGCGCAACAATACCGCATTCGCGACCAGTGTAATCCGCCGCCCCTTTCGGTGCAATCGAGCGAGCGCCTCAGCGCCTCTGCTCCCCCCACTACCACTCTGGTTGGCGCGCGGTCTCCTGGCTGGCAGGGCTTCTGCAGGAGTGCCGCTCCCGAGCCGACATACACCTGCGCCCCGCCGGTAGCTTCACTGTGCGGATCTCGTAGCTTCCTCCAAAGGAAATCGAATTCCCGCTGCGGATACTCGCTGTAACCGAGGGCATAGTTTATCGCGGCGAACTTCTCGGCGGTCAGCAGCGTGTTGGTCGCCGGAATGACCAGCGCCCAGAGGTGCGGCAGCGAGCTGACGATGTTCGGCCAGGAATCGTGTGATAGTTTTCTAGCCAGTTCGGGTTGGGACGAATTCCCGGTCTCAATCCCGCGGCTGGCCAGATCAGCCCCGTGCCCGTGTTACATCATCCAAACGCCAACCGCCAGCGTTACCAGCGTCAGCGGTATCCCCGCCTTGGCGTATTCCCAAAACGAAATCCGCACTTCATGGCGGGCGCGCTGGACCACGATCAGGTTGGCAACCGACCCCAGCACGGTGAGATTTCCCGCCAGCGTGGAGGACATCGCCAGCGTCAGCCAGGCGCGCGTGGCATCCGGCAGGTGTGGCACGAAGCTCTTAAAAACCAGAACCGCAGGCACGTTGCTCACCAGGTTCGAAAGCAGGGCGGCGAAGATGCTCATCGGCGCGGTGCGTTCCAGGTGAAAACGTCCCGCGATGGCGAAGAGGTCCTCCGAGAGTTGCGTCTTCTCGATCCCCGCGATCACGATGAACAGCCCGATGAACATCACCAGCAGGCCCCAGTCGATTTCACGGTAGACCCGCTCCGGCTTCACGCGTCGGGTGAGGAGCAGCAGTGCGCCCGCGGTCACCGCCACTTTCGGCACGGGCCAGCCCACGAAGAAGAAGACGATCATGGCCGCCGAGGCCACCAGCGATTTCCACAGCAGCGCCTGGTGCACGCGCACCGGACGATGCTCCACGCGGAGCTCGCTTTCCTGGCGGAACTCGGCGCGATAGACCAGCGCGATCACCGCCACCGTCAGCGCCAGGCCCACCGCCGCGATGGGCGCCAGCGCCGCGGCGAACGCGCGGTAGTGGATGTGCGAGAAGCTGCCGATCATCATGTTCTGCGGGTTGCCCGTGATGGTGGCGACGCTGCCGATATTGGATGCCATCGCGACCGCCAGCAGGTAAGGAATGGGATTCCGCCGCAGCCGTCCGGTGATCTCGAGGACCAGCGGCGTGAGCACCAGGCACATCGTATCGTTGACGAAGAATGCGGAGAAAACACCGGAAACCAGAACGATCGAGGTGAGCAGCAGGAGCGGCCTGTTAGCGTGCTCCACTACCCAGGCGCTCACCGCGGTGAAGAAGCCGGAAAGGCGCAGGTTGGCCACCACGATCATCATGCCGAACAGCAGAATGACCGTGTCGTAGTTGATGGCGGCCCAGGCTTCATCCAGAGTCAGGACGTTGGCGGCCACCATCAGGCTGGCCCCGATGATGGCCGCGCCGGTGCGGTCCACACGGAACCCGGGAAGGCGGCCGATGGCCAGCACGAAATAGGTGGCGGCAAAGATCAGGAGGGCGGTCACGGGTGGTGGGGCCGGCCGGGGCGCCCGGTCCGGGTCCGCCTGCCCGCTATAATCATCACAATGAAGCTGTCTGGCATCTTCCTCATTCTCGCATTGGCCTGCTCCTGTTTCGCGGAAAGCCGCGACGCGGAATTCGACAGGCTGGCCGGCCGGTATTTTGACGAGCTGGTGTTCCGGTACGATCCCGCGCAGGCGACGGCGGCGGGCTTCCACCAATATGACGACCAGCTCTCCACGGGCTCGCGCGCCGAAATCCAGGCCGAGGTCGCCGCCCTGAAGAAGTTCGAGTCCGAGGTGCAGAATTTCGCTCCGCGCGGTCTCTCGCCCTCGGTTGCCGCGGACCGCGAACTGGTGCTCGCGCAGATTCGGGGAAGCCTTCTCAGCCTGGAATCGATCCGCGCGTGGGAGAAGAATCCGGACATCTACTCCTCGGGTGCCACCAACGCCATCTTCCTCATCATGAGCCGCAGCTTCGCGCCGCCGGCGGAGCGGCTGAAACTGGTGATCGCGCGCGAACGGCTGATCCCGCGCGTCTTCCAATCGGCGCGTGCGAACTTGAGCAACCCGCCGCGGATTTCCACCGAAGTCGCGCTGGAGCAACTGCCGGGGATCGTCAGCTTTTTTCACAACGATGTCCCCGCCGCCTTCAAACAGGTGACCGACTGGCCGTTGCTGGCCGAATTCCAGAAAGCCAACCAGGCCGTCATCGACGCGCTCAACTCCTACCAGGCGTACCTGAAGAAGGAGCTGCTGCCGCGCTCCCACGGCGATTTCCGCATTGGCGCAGACAACTACCGCAAGAAGCTGCTCTACGACGAGATGGTGGATCTTCCGCTGGACCGCCTCCTCGAAGTCGGCACCGGCGATCTGCACCGCAACCAGGCGGAGTTCAAGCGCGTGGCCGCACTGATCGATCCGAAGCGCACACCCGAGCAGATCCTGCAGGAGCTGGAAAACGACCATCCCACGGGCGACAAGTTGCTGCAGTCGTTCCGCGACGTGCTGGGCGGCCTGCGCAGTTTTGTGGTCGCGCAGCACATCGTCACCATTCCATCGCCCGTGCCGCCCATTGTCGAAGAGACTCCGCCGTTCGAGCGCGCCCTGACAACGGCGTCGATGGACACCCCGGGTCCTTACGAGAAAGTGGCCAAGGAGGCGTTTTTCAATGTCACGCTGCCGGAGGCCAGTTGGCCCAAGCAGCAGGTGGAAGAGTATCTCCAGGGCTTCAACCGGGGGACCATCGTGAGCACCGCGGTGCACGAGGTGTATCCGGGCCATTACACGCAATTCCTGTGGATTGCGAACGCGCCCACCAAGGTGCGCAAGCTGATCGGCTGCAGCTCGAACGCGGAGGGCTGGGCACATTACAGCGAGCAGATGATGCTCGATGAGGGTTACGGCAAGGGCGACCTCAAGCTACGGCTGGGCCAGTTGCAGGATGCGCTGCTGCGCGATGCGCGGTACGTCGCCGGCATCCAGATGCACACCGGGAAAATGACCGTGGAGCAGGCCATCGAGTTTTTTGTGAAGGAGGGCTACCAGGTGCGGCCGGTGGCGGAGAAGGAGGCCAAGCGCGGCACCTCCGACCCCACATACCTGGTGTACACGCTGGGGAAGCTCCAGATCCTGAAGTTACGGGACGATTACAAGAAGATGAAGGGAGGTAAATCTACGTTGCAGGAGTTCCACGACGCATTCATGGCGCAGGGGTACCCACCGATCAAGATCGTCCGCCGCGCCCTTCTTGGGGATGATTCCCCAGTTTTGTAGGCGCGCCGTGGAGCAGCCTTTAAGGCTGCCTTGCCCGCATTCATACGGGCATTCTTTGGGGTGTGCCCCGCTCCACGTCACGCGACCGCTCGCATCAGCTGTACGACCCCAAGCGCTAATGCCGTCCCGATTACCGCTCCGGCCAGCACGTCGCTCAGGAAGTGCATCCCCATCAGAATCCGCGAAGCCGCCACGCAGAGCGCGCAAAACGCCAGTCCGACCGCCAGGACCGGATAGAACTGGCCCAACGACACTGCTACCGCACACGCCGTAATGGTGTGGCCCGACGGGAACGAGAATTGATCGGGTGGCAGCAGAGTCGCCCAGCAGTGTGGTTCAAAGGCGCACGGACGCCTTCTTCCCGTGACCTTCTTCAGTTTCAGGAAGATCGCGATTCCCAATCCCGCCGCCAGCGCCGCCGATCCCACCGCCAGGAACCGCTCCGGCCCGCCGAACAGCAGGATCATCAGCCCTATGGCGTACCAGAAGCATCCATCGCCGCCGCGCGTGGCCGAAAGCATCCACACCCGAATCCAGCGCGGGGCGGGCCAGCGGTTAAGGCGGCGCATCAACTGCTGGTCGCGGACGTCGATGAAGCTCAACGCACTCGCGAGCGTCACGCCGCCACCTCCGCCGCGCGTTCGGCGGAGCGGTCCCCGCCCC
Source organism: Terriglobia bacterium (assembly GCA_020073365.1). Taxonomy (GTDB): domain Bacteria; phylum Acidobacteriota; class Terriglobia; order Bryobacterales; family Bryobacteraceae; genus JAIQFL01. The sequence continues at coordinate 8,464 of JAIQFL010000076.1, read as the reverse complement.
TCGCGGCTCTGGCTTGCAGGTATTGCGCCATCCACCAGCGCGCGAAAACGCTCTCCTGCGCATAGTTCCAGAGGATCACCAGCGGAACAGCGGGCGCCAGCGTGGCAAGCGGCAGGGTCCACGGATTGGCGCGCACCATATGCCAGCCAATCCAGAGGACGTCGCGCGTCAATTTGCGAAATCCGCCGGCCTCTCCGCGCACCTTGCCGAGGCCCAGTCGCAGTCCCTCCAGGTACTCGTGCCTGCTGCGGGCGCGAGGCACCACCGTGTAAGCGCAACCTACGGAGGCCATGGCGTGCGCATCGCTGCCGCCCACCTCGGCGCGGCCCGCGTAATCCGCCAGGGCGGCGGCGTTTTCGTTGGCGCGCGGGAGCATGTGTCCGTTGCGCGTTTCGAGGGCGGGAAAGGCCGAGGCGAACAGCTCGAAATCCTCGATGGCGCGCCTGCCGGTGAGGCTCGAAAAAACGTGGTTGGCGCTGAAAAACAGGTCGCGTTCGCCGAGCCATGCCAACAGCGCTTCGAAATCCGAGCGGCGGCGCTGCAGTTCGATGTGGTCGCGGTCGGTGATGTCGTACACGCCCACGTGCAACTGAGTGCCGCTGGGCAATTGGCAGGTCACTTCCTCGCTCAGGAAGAAATCGGGCCGCGAGCGCAGCTCTTCGAGGCCATCGATGGAGTCGTGGTCGGTTATGGTGACCAGGTCCATGCCGAGCCGTTTCAGTTTTTCGTAAACCGCCGGCGGTTCGTTGTAACATTCGCGGCAAACGGCCCGGAGCAGCGGAATAGTGCACATACCCGAGTGCCTGGTGTGGACATGCAAGTCGCACTGCATGCCCTTGTTGTAGTGCCGCGACCAATACAATACGGTGACGCTTGCAAAAAACATCTGTGAATCAGTCTGTTTTTTCCGCACATGCACCATGGCGTGGCACAATCGGACTGGTGGAGAAACTTGACTTCATCTTCTTCGATGCCGGCGGAGGCCACCGCGCGGCGGCCAATGCCCTGCGCCAGGTGATGGAGCAGCAGGGCCGCCCGTTCGAGATTCGCATGGTGAATCTGCAGGAGTTACTCGATTCTATCGACATCTTCCGCAAGATCACCGGGCTTCGGCTCCAGGACGTTTACAACGTCGTCCTCAAGCACGGCTGGACGCTGGGGTCCGGCCAACTGATGGCCGCCATGCACCTGTTGATCCGGATGTTCCATTCGCAGCAGGTGCGCGTGCTCGAGAAGTTCTGGCTCCGGAGCCGTCCCGACATGGTGGTTTCGCTGGTCCCCAATTTCGACCGCGCTCTTTGCCAGAGCCTGCGGAACACCCTGCCAGCCGTGCCTTTCATCACCATTCTGACGGATATTGCGGACTATCCGCCCCACTTCTGGATCGAGCGGCAGGATCAGCACCTCATCTGCGGATCGGACCAGGCCGTCGCGCAGGCGCTCGCCCTGGGGCATTCGCAGGCCAAGGTGCACCAGGTTTCGGGCATGATCCTCAATCCGCGGTTCTATGAGATCGAGCCGCTCCCGCCCGCGAAACGTGCGGCTGCGCGCGCGGATCTCGGATTCGACCCGGATCAGCCGGTGGGGCTGGTCCTTTTCGGCGGTGAGGGTGCGTCGGTGATGCTGGAGATTGCGAGGCACCTCGCGGACCGGCAACTTCTGCTCATTTGCGGGCACAACGCCAGGCTGGCGGAGAAGCTGCGCGCGCTACCGCACGGAGCCGCGATGTTCGTCGAGGGCTTCACCAAGGAGGTTCCGCGCTACATGCAACTGGCGGATTACTTCATCGGCAAGCCCGGGCCCGGCAGCATCAGCGAGGCTGTGGCCATGCGCCTGCCGGTGATCGTGGAACGCAATTCCTGGACGCTGCCGCAGGAGCGCTACAACACCGAGTGGGTCCGCGAACAGGGTGTGGGCATCGTACTCCCCAATTTCCGTGGGATCGCGCGAGCCGTCGATGAGTTGCTCGAGCCCTCTACGTACGCGCGCTTCCGCACCGCTACCGAGCGGCTGCATAACCGGGCGGTGTTCGAGATCCCGGATATTCTGGAGGCCATCCTCCGGGATCGCCCGGCTTGAAGACGTGGTGGGGCAGGCGGTGCCGCCTGCCCGGCGTCGGCACTCGTGCCGGCGCTTGGCGGTTATCCAGAGATGAATGCGTCCCCGGCGAGCGTTTGGCCCCGATCCATGTGATACTCACGTTTCAGAAACATGTGCGAGGAGGCTCCGATGAAACTATCACGCCGAGACTTGGGTGTCCTGCTTCCGGCATTGGCTGCCGTACGGGCCGCCGCCCAGCAAAAGGCAGCCCCGGCGCTGCCGTCGAAAATCTACCATAACGACCAGATTCGCTACGAGGGCGACGAAACCAAGAAGGGCCGGAGGTTCTTCTACGGAGTGAACCGTTCCGGGTTCAATGTCGAGATGCACGAGACCGTCCTCGGCCCGGGAACCGAAACCCATGCTCCGCACAAGCACGAACACGAAGAAATCGTGCTGGTGGTCGGAGGCACTGGGGAAACCTACCTCGAAGGTAGAACCGAGACGGCCGAAGCAGGTTCGGTGATCTACTTCGGTTCGAACCAGATGCACAGCGTCCGCAACGCCGGAACGACGCCACTCCGATACTACGTGATGGAGTTGCGGGGCAACCAGGTCTGAGCCAAAACGGCCTGCGTTTCCGAACTGACCGGTGCGATTCCGCCTCTGCTTGATTGGCATGCCAGTTCGCGAACCGCGGCATCGCGGGCACGCACTGGCTGCCAGGCGCGAAATCCAACGAAACGCATTTCCCGCGAACTGCACTATCGAATGTCCGGATATCGGCGGTGTCCGCCACGTTTCAAACGGGCACCGGCATTTCGATTCATGAAACAAGTAGCCCGATAAATGGAGATTCACAAATGGCAAACGAACTGTTCAATGCAATCGCGCATCCCGCACTCAAGGAGTTCGAGGCCGTCGCCGCGGCGGTCGCGTCTCCCGTGTGGGTCTCGGAGAAGGCGTTCGGTCCGGCCGTTACGCAGGTCAAGCAGAGCACCTTCACCGCTAACAATCTGTACTGGCTGAACTTCAGCAACAGCAAGAAAATCCACGTCCTGGACTTCGTGGTGACGTTCAAGCCTGGATCGCCCCTAACCACCCAGAGGCAGCACTTCGCGTTCCCCGCCGGTTACTCCGGCAGCACCACAACGCCCTTCGGCGTGCCGTTCTGGGGCGGGAACCCCATTCTCGGGCCCGCCGTGCTAACAGTGCTCGCGGACGGGAATCCGGCAGGATCCTACCATTTCACCGTAGTGCCTTAACAGAATGGCGGCCGTGCCAGCCGCTCGTGCAGGCGCGGCCTCGCCACTGGATCTGTTTCGAATACGCCCCCATGGCGTTCACGCGCATCTCGCCGAACGCCCCTTTAGCGCTGGTCGATTGCTCAATGGGGCTTCCCTGCCGGATATCGCAGGCACCAAGATGGCGGTCGTGCAAAAACGCGCCGAAGTGAGACTATCTCGACATCCATGCGTTGCTGCGGTATGGCGTCGACCGGCCTGTGGCTTTGGCGGCGATTTCGTGACTGCCGGTGGCGCGCAGGGCTACGAGGCGCCGGCCGAAATTCGCGCCGGCAGGATCTTCATTGGGGGAGTCCGTCTGCCGTGCCTTAAGCTCCCACGCAATCAGGAGCCGTAGCCGTGTAGGCCAATCCGGCTGGAACCCGGTGCTCCAGGTACCCGCCGACGCGCGACCCCAGGGACGTCGTGTCTATGGGCTTAGTGATGTAACCGTCGCAGCCGGATTCGAAGGCTCTCTGGTCGTCGCCCCTCATGGCGCACGCGGTCAATGCCACTACCACGACGTCACTGGTGCGCGGATTCTGCTTGATGCGCCGGGTCAGTTCCAGTCCATCCATGCCAGGTAGCCGGATGTCGATGAGCATAAGGTCGGGGTGGAGCGTATTCAGGATGACAAGCGCCTCTTCTGCATCGGGCACTGTGACGATTTTGTAGCCTTCCCTGCGGAGAAGAATAGCAGTTAGCTTCAGGTTAATTGGATCGTCGTCCACAACTAGAATCGTCTTACATTCCATTCGGAACAACCCCTTTCAAACCGTCATACGGAATATCCCGGATATTCCGGACGATCAGGCTCGGACTGGCACCTACTTGAAAACGCAGTCAGTTCCCCCTTTTGCCAGCACCCGCGGTGTGTTGGATTTCGAGAACTGCCATAACTGCCCTACTGAAAAGGATAGTAGCAACTCTGTTATCTAAAGTCACTAGTAGTTCGAGTACCAGAGGTACCGCCCCACAGGGCGCGCCCCGGGCAAAGACGGCGCCTCGGGAGAGCCAAACCTGTCACCATATCCTGGGGAGTCACCGGGCGGTTTTACGGAACTGGCGGCGGAGGAAATAGTACTCGTTGATGGGGCGGTCGTCGGTAAGCATGGGAGCATGCGGATCGCTGTCGATCAGGGTTTGGAGCGCGATCTCTCCCGCCACCACCGGCTGGAACTGGCCTTCCACGGTAGCAGCCGGACTCCATTCCAGGAGATCTCCGGCCGCCGCCGGGGGGATCCGAGCGGCGAATTCCGCTGCGGTATGCCGGACCATCAGTGTCGGGCTCGCGAGGAAGTGCAGCCCCCAGCCTTCGATCGAATGGAACACGCGGACGTACGGGAAGCTGCGGCCCAGCGCCTGCGCGATGGCTGACACGACGATCGGCTCCCCTCCCGGCAGCCACTGTTGCAGGATGCCGCCGCGGCGCAACCGGTGAGCCGCCAGTTCGTAAAACTCCCGCGAGTACAGCAGGCTCGATCCGGCAGCCTCGATGGGAGGCGGGGGATCGATGACGATCGCGTCGTACATCTCCGGGGTTCGCTCCAGGAAACGCCGCGCGTCATCGATGACGATGGACGCCAGCGGCGACCGAAGCAGATCGCCGGCATCGCTGTGGAAGTATCCGAACAACGAGGGAACGCTCGGCACCAACTCCACCGCCGTCACCGGCACGCCCCACGAAAGGGCCGACCGGAAGGAGGTGCCCATGCCGAAGCACAGAACCAGGATGCGCTGCGGAGGGGCTTCGAGCGAGGCCAACGAGAGGTGCGCCATCATCTTCGTGATGGGGGTGAGGTTGGTGATGCCCACGCCATTGACGCGAAGCATTCGATCCATGCCCTGGCCCGTCGCGACGACGGTCGCAGTGTGATCGCGGCGTACCTGGGCACCCGGGTACAGGGTCTCGAAGTCGCGGGTCAATCCCACCAGGAGCAGCGAGACCACGGTAGCCGCGATCAGCAGAGCGCCGCGGGTGTACGTGGGGCGGACACCCTGGTCCGCGGCCGACGCCCCCGTCGGCCTCCGGCCGAAGGCCGGTCCGCCCCACAGGGCGGGACTGACGCCCAGAACGAAGAACAGGATGGCGAGCAGCGCCAACGTCCACCGCTCCCCCACGATCGGCAAGAGGAAGAAGCCGGAGAGCAGTGGACCCGCGATGCAGCCGAGCGCGTTCACCGCGTACGCCCTTCCGGCCCGGCCGGGATCGCCTGCCGACCAGCGGTCCACCAGCATCGGGGTGAGGAACCCGAGCACCCCGCAAAGTGGACCAATCCCCCAGGCGACCCGCAGCGCGCCAATCAGCAGCCGGTGCCGGCTCGGGATACGCGGATCGGCCGCGAGCAGCGGAAGAAGGGCGCAACCACCCGCCAGAACGGCTGCACTCCTGCGAACTGCGCTGGCGGCGGCGTTGTTGGGCCCGGCCCCCGCGCCCCCGGTGCCCGCGCGCCGGGCCCATGCGCGATAGACCCGTGATCCGGCCGCCGTGGCTGCCAGGTATACAGCCAGTATGGTGGCGAAGGAGTAAACCACCGGGCCCAGAAAGGGGACGAACTGCCGTGTCCAGACCACCTCCATGGCGAGGCTCGAGAGCCCCGAAGCAAACAGCAGCGGCAACTCCATGCCGTCCGCCGAAGCAGGGATCGCGATGCCGCGGCTGGTCCCTGGAAGCTCCGCGCGCAACAGGCTACGCCTGGAGGCGATTCCGCTCCGGGCGAACGCCCAGGCCGATGCGGCGATCGCTGTGTTCAGCGCGGCGGCAAGCCGGAGAGTCCCCGAGAACCCCAGCAACTCGATAAACACAAATGCGGAGCCGAAGGCGCCTGCCATGGCGCCCAGCACGTTGGCCAGGTAGAGGTAGCTGAATGACCGGGGGGCTTCGTTATGAAAGGCTGCTCTGATCCCCGCCATCGCCAACGGGAATGTGGCCCCCATGCACGTGCAGAACGGCAGCAGAACCAGCGCAATCCAGCCCCCCGAGGCGAAATAATAACCGGACGAATCCCATGCCGCGTGCGCAACCCGGGCTGCCAGCAGCACGCGCCCCCATCCCAGAAGCGGACCCACGGCAAGCCCTGAGACGCCGATCACGAATTCGCTCGCCGCATAGAGGCCGATGAAGAATCCCGCCGGACGGCTCTCGAAGCGCCGCACCAGCCTGCCGCCGCCCCAACTCCCCAATGCCAGCCCCGCCATGAAGACCGAGAGAACCATGGAGATGAGCGGCGTCGTGACGCCGAAATCGGCCATCGCCACCCGAAGCCAGACCACCTGGTAGACCAGGCTGCAGAAGCCGGACAGAAGAAAGAAGCAGAAGATGAGGTTCATCCGTTGCGGAACCTGGAACCACGAGCATGGCACCTGGAGCGGCTCGTCGGCAAGGTGTGCTTGGAGTGCGAGCGGTGTACCGCGGCGTACTATTGGCGCGAAGGTGTCGCGCCTGGTGGCGAACGGGCGCCTGTACGATTCCGCGAGCTTGTGGCACAGTGTGGGGTTTCGTCCTTGAGGCGGAGTGCCGTAATCGCGTCCCGCGCGTGATACCATGACGGCCATGGGAAAGCGCCCCTGGGACAACGCGACCCTCGCATTCTGGCTGGCGCCTCTGGTGTCCACCATCCCGCTGATTCCTCTTTTCAGCCTGCCGTCTTCACCCTTATTCCTCGGAAAACTGATGGGCGATCCCAACCATCCGTTCATGTGGGCGCACCTGGGGCCCTGGCTGGCTGCGATGGCGGTGATTTTCGACGGGACGCTTCTGGGATATTTCATGGCACTACTGATGGCCCTCCCCATCTACCTGTACCTCAAAGCCTCCGGGAAGACGTCGGTGATTCGCGTGCTGATCCTCTTCGCCCTGGCGGGTATCTGCGCATCGCAACTCGTAGCCTCCATGCAGGGCTTCCGGCAGCCTGGCCTTCGGGATTTCGCTGTTTCCTGGTCATCTCCGCTTCTCGGATGCCTCTGCGGTCTGGTTTCGGGTGCGTTCTTTGCGCTCTTCGCGAATCGGCGATTCCCGGCCACTGCGCGAGGCCTCGTCTATTCCCTGCCGGTCGCGGTCCTGGTGGCTTGTGGCAGTACTCTGATCTGGTCTGCGAAGGTGTGGAGAATCCCCTAACGCAGTTGAGCGTAGCCGGGCTAACCAAGGAGGCTTTGGAGAAGTGACTGATTATCTCGTGATCATCGAGCCGGCCGCAGATGGGTCCGGGTTTGGCGCTTACGTTCCGGACCTTCCCGGCTGTGTGGCAACTGGAAGGACGGCTGACGAGGCGAAGGAGCGCATCGCCGATTCCATTCCGCTGCACATCGCGTCCCTACGAGCCCACGGTGAGCCGGTGCCGCCATCCGCGGCAGTGGCGGAGCGGGTCACGGTAGCGGCTTAGTGGCCTCCGCTAAACGCTGGATTCACCGTCCGTCATCTCTAACAGAGTTAAAATAGAAGTTGCGGAATTCCCCCCGTAGCGAGACCTTGCATGATTGTTGATGCCATTCTGGCGAAAATTTTTGGCACCAAAACCGAGCGCGAGATCAAGGGCATGCTGCCGACGGTGGCCGAGATCAGTGCCCTCGAGCCCGCCATGCGCAGCCTGTCGGACATCGACCTGGCTGCCAAAACCATTGAATTCAAAGAAAAGCTCGCCCAAGGCATGCCCCTCGACGACCTCCTGGTCGAAGCCTTCGCCGTGGTCCGCGAAGCGGGACGCCGCGTCCTCAACATGCGGCATTTCGACGTGCAGTTGATCGGCGGTATGGTTCTTCACAAGGGCAAGATCTCCGAGATGAAGACCGGAGAAGGCAAGACCCTCGTCGCCACCCTCCCGTGTTACCTCAACGCCCTCGAAGGGAAAGGCGTCCACGTCGTCACCGTCAACGACTACCTCGCCAAGCGCGACTCCGAATGGATGGGCCGCCTCTACAAATTCCTGGGCCTGCAGGTGGGCGTCATCGTTCACGACCTCGACGACCAGGAGCGCAAGGAGGCTTACGGCGCCGACATCACTTACGGAACCAACAACGAATTCGGCTTCGACTACCTGCGCGACAACATGAAGTTCCGCATTGAGGACTGCGTGCAGCGTCCCCACCACTACGCCATCGTCGACGAAGTCGATTCCATCCTGATCGACGAAGCCCGCACCCCG